>NZ_CP009503.1:2227796-2546053 GCF_000969965.1 Methanosarcina sp. WWM596
AATTCGAATCCGGCCAGAAAATGTTCGCAGATCTTGAAAGCAAACAGGCAAACCTTAGAGATACACTGCTGCGTATAAGTGGTGCTATCCAGGTGCTTGAGGAGCTGAATGGAGCTGAGGGCAGTACAGGAGAAGTGAAGGAACCAGTAGATCAAAATTCGGAAACACCTGTGGGTCCATAAAAAAGAAATGGAAATTGGGGATCCAGAATAAGGTCTTGTAAGATTCCCCACTTATGAAGTAAATTCTAGTCAACGCACAAATTTAGTACATTTTTGAATCTGTGTCATTATGCAACTAATTCACAAAGTGTAAATGTTGTATTTTATTGTGTGTATGACTACATCTATAATTATTCAACTTTTTTACCCTTTTTTAGCTTTACAACCGTGAAAAACAAACAGGAGCATGGAAAAAGCATAAGTCTCGAAAAAGGAGATATTTTTTACCTTGAACTCGAGGAAAAACCGTCCACAGACTATGTACCGCAACTAAACCTGAACGAGTTTTTTCGCTCTTAACGATAGATATACTCGGATCCAGCCCCTGAAGATTATACTGGTGTTCCAGAAAATCATTCATGGAAAATAAAAGCTGCTATTCCAGGCAGCCAACAGATAAATGGAGTATATAAACGAGCCCTGAAGGACGCAAACGGGCCTGAGGATAATTTCACACCTAATGTCAAAGTTGTCTAAAATAGACTTTCTCTTTTCGTGATCCTTCTAAAAATAGAAAAGCATGTACTTTTTCATACAGTGGCAAAACGTACATTCGTTACTATTTTCAAAATATTTTTTAAATGAACTCATCGACCTCTAAGGGGAGTTTTAATCATGTCCGAGCACCAGCAAATTCAACAATCGAAAAAACCGGAATCTTCCCCTCAAAGAAGATCTACTCTCATAATCCAGACTCCTGTATCAAACCCTACATCTATCATCCAGCGTGCCAGAATCAATCCAAAATCTCTAACTCCGGAAGATGTTTTGCAGCTCCAGCGTACTATTGGAAACAGGGCAGTTGGCAGGCTGCTGTCAGAGATTAAAAGCCCTTCAAAGGTTCAACAGGCACCAGTCCAAAGGCAGGAGATACCGGAGGAAGAAGAGCCACTTCAAGGCATGTTTGAAAGTAAACCTGAGGGCAAAACATGCTCTTCATGCATACAGAGGCAGGAAATCCCTGAGGAAGAAGAACCTATTCAAACAAAAAGGGAGAATAAAACCGGAATGCCTGATGACCTCAAGGCTGGCGTGGAGAGCCTTTCTGGAATTGATATGAGCGATGTAAGGGTGCATTACAATTCGGATAAACCTGCTGAAGTAGGGGCTCTGGCGTATACTCAGGGAACGAATATTCATATTGCTCTGGGGCAGGAAAGGCATTTGCCTCATGAGGCATGGCATGTAGTTCAGCAGGCACAGGGAAGAGTAAATCCGACAATACAGTTGAAGGATGGAGTTTCGGTCAATGATGATGAGGGGCTGGAGCATGAAGCGGATGTGATGGGAACAAAGATGTTGGTAAATAACGCACAACTCAAAGGCGAGATGGATTCCAATGCAGGATCTTCGGTTAACCCATGGAATTCTTCAAATATTGCCTCTCATCCATCGGAGCAAAACCATACGTTGCCACAGCATGCCCTAGTACAAGCAGTAACACCAGTGGCACAGCTAGGCAGAAAAGCTAAAAAAACTGTCGCTACCAAGGGCGTTACCAAGGGAGTTACCAAAAGAACTGTTTCCAAAGCAAGAGTAAAAGCTATGGCGATGTCGGCACTGAAAGCTGCGATAACAGACAATAGCAAAGACTTAGAGGTAATCGGAAGAATCCATAAGACCAGATTACTAAGACCAAAAAAAGTAGAAGAAGTAAAACCGGAGAAGAAACTAGCTGAGATTAATTTTTTAAGACATCTTTCCACAGTAATTAACTCATCAAATAAATCTTATCAAGAAGTCCAAGCCGCAATCAACATAAAAAAGAAAGAGATTTATATTTCATCAAATTCTAATGAGAGTGAGTTACCCAGTGATGAGTCTGCCATATTGACTCTTGCCAACCAAAAAAAAGAAGACGATGTCCGAGTAAAAAGGCACAAAAAGAAATTGATAGATGAACTTAAAGGTGCATTTAAAGGTTATAAATATTTTATTGTTTCTGGTTTGAAAGGCCAACACGCCGAAACAAAAATTGCAACAAAAATAAAAGAATTTGATTATGTTGCAGGGCAAAGAAGACCATGTGCTGCTTGTACAATATTTTTACACTTGCTAGGTATTCCAAAGGAAAAATTCAATCAGCACCAAGGCGCATATTGGGAAACTGTAAATTCCCTGATATCTCTCGTCGATAATTTCATTTTAAAGTATTTACAAGATAAATTAAAAAAGGGTGCGAATGACTCAGAAATCAAAGAAGCTATTGATGATTGGTTAAAGACTAATGCACCTTCTCTTATTATACCTGACAAAGGCTTTAAAAACCAAGGCATTTCGCCACAATTTCAACATGATTTTGATACTGCAAGCGAATCTGAATCTATATAACACCTATAGGACTTACATACATCGTGTCTCAGAGCGTGTCTTAATATTCGAGCCTATCCTAAAAGCTGTTCTATTCTAAATCAGTCAGAGTTTCAGGATTGTTATTCATGATCAGATATTCGATTGACTGTCCCAAATACGATTCAAAAATCAAATTTTTGAGTTCTAGAATAGACTTATGAGCCCTCAATTATAGAGAATAAATCTCTTTAATCCAGTTGATGTAGGGATAAAATTATCAAAAAATCAAAGGGTGGCATACATGACAAAATTGATAACTAAAATAAATTCAGGTAACTAATTTTCGGTTATTTTTTCCTTCATTAAGCGGTCGAGTTTTTTGAACTGTTCTGTTCAGACGGTTAAAGGCATTTGCGAACAAACTGAATCTTAAGATTATTCTATTTTTCAGATTTTTTATTTCAAACCATTTTCTGGATGGTTCGTGACATAATCACTGAAACCATAAGCACAAGGATCCCTAAATTTTTAAAGCAGTATAATGTGCTCGATTTTCAATTTAAAATTAATTTTCACGTCCAGATACACTGAATATCACGTCCATTTACTTCATTTAATCTATCAGAAACTTTCTAATGTGAGGTTATATTTTGACAGAAATAGAGGTTCCTGTAAACGATTATTGCAGCAAATACGAAACGATGGCTAAGGACATCCGCGAAGGCATGGACGAGGGTTTCAATGAAGGGCTTAGCGAAGGTATAAAGAAAGGTTTTGTAGCTGGCATCAGGGAATGCATGGATAAAGGCTTTGATGAAATCGAGGTGAAATGTATGAAAGAGATTCTGAAAGATGCCTTCAAGACCTCCTCAGACGAAACCACACGCTTCAGGATCAAGCATACTGTTGGAAACAAATACAGGGAGAAGATCAGTCCTTCTTTTAAGAAGAAAATGGAGGAGGCATGTGATAAAGCGATCGAGGAAATAAAGAACACTGATTTTGAGCTTGACAAAAGACCTGCTTCTGGCTTAAAAAGCTGTGTCGAGACATCTGTTAAGAAGATAAAAGAGTGCATCGGCAATTCCTGTGGGGATATGAGAAAAAAATTTCCTACTGACCTGATATTCGGGAGCTTTTTTGACTGCCTGCAGGATGAATTCAACAGGGATCTGGATGAAAATCTGGAGGCTTGCGAGAAAAGGATCTGCAAAGAGATTGATAACAAAATCGATAACAGGAAGCTTGATCATGAACGACATTAAGCAGGATGTAAAGGAAAGTGTAAAGGTTTTCACCCTGACTTTTGTCAGCTACGTGGTCAAAGAATCAACTAAAAAGCTTATCAAAAGCCTAACACAAATCCAGAGAAAGATGCTCGAAGTCAGGGTCAAAAATCTGTCAGATGATCAGCTTGAACAATATTTTGATAAAGAATCCTATTTCAAGAATGAACTGGAAAACACTCTAAAATCGGTAAACCATATTCAACCGGCAAAGGGTTCAGAGTCCTGGCTGGAAAACTTACAGCTTACTTGTGAGACCTCCTGTATTCAAAACCTGATATATTTCTTAATTCAGCCAGTTACTAAAATTGCACTTGCGACCGTAGCAGTTATAGCACTAGTGACCATGTTTGCTGTCCCTTTGGCAATAAGCGGAGAAAGCGAAGAGCCTGATCTCGACACAAAATTTCCGGTTGCAAATTTCAGCAATAATGTCACATCCGGTTATGCTCCTCTTTCTGTACAATTTTTAGACCTCTCGGGCAATACAACGGAATGGAACTGGGACTTCGGAGACAGAACTAATTCAACCGAACAGAACCCGGTACATAATTACCCTGCAGCAGGAATCTATACCGTTTCACTGACCGCAGCCAATACATACGGCACAGATTCCGCATTTGCCAGAATAACGGTTCTCGAAAAATCATTCAATTCACCTGTAGAGCCTCTACTTCCTTTTGCAAAATTTACAAGTAGTACCACCAAAGGTTATTCTCCCCTTTCCGTTAAGTTTACAGACCTCTCAGAAAATGCAACCGGATGGAACTGGGACTTTGGAGACGGAACTAATTCAATCGAGCAGAATCCGGCTCATATTTACTCCTTTGCTGGTAATTATACTGTTAATCTGACTGCAGTCAATACAAACGGTACGGATTCTGCGTTTGCAGTAATAACGGTCCTAAAACGATCGGAGCCTGTTCAAGAACCCGCATTACCAGTTGCAAGTTTCAGTACTAATGTCACCAGAGGTTATTCTCCTCTCTCGGTCCAGTTTACCGACCTCTCGGAACATGCAACGGAATGGAACTGGGACTTTGGAGACGGAGCTACTTCTACCGGGCAAAATTCAGTGCATACTTACTCTGCAGCAGGCAACTATACCGCTTCCCTAACTGTAAACAATGCAAATGGTACAGATTCAAAACGTTCTACAATATTGGTATTTCCTGTTTATGCATATGTTACGAAAGGCGACGGAACTGTTTCTTTAATTGACACCGCAACAAGGGAAATTACAGGCAATATATCTGTAGGAATCAATCCTTATGAAATTGCAGTCACTCAAGATGGGACAGTATACGTGGCGAACTCCGGTGACGGGTCAGAAAACTCAAGCAGTATTTCTATAATTGACACAGCTACAAAAACTGTTATAGACACGTTGAGTGCAGGAGGAAACGGTACATTCGTGGGAGTTGCAGTCAACCCTGCAGGGACAAAGGTATATGTTACAAATTCAGGCGATGGGACTATCTCTATAATCGATACCATAACAAGAAAGATTATTGACACAGTTAATGTGGGAGACACTCCAGAAAGAATTGTATTTACACCGGATGGAACGAAACTATACGTGGTAAACTCCGGCAGCAACAATATCTCTGTAATTGACACCGCCACAAACAACATTACTGCTACGCTGGAAACAGACGATCCATGGGGTGTTGCAATCATGCCGGACGGAACAAAAGTATATGTGACGAATGATGAAAGCAATAGAGTTTTCGTAATTGATACTATAACAGATAATGTTACAACCACGGTGAATTTGTGGACCAGTTCTCGAGGAGTTGCAGTCACGCCAGATGGAACAAAAGTATACGTTACAAACTACAACGATGGGATTATCTCTGTAATTGACACCTCAAACAACATTGTTACAAACATAGTTTATACCGTAAGCGAGATAAGCTCTCCTAGTGACGTTAAAGTCACCCCAGATGGAAAAGAAATTTATGTTACTAACAGCGGCGTTGACAGTGTCTCTATAATCGATACAGAAACAGACAATATTATAACCACTATATCTGTAGGAAAGTCTCCTGTCGGAGTTGCGATAATCCAGAGATAATAACGAAAAAAGTAACAGAGATAATAAAGTAGAGTAACGAACATGGATAGTAAAACTATTCTTGTAGTTAACGCGGCTGAAGGCTAGGACCGATGAATGAAGGAATCTGGCCTTTACCGCCTTCGAGCAGTTTACATATACTCTCCAGTACTGAACCTGTAATTCCTGTTGCAAATTTCAGTAGCAATGTAACCAAGGGTTATCAAAGAGGCATCTTTATGCCTCAATTCCCTAATTAGAAAGAAAAATGCATCCTTTAACTGCATCCTTATTTTTTTAATTATATGACTGTAATCTTTTTTGTGCTCAATTGATTTCCACTTGAAGAAACTTATCGATTCTAAAAATAGGAATAAATGGGGTTGAGAGAAATTGCCAGAGTTTTCCGAATCTTCAAAGCTCATTTCCATCCAGAGAGATGTCATATCAGGGAAAACCTATCAAAAGAAAAAGTTCCTGAAGATAGCATGGAACTCTGGTTTTCCTACATGGGAAGAAGATGGGACACAAAATTCAGTTCAGTGACAACTGCTGGGTCTGGGAGTAGACAAAGAAAGGGCACTCGCTTGAAGACTCCCGTGTTTACAGGTTTTATGAGTCAATATACGAGGAGACCTCCAATCCTTCACTAAAAAGTAACAACATATTTGATATGAACGATATAGAGGATATAAAACTGGAGCCAGGGGACGATATATTTCCCGGAACCATTCTCCCCGTTATTTATCAACCTGCAGCAGACTATATGAAAAACTTCACCAGAGTTATACACTGCACCCCGTACATAACGGGAGACAGGTACTGTGAAGTCGAGGTTTCAATCATCTTTAATAATGAACAGCTGCGAAAACACTCTTTTTTTAACAACTTCTATGAGATAAAAGACCTTGAACAGGACTCGATTCACGGGGATTCCGTAAAACCTGCCCCCGAACACGATGTTAAGTACTATTTTATTCAAAAGGAACATCCTGTGGTTTTCATAAACACTTCCAATCACTCAATGGCTGAAAATGATTCAAACCACAGCCTGTGGAAATGGGAATACGTTCCCTAGCTGGACAATGCTCCCGTTGAGTAAGGACATAAAAACCGGAACCAGATAGAGACCAAAAACGAAGGAGAAATAACCGGAAAAATCAAAAACAAACCTCCTTTATCCCGATATCTTCTTCAAATGGTGCAGAAATATCGAAAAGTAAAATTATTGTCTACATAAAGTGAAAAATAAAGTAAAAAGCTCTTTTTTAATTAAAAAAGCTGAAAATGGATTTAGCAGGCAGTTGAGGACATAAAAAGGATAATTTCTAATTTGAGAAGATGTCTGCCTCCAAATTATATGCAAAAACTGATTTGCAACATTATATCATGACCCCACGGAGAGTTCAATCATGTCCAAGCACCATCAAATTCAACAATCGAAGAAACCGGAATCTTCTCCTCAAAGAAGATCTACTCTCATAATCCAGACTCCTGTATCAAATCCTGCAGCTATCATCCAGCGTTCCAGAATCAATCCAAAATCTCTAACTCCAGCAGATGTTTTACATCTCCAGCGTACCATCGGAAATAGGGCAGTTGGCAGATTGCTCTCAGAAATACGAAGCCCTTCAACGGATCAACAGGTGCTGATTCAGCGTCAAAAGCTGGAAGAGGAAGAAACATGTCCTTCATGCGTGCAGAGACAGGAGATCCCAGAAGAAGAGGAAACTATTCAAGGGAAAATGATTGATACAATTCAGCGCCAAGAAGTTCCGGAAGAAGAGGAAAATCCTCTTCAAGGCGTTTTTGAAAGCAACCCTGAGCAAGTAGCCTGTCCTTCATGCATTCAGAGAAAAGAGTCAGAGGAGGAAGAACCTCTTCAGCCAAAGAGAGAAAATAATACCGGAATGCCTGATAACCTCAAGGCTGGCGTGGAGAGCCTTTCTGGAATTGATATGAGCGATGTAAGGGTGCATTACAATTCGGATAAACCTGCTGAAGTAGGAGCTTTGGCATATACTCAGGGAACTAATATTCATGTAGCTCCGGGGCAGGAGAGACATTTACCGCATGAGGCTTGGCATGTGGTGCAGCAGGTTCAGGGAAGAGTAAAGCCAACGATGCAATTGAAGGATGTGGCAGTAAATGATGATGTGGTGTTAGAAAAGGAAGCAGATATAGCAGGAAATAGGGCTTTGCAACTAATAATTAATAGAAAGACGGAACTTGATAAAAAAGTAATAGAATCCTCTATTCAAACACAATTTATTCCTGAGAAATCATTTATTAATAACACAACAACACTCATACAAAGGCAGCCGGGTAAATTCTATGAGGATCGGCAACTGGGACATGGAGGTAAAATATTTTACAGTACTATTCCACCGAGACAAGGAATCCAGATATATTTTCGAGCAATGCAGGAAATGGAATACAATCAGTTAAGTCAAACAGGGTATTTTGATATTCAAGAAAGTTATCAGGGTATCACTCAAAGTTTTGACTATGCCAAAGGATATTTTGGTGCGAATAGATCGCATCACCTTGTAGAATTTACAGTTCAAGATGGTATAGACTTGACCGGCGAGTTTAGGTATTCAGGTACAGGGGAAAAATTAGAAGATGGAGCGCGGTCACTAGGCTTAGGATCAAGAGCAACTCATGTGAGAGCTGGCCAAAATACATTAGGTGGAGAATACTTTATGGAATGTTTGAAGGCACGTATAATTAGATGGCGATTGGTTGGATACATTGGGGAAAGACCACCCGACGTATGCAGAGGATGACGGAATCTTTATTGTAGGCAAAATAAGGTTTACAAATCAAAGTTGCGCTGGCGCACCCCGTTGCTTGCAACGGGGTATGTTCTCACCACCGCCTATAGAGTATACTTTCTTCATCAATTTCTGTACCAGCAGATTGTTAAAATACTCTAGGAGCGGAAAGATAACACTTTTTTGCAGAGCTTACCTGACGAGAGTCAGAACCGGAAAATAACCCTCACTATTTTTTATAAGGACAATGATCAACTGACATATCAAACGAAACTTCACCCAATACACTTCCAAAAATCCATAAAAACCTCTCCTCAGGTCTTCTCTATACCCACAGCCGCATCAATGAAAATACATCAAAAGCCTGGAATCAACCTCTTTTCTTTATGCCCTATCGAACTTCTCATCGAAAAAAAGGCTTCTAACAACAGAAGAACGTGATGAACGCAAAAGGCAGGTTGAAGAAATTCTCGTAATATATTCATAAAGGTTATTTTTTTGAAGCTTTAACTTTCAAAATATAATATTAAACTCGTAAAAATCTCGACTTACTCTTCAAAGATCTTCCATAAAAACAACCCTGTGCTTCCATGCTCACTGTAGTCGAAAACAACAGGTATTCCATCAATGATGCCATTTTTTTTATCCGATATTTTTTTTCTTCCTCATACCCTGAAATCCTGTTTTAGAGTAAGCAAAATATACGATCAACCCCTAAAATTCCAGGGGAATATATGAGGCGCAGGCATAAGATAAAACCCTTAAAAAAGACTCTAAAAAGCTGGCAGTTCCTGGTTTTTGCCTCCGTGTCTCTTATCCCGCACCTCCCTTATACCGCAGGTACCGACTTTGCAGGCATGTATTCCACTTATCTCTGTTTTCCGGCAGGGATGGGCTTTTTTGCGTTTGCTCAGCTTTATCTTGTTTTTTCCTTCTTCGGGTGGACTTCTCCTTTAACTTACCTCTCGGCTGTTTTCTTTTCCCTGCTCTGGACAAGGATCCTGCAGTGGGTGGAAAGCATAGACAGGTTTGCAGTCGTAATTTTTTACATTCTGGCCTTTTTTCTGGTTTGCTGGAATATCCTTACGGAGATCATGCCTCCCGACTGACCCCTCTCATTTGGGCTTAGCGGGTCAGGTTCCTGATTTAAGTTTCAGACGGCGGGTAAAGGCAGGAATTAAAAACAGGAATTAAATAAAGCTCAAATTAGCTTTAAATTTAATCAGATCAAATTAAGTAGTGGCCACAAAAAGGGATGAATCAAGTAAGAACCGTACAGACAGGGATTGAATATAGCCGGGGATTGTATAGAAAAGGAATTGGAAAGCTGAGGGAAATATGCCGGAACTGAGTGAAAAGCAGGCAAAAGCTGCCGAGAAACTAAAAGAAATCGACCCCGAATCTGAAATTATCTGGGATTCCCGCATGAAGATTCCTAAATTCATCAAAGGCACCCTTTCAAAGCCATCAGCCGAAAGTCCTGAAACGATAGCAAGGAAGTTTCTGGAAGAATACAGGGTGCTTCTGGACAAGCAGCCCGGGCTTGATGAGAGCCTGGAGCTTTTCAGTGCCGAGACCGATTTTTCCGGGTTTCACCATGTGATTTTCCTCCAGCACATAAAAGGCATCCCTGTGTTCGAGGGATCTGTCCAGGTCCACATAAACCCCGCCGGGGAAGTGATTGCATACAAAGATTTTCGCGTGACCGAGGTACGTGTTGCCCTTGAGCCGAAAATCAAAATAGAAGAAGCTATTGAAATTGTCCGTCGGAGTATTGGCTCAAAACACGTTGTTACGATTCCCCGTTCAAGGCTGATGCTTTTTCGGGACAGTAAAAAACAGCCTCCCCTGAAAAAGCTCCACCTGAAAAGGCTTCATCTGGTCTGGCAGATTGAGTCCATATTTGCCGAAGGGTTTGCAGGGAAGTTCCATTTCATTGATGCCCATACCGGCGAGCAGCTTTACAATTTTTCCCAGATCAGGTCCGCCCTTTTTAGAAAGACATACACTGCAAAAAACGAATCTTCCCTGCCCGGCGAACTTCTGCTTGAAAACGATCAGACTGTCGCAGATGAGGTAGCCCGAGCAGCTCATGAAAATATGGGAATAGTGTACGATTACTATAAAAACACTTTCGGAAGGGACAGTTATGATAATAAAGGCTCACCTCTCGTTTCTACGGTCCACTTTCAGCGAAACTACAACAATTCTTTCTGGAGCGACTACCACAAACAGCTTGTTTTTGGGGACGGAGATGGTTTTCGCTGGAGACCCATGGCGTTTGCGCTCGACATTGTAGCTCATGAGCTGACACATGCCGTTACCGCCCAGACAGCCAAATTCGTGTACTGTGAAGAAGCCGGAGCTCTTGATGAGTCCTTTGCAGATGTTTTTGCAGTTTTTATCTCAAACGAAGAGAAGATCACGAACTGGGAAATAGGGGAAGGAGTCTACACCCCTTTTCATGAAGGAGACGCTCTGAGGGACCTTTCCGACCCTCCAAGGTTCTGGCAGCCTGACCACATTGACAATTACATGCAGCTTGCTCCCGGGGAGGTCCCTGACCTTCACAGGAACCAGGCAGGGTATATTCACCTGAACAGCGGGATTCTTAACAAGGCCGCTTATCTGACCATTGAGGGCGGGACACACTACGGGATTAAAGTCAAAGGAATTCCCAGAGAGAAAGCCGAAAAGATCTATTATCTTGCTCTTACCGCATACCTGTGCAGTGCGACCCTTAGCAGGTGGACGTTCCGGGAAGCCAGGTATGCTCTGTTGAACGCCTGTCGCCAGCTGTATGGGGAAAAAGGGCCCGAGTACACGGCAATCAAAAATGCCTGGGCTGCAGTAGGCCTTGGAAAACCGGCAGGAGACCTTGAAGGCCTGTTTCTGGTTGAAAAGGAGGTTTCTCCCTGGATCCTTATCCCGGATGTGAGCCCTGATGGAGTCCTGAGTTCCATTTATGTTTCGGAAGAGGGGCTTATAAAAGACATCCGGGTCAGTGTAAATATCGAGCACTCCTATCTCAGGGACCTCAGAATTAAACTGTTTACACCTGCCGGAAAGAGCATAGTCCTGCATGACCGGCTAGCCCGGAAGGACAGGAGCCTTGTCAGAACATATAACTCGGGCTCAGTTCCTGCTCTCATGGACTGTATAGGGGAAAGGGTCTGGGGAAGATGGATTCTAAAGGTTGAGGATCTTGCAAGGAAACATACAGGTTCTTTCCACAGCTGGGGAATTAAGTTTCTGGTACAGAAGGTCGAAAAGGAAGAACTTAAAAGGGAGATTTTTCCCTTCCTCAAAGTTCCCGATAACGATCCCGCAGGCGTAGAAAGCCTCATTGAGATCGAAAGAAGGGGAAAAATAGTAAGCTTCGGTGTGTCCCTGGAAATTACCCACCCCTCGATAGGAGACCTGAGAGCCGTACTCGTCATGCCTTCCGAGGAGGAACTGGTACTGCATAACAGAGCCGGATATGGGAGAAAAGATCTCAAGAAAATGTTCAGTACCGAATCTGATGAGGTCCTGCTGCCTGCTGTGAATAAAGAGATGAAAGGGGCCTGGACCCTGAAGGTCGCAGACCAGGCAGAAGGAAATGAAGGCAGCCTTGACAGCTGGGAGTTATGTATTATATACGAAAGTGACCCGGAGTTTCTTTAAGGATTATCTCAATTGATATCGGGATCTCCTTTATTCAAAGATTTCAATATTTTTCTTTGACCATCCAGGCTGGTTTATAGCGAGGAATTTGAGAGTCGTGTTTCCGGTATTGTATGTGGTTTGAACAGCACCTGCAGGGATATATATGAGCTGGTCCTTGCTCAGTTTAACCGTGATCCCGTCGATATAAAGAATGCCTTCCCCTTCGAGGATATAATGAACTTCAGGATTGTTCATCAGATGAGGGGCGATATTTTCGCCAGGTTCAATAACTGCATGGGCGACGCTGTAGTTCAGGTCAAGGTTTCTATTAACGTTTCCGGGGTTCAGCAGCTCCACAACATGGATATTTCCGGGCTCTTCAAGATATATGCAGTCGCTGAGGTTCTTGCATATTATATGATCATCCACGTAGAAGCTTGATCCTACGATGTAAACCCGCCCTTCAAAGGTAGCTTTTTTAACGAAGGTGAACCTGCGGGAAGGTTCGGAATTTCCTGCTTCCTGCCAGTTGTAATCTATCCATCCTTCGCCATTTGCACTCTGAACTGCCTCTATGAAGAGTTCCCCTATGGGCTTGCCGTCTGCGTCTAGAAGCCCTCTCATATCCTTTCCTTCACTTCCTGTGTCGGGAGGGTAGACTACCTGAGTCCCATTTATTGTCCAGACAAAAATATAGAAGCCATTATTGTACCAGGGAGAGTTTTCTTCTCTGAATTTAAGAAAGAGCTTTTCTCCCTGTCCCTCAATTTCTCCCTGTCCCTCAATAAGTCTGACTGTGGCCCTGACTTTATATTCGATTTCTCTCCTTTCAGTTGCCATTTTACTCTTCCCTTTTGCAAGAATAAGAGAGTCTGGAGGTGCAGGTCCCAGAACAGCCTGTTCTTTTGTTGTGTTTTCTCCTGAAGCCAGAGATTTTTCGGTCATTCCTGAGGGAGAGTCGTCCACGGTTTTGTTATCGAGTTCCTCCGCAACTGCTGCCGGTTCGTCCTGAGTACCACAGGTAAGAATGCCCAGAAAAAGTGCAACTGCAAGCATTACGCATATAATCCGTATTAAATCCATAAGACTTCCTTATTTTTTTGGCTTATAATTCGACGCTTTTGAAGCTGTCTTCAGAATATGCTTAAATGTATACTTATAATAATTATCAGAAGTATTATTTTATTTTTTCACTCAGTTTATACCGGAAGCTGTTTAAAGAAGCTTTTATTTACTGAAACTCCAGATAATTTCATAGTAAATCAGATATTTCATAGTAAATCAGTTGATCCTATGGCTGTGTGACGTGTGAATCAATAAATTCTTTATGGCTTTATGACCTTATGTTCAGTCCTGAATAACTTTATATCGATTTGATCTGAAAAAACACAGAGGTAAAAAATGCCGGAACATTATAGCCTTATTTCCTGGAATGTAAACGGCCTCAGAGCTGCAATGAAGAAGGGTTTTCTGGATTTGTTGCTGGAGCAGAAATTCGATGTCATCTGCATCCAGGAAACCAAAGCCTCTCCGGACAAGCTTCCGAGGGAAGCAAAGAACATTCCAGGCTACTACAATTACTTCGTCTCTGCGGAACGAAGTGGCTACAGTGGGGTCGGGACATTTTCAAAGGAAAAACCCCTGAATGTCGAAACCGGAATGGAAATTGAGGAGTTTGACAGAGAAGGCCGTTTTCTCAGGATTGATTACGAAGATTTCATTTTAATGAACATATATTTCCCAAACGGCAAAGCCTCCCAGGAACGCCTGGAATATAAAATGGCTTTTTACGACGCTTTTTTAGACTACGCAAACACCCTTAAAGCCGAAGGCAAAAAGCTTGTCATCTGTGGAGATGTCAATACAGCCCACAGAGAAATCGACCTTGCCCGGCCCAGAGAAAACGAGACAGTTTCAGGTTTTCTCCCCGAAGAAAGAGCCTGGATGGATAGGTTCCTTGCAGCCGGATATCTTGATACCTTCCGCATGTTCAACAAAGAGGGAGAAAACTATTCCTGGTGGTCAATGAGGACCCGAGCTCGCGAAAGAAACGTTGGCTGGCGCCTAGATTACTTCTTCGTCAGTGAAAACCTCAGGGAAAATGTAAAGGCTGCCCCGATTTACTCCGAAGTCATGGGTTCAGACCACTGCCCTGTGGGACTGGAGCTTGAATTTTAACTCTAAGGCGGGAAGTCACCTTCTCGGAGCGTTAGCGACAGGTGGAGGATGAAAGCCGTTAACTTCTACAAAACAACAATAACATAATTATTTACACTTATAGTTATACCAATATAGTAAAAACTATGCAATATAAACTTGATCGTAGAGGCCATTCTGTGTATTCACTCCATTATCATTTCGTTCAGTGTGTGAAATATAGGAGAAAAGCTCTAACGAACCCTTTAGTTGTTGATTTTCTTAAAATTAAAAGTAACTATTTTGAAGCATTTTACTGAGAAAACATACTTTTTTATCAGTGGCTGAATAGTTACAAGTTAAGTAACTAAGTTCAGAAAGCTAGGTTCCTATGCTTCTTTAATTCACAAGACTAACCTTTATTGATTAACAAATAAAAACCTGAATTGGGGATAGGTATGAAGATAAGCGCACGCAATGTTCTGAAAGGTAAAGTCAAAAAAATAGCTCACGGAATGGTTAATTCGGAAATCGTAGTCGAACTTCCGGGCGGTGCGGAGATTACTTCCATTATCACAAAAAACTCGGCTGAATATATGGGTTTAAAAGAAGGGAGCGAAGTCTACGCAGTAATTAAAGCCACAAGCGTGATGTTAGCTTCTGATTGACGCATTTTTCTGGCACTGAATAATTCTGGTGCTGCACAGTTCTGGTACGCATAATTCTGGTACTGCATAATAGAAGGCACTTAGCAAAGCATGTTATTGCCAATTTGAAATTCGTTTTCAAGGATTTAATCTTAACAGAACAAATTTAGCAGCTTGAATTCATAACAAAGCAAATATAACAAAGCAGACCGACAGTAGAGCAATTTTGTAGAAAGTAGTGTCCTTGAAAGAGGGGGAGTTATTTTTGGGAAAAGAAGACAGAAAACCATCTTTTCAGCCTGAGCCGATACCTGATCCGGAGCCGCAGCCGGTTCCTTCACCCGAACCGATACCTGAACCTGAACCGGAGACCGAACATAAGTCCGGAAAAACAAAATAACACGGACCAAGTACAGCAGGTATGATCACAAAGATTTACATTTCTCATTGCGAGCAGGACGAACCGCTTGCCCAGGAACTGGCGCGAGCTCTCTGGACAGTTGAACTGGAGAGTTTTTCGTCCCTGTACCGGAAAGCTCGAATTCTTTCCCTAGCTGAAAGAATACGTTTTGGCATCCGCCAGTCAGACTGCGTCATCCCGATCATCACGCAGGAGGGAATAGTATCCCCTGAGGTAAATCAGGAGATCGGGCTAGCTGTAGGAACCGACCAGTTAATAATTCCACTGGTAGAGGCAGGAATTGAACTGCCCATCCTTATACGCCATCTCCAACCGATTAGTTTTTACCCTGAAGCCTATGAGGATGCTCTGGGAAAACTCATACAGAATATCAGGCAGCTCACGAAACTGGACTGGCTGAAGATAAAATGCCCTTATTGTGGAGAGGAAATGACCCAGTATATCTCTCCTGAAGAAAATGTAGAGAGAGCTCTTCTTGCAGGAAAACACCTCGAGACGATCTGCAGCTACTGCCAGAGAAATATTTACCTTGACCCGCGAACCTTCAGACCTACACCATGAATATTTTTTATGCAGGAAGGGGAGGTGAATTCATGGAAAAAAGAGGCAAAGACGAATCCAGAGAACCGATGGTTGATCAGTCCAGAACGGGGAAATCCACCGTAAGCGAGGTTGAAATCAAGGGTATTGAAGAGCTTACTCCTACAGAAAAGAAACACTTGCTTTTACAGCTTTCCAGGGACAGAGCAAAAGACCGTTCTGCCGGACCCTGGGAAATTATTGACGCCCACAGGGAAGAATGGAGAACAATTAAAGCTACACTGGCTCAACCCGTAGAAATTGACATAAGGGATACAGGAAAAGGTGAACTTTTCAGGGTATGGTTCGATATAACAAAGTTAGAAAGAGAACTGGAGTAATTATTTAATTCATTTATTTGCGTCAAATGTGGAATGATAAGGCTAATTATACAAGCTAATAAATCTAAAAAAACGACTTGAAAAACGGGGGCTAAAAACCTCCTGAATCTTTTCTTGCCACAAATGGGAAGCTGGGGATTTGTTCAAGGGAGTATCTTAACGCCATAAGTAATACAATAAATTTATTGAATCTGAATCTTTTCCCATTTGGCACGCCTATCAGGTTATCTTTTGTGTGGAGTTACCAGATAGTTTAAAGCTCCCAAAATCCCTGAAGCTCAACAGAATTCATATTTTAAGCTGCCTCCCACCTGAGGGGGGTTCACTCTGAGCAAAGTTACTTTCCTGAGAACGCCTTACTGACATCGGCAGCGTTGGTGTACTCCTTTTCCGGAAGTTCTTCGAGAACCTCCATTACCTTACTGTTGGCTTTGTGTTTTTTAGCGTGCTCGATAAGTTTCTTCTTCTCTGCAGGATAATCCATATTCTTTAAAGCTTTCTGGACTTCGATAGGACTCGTTTGCATAAAATTCCCCCATGTGGTATTATTCTCAAAACAATTATTGACATGAGCAGTCTTGAGATGCTCCTTGTCGAAAAGGTTTTTTAGAACGTATATAACCTCACTGCTGGAAATGTGCCTGGCACTTTAACCGGAAAATCCTGTTGCAGGACAATTGACGTCTTCGGACACCTTCTGGATCTTTACTGGATTTCTCCCTAGTATCTACAGGTTTATCTCTTTTAGCCGGATAAACTGCCTGTAAAAAACTCCTCAACCTGGCCTGGATTCCTTTTGAAAAGTTCCCTTGCAGGATTAGGGTAGTCTTTACTTTTCCCCTTAAAGTTGCCCACTCTCCATTCTGTATTATGCGATATATTATATAAAAAAGAATTCAACTCAAACGTTTGTTAGAAGATAACTATTCTGGTCTGGAGTTTTTTATTTTTTGTTGATATGACCGGCTGGTAATGCTGGAGATTCGAAATATCAATATCTGACTCCAATTCATGTTTAAGACCTGAGTAGAGCTTTGTTTGAAGCCGGATATATAAAAAAGAAGAAGGTTCTTCAAAGAGGTTCGAGTGGGAAAAACACTCCATCAGGAAATAAATTACTCACATATAAAAAAAAAGTATTCTGAAAGACACTGAGTCTCAGAGATCATAAACGAAAAAAAGGAATATGTGGTCGAATCTGAAAAAATATGGCTGAAAAGGGCAGGAAAAGACCTCCAATAAAAGTCCTCGTATAATTGATATACCATTGTGACAATCCTTACAGCTATGAATAGCAGCAAATCCGAAGATTCCGTTTTACCTTCTCACATTTCTGACCATGCAGCCCGTGAAAATAGTGAAAAACCACCAGCCTGGCAGTCCACTTGTATTTATGAGTCTTCTACTTTTTCAAGCCCTGACCTTGACCAGCTCAGGGGACTTTTACCAGACTTTAACAACCGGCTCTCTCCGACTCGAGACCTGGGGCTTTCTCCCCTCGGGCATTCCCGCCTGAGTTCCGAAGCCCTCCCAAGGCTTGCTTCCGACGCTGCCCTCGGACTTGTATCCGGAACTCTTCCCGGCCCTCTTTCCGGGCTCAAAACCGAAACCTCTGAAAAGCCTGTAGGAAGAGGGCTTGAGATTATGCCTGACCTGCCTGGAAGAACTCTTGCAGGAAATAAGGTCGGCTCACTTACCCTGGGGGCAGACCTGCCCATGGGATTTATAGAGAGCAGGCTGCTTACTCTCAGGCCGGCTGATATGGAAACGAAGGAGAAGTGAAAGAGCAGGAAGCAAGGAAGCAAGGAAGCAAGGAAGCAAAAATCGTTAGTGACTTCCATTAGGGTAGTAAAACTGCTCTTTTCTTTTAATATTCCGTAATTTCGGGAAAATACAGAATCGAAAACCAGGGCTAGTTTCATGTATCTTCCAAGTCTGATCTTTTCTGTTGAGCCTGGAAGGAAGATTTCCTAAATTACGATTAATCTCTTAAATGAAAAATAACTATCATTACATATTGCAGCAGAAAATAAGAAGATGAGGAAGCTGACGCTTATATCCCATGAAATTAAGATTTCATGGGTTTTACGCTTCTTCCTATAAAATAGGTCACTTCATAAAATGGGTTACTTCATAGCTACCATTATCCCCAAAAGGCTGACAGCCACTGCAATTACAATTATAAAAACAAGCAAAGCTGAACTATTGTTTTCCACCCGATTATTACCCTCATACTTCATACTACTAAATAGGTGGCGATGTTTAAAAAAATTTCGTTAGTTTGGGGAAGCTGGTTTTTTAAAAATAGCAATCATTAGCCTTTGTTTTATCTTTAATTGCCGCAAAATTCACTTGGACATGTATTATATTTATTATAATAGTATTTTTAATTCTTATTCTTCAGAGCCCCTAATATACACGCTGAAACACCAGAATACAGTAAAAAATTTTACACTATGCGCGTGATGAACAGGTTCCCTTTTTTTATTTTTGATTTATTTAAGAGTTTAAACATTGGTGGTATTATGAATCAAGAAAAATTAGAAATTAACTCATACGTCATCGGTTTACCGAATTGATAGCTGCATGGTACGAAGAAAATTATCATGGATTTGCAGACAAATACAATGCTGCAGTAAAAAATGTTCAGCCCATGCTTCCAGACGCGGACCCGGATGTAATACATTACTGGAAAGATGCTACGATTGAAGATTTATGAAATTTTTTTCAGGCCTGGTATGTATGGAATTCGGATTTAACCACCGGTCTGGAATATATTAAAAAATTTAGCTGGTTGTATTATAAAAATGAAGAAGGATTGGAGTTTGTTTCTACTGACCCGGGCAATTTGATGACTTTTATTATGTGGAATTAGACAGGCAAAAAATGGATTCGCCTGCTTCAAAAGAACTGGTGGCAAAATGGATGAATGAACTGGGCAGTAAAATGAATGATTACATTATCCCCGAAGGAGACTATGTATCGTTTAACCAATTTTTTACCCGGGAATTGAAGGACGGAAAAAGACCAATCAGCGGTGTTGATGGTGATTCTGTTGTGGTGTCTCCGGCAGATGCAGTGATCAATATGATCGATGATAACCTGCCAATTGACACTCCAATAGACGTAACCCAGAAACTGAATGTTCGCCAGTTGCTGAACCAATCCAAGCTGGCAGTGCATTTTGAAGGAGGAATAGCCGTCTCCTGTATCTTACTGCCAAATGTGTATCACCGCTACCATGCTCCCGTATCAGGTACAATGGTAGAATCCGATGAAGATGTTGCCGGAAATTATTTTGGAATTGCCGATTTTCCAAAACAAATCAATGGTGGAAATGTCGGTTACGGTTATGATTATAGTGTGTTTGAACACTTCAGAAGAGGTTACATAATCATCTAAACCAAAAAATACGGTTATGTAACCACGATTCCTATCGGACTTAACACCATCGGGTCTGTGATAGAACGTTTTCTTTTTCCAGTTACTTTCTTTGATTGAGCCATATTTTTTACATTAAGATCACCAACAATTATTGCATTGGCTCTGGTGTTTTCAATCATAGTTTTGAAAAGCTTATGTTGAAAATCTTTTATCTGATTAGACTTCTTTGCTTCCATCTTTCTATAGATGCCTCTTAAAGGTCACAAAGTAGCCACATTCAGAAAAGTTCCTTAAGAAAAATCCTTGAAGCCGGGGGGTTTTTTGGTCTGTTACCAGTAACATAAAATGATTCAGGATTAGCAGTAGTGAGTTCACTTTCTTTTTTATACTCCAGCAACTTTCCTTTTATCTCGTAAAGTGTCCCCGGTTGTAGAATTCATTTGTCGATTTGTACGATACCAGCACTGAAATTCCAAAATATAGCCAGAAATCAGGACTTGAAATAAACCTGCATGTAAACTTAAAGAACCACGGATGGACACGGACATACAGGGATTTGGGTCATCTGTGTTATCCGTGGTTTATTCGCTAATTTCGGAATCGATGCACTAGCTGGTTGCCAACAGCCGTTTGAAATTGATATACTTTGCCTTTTAGAGAAAAATACCCGTCCTTTTACGGTATGTCTGCGAAATTTCCCGGCTCTCTACAAGGCTCGTACCGTGAATTGGGACTGAGATGGCCGCGAAGATATTCAGTTTTCTCTGGCCCCCTTTCTGATCTCTTCTTAGTTCTATGCCACTTCTCTATAAGGATTATATAAAAGTTTTCCAGGCAGTAAAGACTAAGGCAAAATACCTCTTTTTATCTGATTTAATTCACCGCTCTTCTCAACGCCTTCTCGAATTTATCGAGTCCGAGGTCGGCCTCTTCATCGGTCATGACGAGGGGTGGAGAGAAACGGATTACAGAGTCTCCGCAGGGGAGGAGCAGGACTCCTTCTTTAAACGCTTCCCTGACAATCCTATCCCTTCGGATAGGGTCTATGGTTTTGTCGGACTTTACGATTTCTGCCCCTATCATAAGGCCAAGCCCGCGAACGTCTCCTATGCAGGGGAAATTTTCCTGCAGCTCCCTGAGGCGCTGCCGGATGTGAGCTCCCATTTCCCTTACATGGTTCTCGGTATTTTCCTTTTCCAGAAATTCAAGGGAAGCAAGAGCTGCCGCTGAAGAAAGGAGATTTCCGCCGAAGGTGTTAGAGTGGACACCAGGAGGCCAGTCCATAAGGGTTCTGTCCGCAATCATTGCGCCTATAGGCAGGCCTGAACCAAGGGCTTTTGCAAGGCAGGTAATATCAGGCCTTACCTCAAAGTTTTCCATGGCTAGGAAGGGGCCTGTCCTGAAACAGCCTGTCTGGACTTCATCAGCTACGAGAAGGACATCATTATCCGTGCAGATTTTTCTTACTTCCTTGTGAAATTCCTGGGGAGGGACTATGTACCCACCTTCTCCCTGTACTGGCTCAGTGAAAACGGCAGCAGTGTCTTCGGGGCTCAGTTCTTTTCGGAAAATCAGGTTTTCAATCTGCTTTGCGCATTCGATCCCACAGGAGGGGTACTCAAGGTTCATGGGGCATCGGTAGCAGTAAGCATAGTGAGTGTGCACTGTACGGACGGCAGGGAAATGCTCCTTTTGACGGATTTTTGAGCAGGTCAGAGAAAGAGCGCCCAGGGTCCGGCCATGGAAGGAGTTATAAAAGGCGATAAAGTTCTGGCGCTTTGTCTTCCATAAAGCAAGTTTCATTGCAGCTTCTACAGCTTCGGTCCCACTGTTGCAGTAAAAGACCTTTGAATAACCTGATAGCTCCCTTAGTTTTTTTGCAAGCTTTAATGGAGGCTCAGCAAAAAAGTCCCCGTATCCGCAGTGGACCATTTTCTCCAGCTGGGCTGAGATTGCTTCTTTAACCTCGGGGTTTGAGTAGCCTGCATTCATGACAGCAATCCCTGCAATGAAATCGATGTACTCTTTCCCGTCTATGTCTTTGACTATGGAACCTTTTGCCCTATCAACAACCAGAGGATAGGGACGGGATACACATGCAGACATTACATTGCAGTCCTGTCCTATGATCTCCCTGGCTTTTGGGCCAACCACATCAAGCAACCCGATTTCCTGTTCGAAAAAGTCAAGTTCTGTTTCCAGTTTCTTTATTAAATCCTCTGATCTTTCTGTTTTTTCTAAATTTCTCCATTTGTCAAGAGTTTCCGGTTTATCGTAATCCAGAATGCTTCACCCTCTTCCTACATTTCATTTCGTATCTATCTGGGCTTTCTGCAGCCTGCCGCTGTAGTCTATGTACACGGCTTTTATCTCTGTAAATTCTTTGATTGCTTCTGTCCCAGCTTCCCTGAAACCGTTTCCGGTTCCTTTTACGCCTCCAAAGGGAAGGTGAACTTCGGCACCTATTGTAGGGGCATTGACATATGTGATTCCTGATTCTATCTTTTTAATCGCCCTGAAGGCTTTTCCGACACTTTCAGTATAAATTGACGAAGAAAGCCCATATCTGGTGTTATTAGCAACTTCAATTGCTTCATCAAGACCTGAAACCGTAATGATGCTGAGCACAGGCCCGAAGATCTCTTCCTGTACAATCCTCATATCCGGCCTGACATCCGTAAAGATAGTCGGCTCAAAAAAATAGCCAGGAAGCCCGGGATCTATGACATTTCCTCCGAGCAGGAGAGTTGCATCTTCTTCTTTTCCTATCCTGACGTACCTTTCTATTTTCTCAAGCTGGGCTTTATTAATTACAGGCCCGATGTCCGTTTCAGGCAGAAGCCCGTTTCCTACCCTGAGAAGTTTTGTTTTTGCAAGCAGCCTTGTTGTAAACTCGTCCTTTATTTTCTCGTGCAGGATCAGCCTGCTCGTAGCCGTGCAGCGCTGGCCTGTTGTCCCGAAAGCCCCCCAGAGCACGCCTTCAAGAGCAAGTTCAAGGTCGGCATCATCCATGACAATTACCGGGTTTTTGCCTCCCAGTTCCAGAGAGACTCTCTTTATGGTTTTTGCGCATTCTTCCATGATCCATTTCCCGGTTTCAAAGCTTCCTGTAAATGAAATTGCTTTTATTCCAGGATGCTGGACTATGGCTTTTCCAACACTTCCTCCGGGTCCAAACACAATGTTTACCACTCCCGGAGGCAGGCCTGCTTCCATCAGGATTTCGACGAGTTTAATTGCAAGCAGAGGCGTGTCACTTGCAGGCTTGAAAACAATTGCATTTCCTGCTATAAGGGCTGGCATGATCTTCCAGCTGGGAATGGCAATAGGAAAGTTCCAGGGCGTTATCATGCCCACAACTCCTATCGGCCTGAGCACGGTCATGCAGAACTTGTCCTTAAGTTCGGAAGTCGTTGTCTCCCCAAACATTCGCCTGCCTTCCCCTGCGGCATAATTGGTAATGTCTATTGCTTCCTGTACATCTCCCCTTGTTTCGGGCAGCACCTTTCCCATCTCTTCTGTCATGAGTAAGGCAAGATCTTCCTTTCTCTCCTGTAAAATGTGAGCCGCCCTGAAGAGCACTTCAGCCCTCCTAGGAGCCGGAACCTCGCTCCATACTCTGAACCCTCCCTCAGCAGCCTCAACTGCCCTGTCCACGTCTTCTTTTCCGGCTACCTGTACCGTGCCAAGGTTTTCAAGAGTAGCCGGATTGATATCATCAAAAGCTTCTCCGGTTGATGAGTCTCTCGACTCTCCCCCTATAATCAATTTGTACTCAAGAACCACAAAATCCCCCTGAAACAATGAGTATAATACCACATAAATATATCCGGAAAACGTTTTCGGCTAAACCTAAATATATTCAGGGCTTTCTACTGTGATTTCTTAAAACTTTCTCGCAGCAATAGCAGAAATGAATGAAAAGAAAGACTGACCTTCTACCTTTATATGGTTGATTTTTTTGTCGCCGGAAGTCTCAGCGGGTAGATAAAAAGATGAGGCAGATAAAAAGGTTATTAAGATTACTATAAAAAAGAGGGGGTAAGCATTGCTTGAATGATGATTATTAAAAAATAGTTAATTAAAAAAGGTTAACTAAAAATGGTTACCTAAAAACGGTTACCTAAAAACGGTTAACTAAAAATTGGTTACTAAAAATTGGTTACCAAAAATTGGTTACCAAAAATTGGTTACCAAAAATTGGTTACCAAAAATTGGTTACCAAAAATTGGTTACCAAAAATTGGTTACCAAAAGTGCTGGATTAAATATGGTTATCATGCCTGTACCTGACAGAAGCTAAAGTTGCTTCTTTCATAGATTCAGGTTCTTTCTTCATGATCTTCAGTATTCTGACCTACTGCTAACAGTCTGCCAGATCCTCTGTGAAAGTTCGGAGTACTGAGCTTTAAGATCTCCTATATTCTGAACAAAGGAATCTGCACCGTTTTCGATAGTTCGGCTTATAACTTCTTCTTTGCCCATTCCTGTAAACAGGATGAAAGGGATATTAATTCTCTTATCACGGATAGTTCTCAGAAATGAAATGCCATCCATATAAGGCATATCATAATCCGAAACTACAATCATAGGAGAGTTCATCTAACTTCCCAAGAGCCTGTCCTGCAGGTTCCACCGTATCGGAGTTTATGTCGTGGATCACTTCCAAGAACGTCTTTGATAGCTCCAGGAATACAGGGTCGTCGTCGACAAGCAGCACTTTCATGGAGGGGGGGTTCTCCGCAACGTTATGATTTGCAATATCAAAGGAACATCGAATTCCTCATTTCCCATTAAGAGGTTTTGCAGTTCAGTTGCATTTTTGGTAGCTTCTATATGAAACCATTATATGCTAAACTAAGGTATATTTTCATACTTCTATCCCCTTTTTGCAAGCTCAACCCCGGCAGACAGGAATTAAGTCATCTGATATCGTATGGTTTTGAAATACCATTAGAGCATACTTTTCAACTGATTTTTTATGTTGTAAGTAAGAAAATATTTTAGTTAATATAAAAAGTTATTTTACATAAAGAAATTTTCTCACAAGCTGCCTGGATTTTAGAATAATTTTAGCTGTTTTCTGCAAAGAGTGTTTTTTTGTTTTTGAAAAAGTTCTGAAAGATGTGAAAGAAATAATATCAAAAAGAAAAATCTGAAAGGCAAATCTGAAAGGAAAATCTGGAAGGAAAATCTGGAAGGAAAATCTGGAAGGAAAATCTGGAAGGAAAATCTGGAAGGAAAATCTGGAAGGAAAATCTGGAAGGAAAATCTGGAAGGAAAAGAAAAGAAATAAACAGAAATAACAGAAAATTTAATAGCAAATGCAGAAAAAAGGTCAGGGTTTTATCCCTGATTGATAAAGTTATCTATTTCTTTTTTCAGCATATTGTTCAGGACCTTTCCGTCAACCGTACCTCTGTACTCCTTCATGACAACACCCATGAGAGGGCCAAGAGCAGCTGGACCTTTGTCTTTGATGAAATCTCCTCTTTCCCTGACCATCTTTTTAATGAAGTTTTCGATTTCTTCGGGGTCAAAGGCGCTCAGACCAAGCTTTGAAATCGCTTGCTGAGTTGTAAGTTCAGGCTCTTTTGCAAGGGCTGCCAGGAGATCCTGACTGGCTTCTTTTGCAATTTCCTGGTTTGAAATAGCTGCAAAAAGTCCATTGAAGTGTTCATCTGTGAGGTTGTCCGTCTCAACCCCGTTTCTCCTTATCTCAGGGACGATTCCCACAAGGGTTCTGGCAATCAGGGTTGAGTTAACATTTGCATCCTTCCTGTAAGTTTCCAGGAGAGCCTCGAAGAGAGGCAAATACCTTGAATAAGCCACTTTTTCGGCAAGCTCTTTATTCAGGCCGCTTTCGGAAGCAAACCGCTTTGCCCTTTCTGTCAGGAGTTCCGGAGGTTCTATGGAATCAAAATATTCCTGTGATATCTCGATCTGGGGAACATCGGTTTCAGGATACATCCTTGCCGCACCGGGAAGAGGGCGCATATAAGCAGAATTTCCTTCCGGCAGGGCTTTTCGAGTCTCTTCAGGGATCCCCTCAAAGGCTTCTTTTGCCCTTTTAATTACTGCCTCAATTGCAAGCCTGGATTTTTCAGGTTCATCTGCGACCATGACAACAGCATCCTCAGGACCTGCACCAATAGCGTCCCTGACAGCCTGTACTTCCTTTTCAGTTATTCCGTAGTTCGGAAGTTCGTCCGTGTGGAAAATTCCTCCCACACCTGCAGTCTTTGCCCTATCCGAAAACTCAGTCCCGAGCCTCCTACCTGGCTGTACTTCCTTGCCTACAAGCCCGTTGAATTTCTTCAGGTGGGCAGCAAGTATTGCTCCTTTCTTTACACCTTTTTGCAGGACCTTGGACTTCGTATCCATGAAAAGCCCTGTAATATCATAGATCTCCTCACAAACAAAGGCTTTTCTTTCAAGGAGTTCCTGCCTGATAAAAAGCAGGTTCAATTGCCTTTCAACTTCCCTGCGGACGATGTCTTCTATGAGGTCAAGGGCCTGGACTCCTTTTATTTCGACTCTTGCGCCTCTGGCAATTGAGATGTTAACGTCCTGCCTGATCGTGCCAAGCCCTCTCTTTACTTTTCCCGTAGACCTAAGGAGCATCCCTATATACTCCGCAACCTCACGGGCTTGCCTCGGAGATTTGATATCAGGCGCGGTTGCAATTTCTACAAGCGGGATCCCGAGCCTGTCCAGGGAATAGACTATTGAATCTCCTATTTCTTCGATTTTCTGGGCAGCTTCTTCTTCAACGCAGAGGCTGTCAATCCCGCAGTATCCTTCCGAAGTTTCAATATACCCATCGCTTGCAAGAAATGCAGTCCTCTGAAAGCCGCTGGTATTTGACCCGTCCACAACGATCTTTCTCATTACATGCATCTGGTCAACAGGTTTCATGTTGAAGAGCTTTGCAACCCCGAGGGAAATATCCAGAGCTTCCATATTGAGTTCTCTTGGAGGCTCTTCATCATTTTCTATAAGGCAGGTCGTATCGTAAGCCTTGTAGACATATTTTCTCCTGATCTTGGTCTGCTCCACCGCAGCCCTGTCCTTTTCTCCCATCTCGCTTTCCGTAGCCCTGAGATACCTGAAAAACTCAAAGTCCGAATCCCCAATGTCCCTTATCAGGGTAGGACACCTGCAGAACAGTTTCTCTTTTGAGTCCAGCTGCTGGTGAATTTCAAGCCCGGCTTTCAGCCCAAGTTCACTGTAATCGTATTTTTCCATATTTTCACCCGAATCTAAGCAGGAGGCGCCTTAATCCATATTAAATCTCTCTGATTTTTACTTTAGTCTTCCCCTTAGTTTTTCTTTAGTTTTTCTTTAGTTTTTCTTTAGTTTTCCTTTAGCTTTTCTTTAATTAATCCTTCAAATCCAGCTCTTTTTGCTCTCCCTTCACTTTTAAGTCCATCGGCTCGCTATTTTCCTTTTCCTTTTTAAACACTCTTTCTGCGCTTGTTTCCTCTCTTAGCTCTTTTAGGTGCTGCATTAGCAGTTATCGGTTATTTATGTGTAAGAAACTGAATGTAAAAGGTGTGGTAGAATGTATAAAGGTATCTATTCCGGAAATCCAGTAAAAAGACAGAAAAAGGAATAGTAGAAGGTATTGAACTTTTAACTTTTGTTTTTTTATGTGTGAAACAGGAATAATCTCCCATTTTTTCCTGCAAATCGGGACCTTTGTCAAACTATCAAATATTTTATATGAATTAATTCCAATCTATTTTCCAAACTAATAAATTATTTTGGGGAAGAGAGTATAAAAGCAAATAGTGTGATTGAAAAAGCAGTCAAAGCTGTCCTTGATAAATTTGCAGAGAGTTACGCCAGACGCGACCTGAATAGTGCAATGTCCCTTATTGCGCCGGACGCAGATGTTGTAATTTACGGTACCGGTGCAGACGAAAAACGTCTAGGTCCGGAAGAAATCAAAGCGCAGTTTGAGCGTGATTGGACTCAAATCGAGGAGCCAGCTCTTGAATACAAATGGATTTCTATCTCAGCGGCTGGTAATGTTGCCTGGGTAAGGAGCTGTGCCGGCACAGTTTTATTTATTATATTAACATGAACTGTTTACCTAACATGTATAGTAAAATGATCAGGCAAAGAATGAGGAATAAATGCATCAATGCTCCAACCAATACATCAGTATTTACTTTGCGATCATTCAAAAATAGAACCTTTTGTATCCAGGCGGTGGGGGAATTTTTGGGGGAGTCTTCCATAAATTATATTATAATTTCCTCCCATATATAGAAGTATAGCTTTGGAGTTACTTCAGTGAAAAAGATGGAATTCAAGGGCATGGTATTGAACCGACACCCTGGAAAAAATAAGCAGAATATCTTAAAACCTAGTTTCCCCTTTTTCAATCCAGCAAAACCAGCGTATATGGCGATGGGCTCGTATCATCCATCGGAAACTTCTGAAGCTGAGTCCCCAGTTTTTCAAGCGTCTTGTCCATCCTCACCCCAAGCCCCATAAGGCAGGGCCTGCGGAGGGTTGGGTGGTGGCAGGGACCTTTGTCGCCGGCACATTTCACATCAGAATAGTCGCTTGTGGCGCACCAGGTACACATGCCGGGGAAGGTGGCAAGGGCGGTGTTGTAGCCAAGAGTCCAGGCGAGTTTTTCGATTTCGAGGACTCCGGGCTGGATTGTTTCTTTTCGGTCTTTCATTACGGTCTTTAAATTCTCAAAAAACTGGTTTTTCGTTTCTTCGTTTTCGGGGGGTTCGACACTGAATTTTATGAAGTTTTCACTTACTTCACGGGGAAAAACGTTTTTGGATTTCCATTCAACGAGGAGGGCCCAGTCGTAGTTAGCAAGCATCTTTTTGAATTCGCCCACGGTTGGGATATAAGGTGGGCAGACCCGGCTTCCGTAGCCGTTGCAGCCAAATATGCACTTCAGAATAGTTCGGTCTTCAACCACAATATTTTCTGCGGGAAAAAGCCTGACGCTTTTTGCACCCAGTTCTTTTGCTTTCTTTTCCAAGAGCCTATAGTTTTCGTCGCTTATTTTCATATATTGTATTATTATAAATAGGGACAATAATACTTTTGCTGCATTGAGATGACCTTTGTTTAGTTACCTGACCTTTTCACCCCCAAAACGAAATCATCCTTTTATCTTTTCACTCCCTGAACCCCGATGCAATTATATTTCTTACAGGCACATAGTGTAATTGGGTGTTGTTTTATGGGAGTCGTTAATTTCAAGAAAATAATGATCGCAACCGACGGTTCGGTCTGTTCCAGGATGGCTGCTAACAATGCGATAGAGCTTGCCCGCTTGAGTGGAGGAACTGTTTATGCGGTATATGTGGTGTCCACGGATTATTTCTCTTCGATGGCTGTCGATTTTGACTGGAAAAGGATGAATGAAGCCCTGAAAAAAGAAGGACACTCAGCCGTTAGTTATGTCAAAAGGGCAGGAGAAATGGAAGGAGTCGATGTGAAACTCATCCTGCTTGAAGGACATCCGGCAGACGAACTGATCCGTTATGCCGAAGAGAATAAGATGAATATTGTTGTTATGGGGACTCTCGGCAGGACAGGACTGGACAGGCTGCTGCTCGGCAGCGTGGCAGAAAAAACTGTCCGGCACTGCAAGGTGCCGGTAATGATTGTAAGTGAAAAGTGCAGAACCTGAGGCAAAGAATCGAAAAATCACATTCAACCTCAGGTTTTGATCTTCTGCATCTGCATCAATCGGTTTTTCTTCAGCTTTCCATCTTCTTTTTCACAGCTTCTGTGGTTTTTTCCGAAGAATCGGTTTCCCAGAGTTTCCTGACTCTTGCACTCTTAAGGACAGGCATGAGAGAATCTATCTTTGCCTGCACGACTGCAAGCGTTTCCTCATCGGTGCATGGGGGCTCTATGCCCATAAACTTCTGCGCTTTGAGGGTTTCAGTCTCTCTAAAGACGGCGTGGTCAACCCCTTTCCTGACTCCGGTCTTCAGGGATTCGATTGCATCCCTCCACTGGGTAGCCCAGGGTGTATCCGGAATCTCTGTGTGGTGGACATCAGATCTCTCTACTTTTATAGCTCCAAGGTGGCAGGCTTTCACGCAGGCTCCACAGTAAGTGCAGTAATCCTCGGCAAAAGCTATCTTTCGAGGGTCTTCGGGATCTGTGGGGACGTACCAGAGATTCGAGGGGCAGACATTGAAGCAACCGCGGCAGCCCTGGGGGTCGCACTCTTTGAGGTTTACATCAATAAGGCTCAATTCCCCTTCCATGGGCTTTTGCAGGTCAACAGCTTCATAGGGGCAGACAGCCTGGCAACGGGCGCACTGCGTACATTTCAGCTCGTCAACCTTCACATTGCCTTCCACTTTCGGGGCTTCACAGGGGCGCTCCCCTTTAACCTTTATTGCCTCTTCCGGACAGATATCCTGGCAGAGTACACAGTAGTCACATTTATCCTCGTCTACAAGAAGCTGCTCAAAAGGTACAGGGTTCTCAGGGGTAGGCTCGCGCTCAAGCAGGAGAAAGGCATCACAGAACCGGGCACATATCCCGCAGAAGTTACATTTTTCAGTGTCGATTTCGATTTCACCCTTTACCCCTTCCTTAAAGGGAGCAATCTCTTCTTTTTTAGGAAAGGTGAACTCGACCTCTATCGCGTCCTGCGGGCAGGCTCCCTCACAGAGGAGACAGGGAAGACATTTCTCGTTGATATGTACATAAGTATCGTATTTTGGGTACTGATTTTCATCAGGGACCTCTCCCACAGCTTCGAAGGAAATGGCATGCACAGGGCAGAGGTTTGCACACATCCTGCAGAAGGTGCATTTATCAAGGTCCATCATAACAGGAGGAGCATCAAGCCCGGTTGCAATCTCATGTATGGGTCCCAGTTCAAGGGCTTTTGTGGGGCAGATCTCCACACAGATCCCGCAACCGTTGCAGCGCTTATAGTCGTAATCAAGGGTCTTGAGGGACTTCTCAGTTGCCTGCGTATAGAGAAAATGTGTCCCCTGCAGGTCCATGCTGGTTGTAACTGTGATTTTTTCCTGATTTTCACCTTCGACTTCTTCAGCCCCTGCTTCTACCGGTTCTTCGAACTCGAACTCCTCAGATCCGGATTCTTCAGATTCAAATTTCCCTGATCCGGATTCATCAGATTCGCATCTCTCTGCGTCTTTTTCTCCGGTTTCAGGCTTTTCATTTTCTCCAGCTCCGCAGCAGCACCCGCCACATACATGAGTTTCCTGCTCTGGGCACTCTTCGGGACACTCTTCAGAATGTTTCTCGCTCACTGTGCCACCTCCTCCGGTCCGGTTCCCGTACATTCCTGCTTAAGTTCGGTTCCTATGGGTCCTATTTCTTCGAGTTCTTTTACAAACTCGGTGATTGTGTTCGAGAAACGTTCTCCTTCGGCAGCCGAGATCCAGAGGGTCCTGAGCCTTTTCGGATCAAGCCCTATTTCCTTTATGATTTCTTTTAAGACATCCATTCGCTTTTCTGCATCAAAGTTTCCGTGAATGTAGTGGCATTCGTCCATCCTGCAGCCTGCAACAAGCACCCCGTCAGCTCCGCCTTTTAAGGCTTCAAGCACGAATTCCGGGTTTACTCTTGCAGAACACATGGTACGGATGACCCTGATGTTTGTCGGGTAATGGATCCTTGACATTCCTGTCAGGTCTGCACAGGCATAACTGCACCAGTTGCAGAGGAAAGCTACAATAAAAGGACACTGGGACTTATGGGCAGTTGCCTCTCTTACCTGCGCAAGGATCTGCTCGTTTTCAAAGTTCCGCATCTGAATTGCCCCTACAGGACATGCTGCACTGCAGTCTCCGCAGCCGTAACACGAAACCTCGTCCACAACAGCTTTTTTGTCGACAATACTGATCTTTCCAAACTTGCAGACATCCACACATGTCCTGCACCCAATACACTTTTCGGGATCAACATGCGCTCCCATTGGGTCGGCTTCAAGCTCCCCGGTCCCTAGAAGCTGCATTGCTTTTGAAGCGCAGGCACTTCCCTGAGCGATCGAAACCTGGATTTCCTTGGGGCCTGAGGCGCAGCCTGCCAGGAAAACACCACTCACCGGGGCGTCTACAGGACGCATCTTAGGGTGGGCGGGGGCGAAAAATCTGTCCGGCCTCCGGGCAAGGTTCAGCATCCTGCATATCCCTTCTGCAGCTTTGGCGGGTTCGTAACCTGTAGAGAGAACCACCATGTCATAGGCTTCCTCCTCGGGACGGCATTCCAGAGTGTTTTCATAGCGGAGAACTGGCCTGCCGTCATCACCCTGATAGATTTCCGCTACCTTCCCGCGGATGAAGTCCACGCCCATTCCCTGGGTCCTGATATAGTATTCCTCGTACATCTCTCCGGCTGCCCGGATGTCGATGTAGTGGATGGTGACTTCCGTGTCCGGGTAACGCTCCTTAATCATCTGAGAGTTCTTGAGCGCGGCCATACAGCAGACGCGAGAACAGTATTCGTTACCCACGGTTTTGTCCCTGGATCCCACACACTGGATGAATGCAACGCTTTTAGGGGGTTTTTCGTCAGAGGGCTTGAGGACCCTCCCTCCGGTGGGCCCTGCAGAGTTCAACATCCGCTCAAGCTGCATGTTCGTGATGACATCCGGGTATTTCCCAAAACCATATTCTTTTTTCCTGGAAGCATCAAAGAGCTGATAGCCCGTAGAAACGATTACAGCTCCTGCTTCAAATTCAATTTCCTCAGGCTTCTGTTCGTAATCTACAGCTTCTGCAGGACACGCCTGCTGGCAGAGTCCGCAGCCCACGCAGTGGTCAGGATCGATGAGAACCACCTGGGGGACGGACTGGGGGATTGGCATGTAGATAGCCCGGGTCTTTCCAATTCCGTAGTTCATGGGGTTTTCTATTTCCACGGGACACACCCCGGCACAGAGGTCCACACATCCCTTACATTTGTCCTCGAGCACGAACCTAGGTTTGCGCCTGACTTTTACATGGAATTTTCCGACGGATCCTGAAATATCGGTAATTTCTGAGTAGGTGTAAAGAGTGATGTTCGGGTGGTTCTGCACATCCGTCATTTTGGGGGCAAGCACACAGATAGAGCAGTCGTTTGTTGGGAATACTTCATTCATCAGGGCCATTTTACCTCCGATTGTAGACTCCCTCTCTACCATGGTTACGGGAAAACCGGCTTCTGCAAGGTTTAAAGCGGCTTCAATTCCTGCAACCCCTCCACCTATGACAAGGACATTTCTGCTGGCTTTTGAGTTTGTTGCACTCAGCTCTTTGAGGAATTTGGCCTTTGCAACCCCCATCCGGATAAGGTCAAAAGCTTTCTGGGTCGCCATCTGCGGGTCGTCTGCATGCACCCAGGAGCACTGCTCCCTTATGTTTACCATTTCCAGAAGGTAAGGGTTAAGGTCGGCTTTTTCCATGACATGCCTGAAGGTCTTTTCGTGCAACCTGGGGGAACAGGCAGCTACCACAACCCTGTCGATTTTGTTATCCTTTATATCCTTAATGATGCCTTCCTGTCCGGAATCGGAACACAGAAACTGTACATCCCGGGAAAGCACCACATCTTCCAGTTTACTCGCCATTTCTTCAAGGGCTGAAACATCAATTACTCCTGCAATGTTCAGTCCGCAATGGCAAACGTAGACTCCGATTCGCATGTTTGTTGACTCCTTATATTTATGAATATTTTTAGAGATCGAATTCTGATATATCTTTTGATTCTTTTTATTTATATCATTTATAAGTTAAAATTTCAGAATTATAATTCAGGAACGTTTTCCTGCGCATGATTTCTGCCAGTGCAGAAAAAAGAAGGTCCTGTGTAGCCCTGGTTCAGTGTGTTTTTATCACAACTCTGGAAAGGCTTTTCTTTAAGTTTACCGGGCATTTGTGGAATTTGTGTTTTATAAATCTCAATATAAATTTTCCCTCAAACAGGATAAAAAGGTAGCCGTTTTGTACAAAATCAAAACCTTTATTTTGTAAAAGTTTTTTGAGCCTCTGACCGGCAACCCTATAATAAAAAATTCAGAATCATCAGCCTTTTTAGTGTTATTTCCCGGTGGCTTTCCAGGTTTGCCTTCCTTCAGCTTCATTGCAGGCATGAGCAGAAATATTTTAAAGCAACTGTAATTTCATCATAAGGTAACCCCGGTTCTGCTCCCTGATAGGCCAAATAGGCAGAATAATTTTACACTGCCTCATATAATAATGTATGATGAACTATTTAAGCTATGTACAATCTGTTTAATCCGTTATTTTAAAGAGGCATATACCACATTATTTATATACTGCGTCTGATATTTATATATCAATATAATACTTGCATGTATATTAACTTTCGGATTCCTGTTAAAGCCCGTGTTTAAATTCCCGGGAAAAATCTGGTTATTTAATCGGGTAATCTCAGAATGGCTGATCGAAGATTACGATGCTCACCAATTGATTTTATAGTTTGAAAGCTTAATTCGTAATCGATCGGTCAGTGCCGAATTGTTGCTTAATAATTTATATGTATGCGGGAATTTCCTGTGAACGGAAGTTTAAAAAAATTCTTAAGAAACCTGAAAGGGGAACACATCTACGGCAATTGTGCAAGAACAGGAATGCTTCTGATTCTCCAATAATATTTCCGTGTATGACCTTCTCCCGAATAACAGTATCACTCTTACAAAAACAGGAGGGAACTCTACATGAGTGAACACGATGAAGTAAAAGACAAAATGTATGAATGGACAGAAAAATACGCAAGCAAAGCAGGCTACAGGCTTAACCCGGATAAAGAAGCTCTTGATTATGTTCTTGACGGGCTTGCTTCAAGGGTTGAAAAGTTTGGGAAGCGTTATTGCCCTTGCAGGATAGTAACCGGGGACGAGAATGAGGATAAAAAAATAGTTTGTCCCTGTATTTATCATAAAGATGAAATTGAAAAAGACGGAAACTGCCACTGTGAACTTTTCTTTAAGTCTACCTGATCTGACTTTGTTCTGCCAGACCTGCTCCAAAAGCAGGCATTAAATACTAATTAAATACTATTAGCGAAAGTGGGAAAGGACAATTGATATAAATACTTTTTGCCCACTTCCAGCCACTCTAATCTTTTCACTTAAGTTGAAATACCTTTCTTTCAGCCTGCAAAAAGGCAAAACAGTGTTCTCTTCAAAATGTATAGGGAAAAGTAAATTTCACATATTTGTTGAATATCTAAAAATATACCTGAGTCTGAAAAACATGCTCATGAAGCATATAAAGCGAAACAACTGTATGATAAAATTGATCTAACTGTGTGATAAAATTGATCTAACTGTATGATAAAATTGATCTAACTGTGTGATAAAATTGATCTCTATCTTGCAGGTGGAAGATCCTTCCTCAAATTTGAAGAGGATACGCAAGAACCTTATTTGGGAGTTTGAAGTCTCTGAAGACTGTTAACACTGCTAATTAATATTAACATTGAGAACTAAAAAGCAATAGTTTAAGGTGGATTACATTCATTTCTTTATTGAATCTATTAACATTGTACTTCAATGCTCTTAGGTACTCAATATTTTTAGATAGCATTTCCTTCAAACCGGATATTCTTTAATAAAATATTTCCGGTTCACACTGGCATATACATTCACACAATAGAATGTACAAACACTATTTACCTGATGTAGTTACCTGGTGTGGTATTGACCTGCCATCTTTTTAACTGCCATATCTTTAATAAACTATAAAATAAATTTGACTCAAGGGTGATCTGGAATGACAAATGCAATGGAACTTTATCAGATGCTTCCAAAAACGAACTGCAAAAAATGTGGAAAAAACTCCTGTATGGCGTTTGCAGTTGCCCTTATGGCTCGCGAGCTAACAGCTGATGACTGCCCGCCCCTTAAAGAGGAACCTAAATACAAAGAAAACTACGAAAAGATCAGCAGCCTCTTCAAGGCGTCAGAAGGAGCAACTTCAACCGGACTCATAGTGCATGAAGAACTCTGTTTTGGTTGTGGAAACTGTGTGGTTGCCTGCCCTCCTAATGTAGCAAACGATCCCTATGGAGTAGGCTCGGGAAATGCCCCCAGGAATGCTAAGAAGCTGGTCCTGGTCGTAGAAGACGGAGTTGTCAAAGCCCAGAATGTAGAGGAATGCCGTAGATTCGGGAAGAACAAGATCCTCTGTAACGGCTGTATAGTGACCTGCCCTGTAGAGGCAATCGAGTTTGTGTGAGGTAAAGAGGATGGAAAAAAATTATAATGTATGCACAGGCTGTGGGATGCTCTGCGACGATATCGAGGTCGAGTCTGAAAAGAACATAGTAAACAAAGTCTATACCGCCTGCAGGGTTGGGGTAGCCCACATGAAAGAAGGAAGGGATAATGCAGTTTTCCGGGTTGACAACAAGCCTGTTGATGAAGCAACTGCCATCAGTGAGGCTGCAGCTATCCTGAAGAATGCAAAAAACCCCCTGATTTTCGGGCTTGGGACTTCTACCAACGAGACTCAGAAACTTGCAATAGAGCTTGCAAAAAAAACCAGTGCAACCCTTGATGATACTTCTTCATTCTGCCTGGGGCGTGTGGTTGAATCCCTCCTTCAAAACAGGTTCAAGACATGTACCCTTGACGATGTGAGAAATAAAGCCGATGTTACCATTTTCTGGGGAGCAGACCCCTCGGATTCTCACCCCCGCCACCTTTCAAAACATTCCTATTTCCCAAGGGGCGCAGAAAAGCAGCGGGGATGGGAAGAAGAGAGGACTGCAATTGCAATAGATGTTCGGAAATCCCATACCGCAAAGATCTGCGGGAATAATTTCTTCCAGATCCCGCCAGGAGGAGATGCCGAGTTCATCGACGCCCTTATTGCAGGGCTTTCCGGAAAGCTTCCAAAAACGTCCTACAACTTCCCCCCTAAAAGGATTCTTGAACTGGCGAATATCCTGAAAGGGGCAAAATTCGGGGTAGTCTTTGTAGGGCTTGGCTTGGTCTACTCCCTGGAAAACCTTGAACCCCTTTTCCGGCTTATGGACACCCTGAACGAAAAAGCAAATTTCCACCTGATACCTATGGTAGGACATTACAACATGCGGGGCTTTAATGAAAACCTCTTTGAGGAAACAGGGCATGTGAACAGTGTAAAGTTCGAAGATGGCACTGTGAAGCATGGACCCGAATATTCGATCGTTGAATCCCTTAAAGCAAAAACCGTGGACGCAGCCCTTATCGTCGGTTCTGACCCTCTTTCAAGCCTTCCCAGGTCTATTGCAAAGAATCTGCTTGAAATTCCAGTCATTTCACTTGACCCCTGCGAAACCCTTACCTCCAGAAGTGCAAAGGTCTATATCAACACTGCAATCAGCGGGGTGGAATCAGGAGGAAGTGCCACGCGTATGGATGGGGTAAAGGTAGACTTTAAACCTGTTGTTGAAACAACACGGCTCTCGGATGAAGCAGTTCTCAAAAAAATAATGGAGGCTCTCTGATGGATTTCGGATCTTTTCTTAAAACCCCTGAAATAAAGGTCAGGATCATAACCTACAGGGACATCTTTCAGGACAAAGCGATGATTGAAAACCGTTTTGGGGAAGAATACAGGGACCGCTCGGCCGTAATAAAACTGGATCCTACCGACTTCAAGCAATTGAGCGTGAAAAAAGGCGACACAGTAACCCTGAAAAACTCTTTCGGAACAATTGTGGTCAGGGCTGAGGAATCCGGATACGAGCCCTCTCACCGAGGCATCGCATATATGCCTAACAGTCCCTGGTCCAATATGCTGGTTTCGGATGAAACAGGCGGTACAGGAGTCCCCAAATTTAAAGACATTTCCGTAACCGTTACCAGTGCAAAAGGAGAAAAAGTAACTGACCTCGGGTTTTAACTACCCGGGTTTTAACTGCCCTTTGACAGGCTCATGAGAAGCCTTAAAAAAGAAGCCTTAAAAAGGTAGCCTCTTAATAAGACAGCTTTCAAAAAGAGCCTTAAAAACGGAAATTTACTTCTTATGTCTTTATTTTTCTCCCTTTTCAGTTTTTTCATAACAACAACCGGGTGAGAGTATGGCTGACGCGCTCCTGAAATTTACCAGGGTCTTGAAAAACGGAACCGTTTTCTACCATTTTGAAGGTTTTAATAATGTAAAATCAAGATGGGAACTTCCCTGTGAGTACCTGTCCACCACTCATTTTGCAGCCTGGAACGGAATTTTGCTTTACTCTGACGGGAGTGTTGTGAAATCTCTGTTTCCAGGCAGTGTTGTCCCGGAAAATGAGTATATGAAACTGATGAACCTTATTGAGATAGGGAAAAAACGGTTAAGCGAAATACAAAGTAAGTTTGAATAATTGAGTATTATGAACAAATTTTTTTTATACATAAGGGAAAAAAGTAAGATAAAGAAATAATCAGGATGAAGGGTCATTCCTTCTCCCGACCTCATTTCTTGTTGGTTGAGTTAGTAAATTACTATCTCTGTGAAACCAGGCTTATGTTAGCCCCTTTTTGTTGATCATGGTTCAATTTTCATAAGTGGTTTCAACTTCATAAGTTTCTATTTTCGTAAGTAATTGTATTTGTTTAGTTTGTAGCTGTCTCTGGTTAGTCTGGAGATCACTCAGATTCGTCTGGAGGTACCCATGTTTCATCTGGAGATATCCATGTTTCATCTGGAGATGTTTCCGTTTGATTATCTGCAGATATTTCTGTTTGATCATTTGTAGGTGTCTCCGTCTGGCCATCTGTTAAATCTACTGGAGTTGTAGATTGTTCTGGTTCAGAAACAACTACAAGCGGGAGGTAATCCGTATAGCCGCTGGTTGAGATACTGAACACTCCATCAGCAATGCCGTCTCCATCTGTATCCGTTGCAGTCTGGGAAAAGCCAGTACCATCAGGTTTTGCCCAGAGGTTTCCTCCTATGTACGGTCCGCCTGCAATATTTGTGCCTGCGATTTTTGTTGTGTTCCAGACGTTCCCAAAGCTTCCCGGCTTAATATCTGCGTTAACGTTGTTATTCAGGTAGTTATTAAACACGGTATTGTTGTTGCTTGTGGAAGTCATATAAAGACCTGAAACACCGTTTGAAACTATTTCATTGCCTGAAATCTTATTATCGCTGGAAGTTATCAGGTGGATGCCCCGGTTGCTGTTGGAAACTTCGTTTCCTGAGATATTGTTTTCTAAGGAATAAGCCAGCAGGATTGCATATTCGCTGTTGTCCGAAATAGTATTTTTTGAAAACGTGTTCTTGTTCGAGGTTGTGAGGTAAACTCCTCTATTATTGCCGGAAGCTTCGTTGCTGTTTAAGTTATTATTACCTGAACCTTTGAGGTATATACCGTAAGCACGGTTAGAATTTGCTATGTTGCCGGTCAGGTCGTTATAGTTGCTTGAATTTTCCAGGACAATACCGTGGTCATTACCTTCGCTTGCATTGCTGTTAGAGAGTACGTTCCATCCTGAGCGCAGCAGGTAAACTCCATACCTGTTTTTCAAAGCTGTGTTGTTTAAGAGCGTATTGTAATTGGAATCCTGCAGGTAAAGTCCTCTTCCCCCATTCTGCATACTGTTATTAAGGACAGTACTGTTACTGGAAAAAGCCAGGTATATACCAATTGTGTTGTTCGACAGTATGTTTTCATTTATATTACAGTTAGTAGAGTTTAAGATAGATATTCCAGATAAGACGTTATCCGAAGCTGAATTCTCCAGAACATTGTTGTTTCCTGAAGATGTGATCCGGATACCATTTCCGTTATTTGAGACTACATTACCCGAGAGCATGCTTTCACCTGTCCTTAACAGGTAAATGCCTCTGCTGTTGTTCAATGCTGTGTTATTTGTCAAGTTGTTACCACTTGAATCTCTGAGATAGATGCCGTAGATTGTGTTGGAATCTACCGTATTACCTTTCAGGTTGCTGTTACTTGAACTTGAAAGATAGATTCCGTAATCTTCGTTTGAAATTGCAGTGTTGTTTTCAAGGCTGGTGTTACTGCAACTTTCCAGGACAATACCATGATCAATGCTCATACTTACCTTATTATCTGAGAGCATATTACCTTCGGAGATAAGCAAATATATTCCGAACCTCTGATTCGAAATTGTGTTTCCCGAAGCCATGTTATATTTTGATCTTTCGATATTAATTGCCCTCTTACCATCTACTGCTGTGTTGTTGAGGATAAGGTTGTGAGTTGACTGTTTAAGGTATATTCCCAGTGTGTTGTTTGCTAACCTGTTATTTTCGATGGTACAGTTACTGGACCTTATCAGGTAAACTCCTGCGCGGTCAGTTCCGGCACCATTAATGCTGAACCCCGTAATTACTACGTTATTTGCTTCGACATAAAATACATCCTCAGCTTTATTGTTCGCCGTAACTATCGTATCTTCTGGGTTCCCTGAGGCTGACCTTATAACCAGATCATCTGTCATTATTCTGAGATTTTCAGTATAGCTTCCGGGACTTACGACAACCTCATCCCCCGGAACAGTTTTATTAACTGCATTTTGTATTGATTCCCCTGGCTGGACAATAATCTCAGTTGCAGTTCCGATACCCGAGCTTATCGTAAAGACAAGCAAGGTTAAAAATATATCAATAAACCTGTGTATATGAATCCCCCACTTCAGATATTATTAATAATTCTTCTTTATATTTACCAACAATATATAAACATGGGATAATATAAATCTATTAGAAAATAATATCAGAATAATAACCCAAAAAGTAAGCGAAAAAGAGCAGATCAGTACCAATTTGTTGAACCAATCTGTTGAACCAATCTGTAGAACAATCTGTTGAACCAATCTGTAGAACAATCTGTTGAACCAGACTCAAGAACATGAGTTCAAAAGTAAGGTGAAAATAGTATAAAAAAAAGAATAAGATAGAGCCGATATCTTTCTTCACTTTTTGAAAGAAAAAGGAAAAAAAAATAAAAACAGGATGAAGGTATCAAACCTCCATCATTCTTTTTTCTACATTTAAATATATTATTTATATTTAGTTTAGCTTATTTAATTTAGCTTATTTAATTTAGCTTATTTAATTTAGCTTATTTAGTTTAGCTATTTATTTCCTCTTATACAAGAGTACTGCAAGCAGACCAGCCACACCGTAAACCAGCTCAAAGCCCGGCATACCTGTACTTTCTCCCTGTTCGGATTCCTGATCAGCTTCCGATCCTGTATCCTCCGTGTTCTCTTCAGAGTTGTCAAACTCATCTCCAGGCTGGATTTCAGTTGCAGTTTCTTCCTGAGAGTTATCTGCCTTCCCTGTTATTGCGAAGGAAGAAAAGCCCGGGGTTTCAGCTGTGAAGTACAGGTATTCTTCATCTTCATCTGACAGGCTGACTGGCAACTGCTCCCATGTTTTGTTGCTGAATCTGTTCAGGGTAATCGAAGCTTGGTCTATCTTTTCATCCTGGGCCCAGGCCTTTTCAACCTTGAAGCCAATTACAGGGTTTTCGATGTTCTTTGAGGTTGCAAACCCGCTGTTGCCAACCCATATGTTAAAGAACTTATAGACTTCATCCGAAGGTAACTCCGAAACAAGGGTAGATTTATTTTTTAACTGTTCAACAATGGTTGTGGTTTTGCCCACGGTCTTCTTTGAATCGAAACTCACATACACAACACAGGTTGCTTTTTTCGTGAAGTCAAACTGTACAGCTTTTCCGTTTGTAATGAAGACCTGGGAAAGTTCCTTTACTTCAATGTTTCTTGAAGATTCAGGAGAACCGCCACCACCGCCACCACCACTGCGGCTTCCACCACTGCTTTTCCTATTTACAGCTATCTGAATAGTTTTTGTATCAGTGTCGTTTGCGTTGATCACAGTCAGTTTAGCGGTGTAAGTCCCTGCAGAAGGGTACACATAAACAAAACTTGTTTCGTTTGAATCCTCAATTCCATCATTGTTAACATCCCAGCTCCTCGAGGTTGCATTCTGTGATGTGTCAGTAAACAGAACTGTGAGGGGGTAATAGCCACTGGTCTTATTTACTGTAAAGTCTGCTACGGGAAGAATTTTAGTTTCATTTTCTTCTTCTCCTTCTTCAAGCACGTTTATATCAGAAGTTTTTGAGTCCGTGCCGTTCGGGTTGCTTGCCGTCAGATTAACGGTATAAATTCCTGGAACAGTGAACTCATAAACTGGATTATTTACTGTGGAATCAATAACTCCGTTATTGTCAAAGTCCCAGCTTACAGAAGTTGAATTCTCTGAAAGATCAGTAAACTGAACAGTTAGAGGAGCATATCCGCTGCTAACGTTGGTACTGAAGTTTGCATCTGGACGTACCGGTGCAGCGACAGCTACAAGCGGGAGATAGTCTATAACGTTGGTTGTTGTGAATATTACCTCAGTAATGCCGTCTCCATCTGTATCGTTGTTGAGTTGAGAGTGTCCCTGTCCATCAGGTTTTCCCCAGAAATTTCCGCCAAGGTATGGTCCACCAGCGATACTTTTACCTTCAGTTTTATCCGTGTTCCAGACGTTTGAAGTGTTTCTGACATTTGTATTCGCGGTGTTACTAAAGTAATTGTTTACAACCTGGTTATTAGAACTTCTGGAGCACATGAAAATACCGAAGTTCCTGCTCGAAGTTATAATGTTGCTTGAGATACTGTTGCTTCCGGAAGAGTCCAAAGAAATTCCAAAGTTGTTGTTAGAAGCCCTATTTCCTGAAAGAGTGTTGCTGTTGGAAAGTGAAAGCATTATCCCATCGTCGATATTATCCGAGAGAGTATTGTTAGAAATCGTATTCCCACTAGAATTCATTATGTAGATCCCTTTAGAATTGCGTGGGGCTATATTGCTGAGCAGGTAATTATTGCTGGAATTCACCAGGTAGATTCCATAAATACTGTTTGAAGCTGCAGTGTTTCCAGAGAGGTTGTTGTTGTTGCCCACGTTTTCGAGAAGAATACCATGGCCAGTATTCGAGTTTACTATATTGCCTGAAAGTGTGTTTCCACTGGATACCGTGAGTAAATGTATTCCTCTGTTATTTTCAGATGCGTTGTTATTGGTCAGGTTATTGTTGTTTGAATTCCCGAGAACGATGCCATCAGCACTGTTCAACCTGGCGATATTGTTGATAAGATTGTTGTTGCCGGCTTTATCCAGAACTATGCCGTTCATTAAGTTTGAATTTGCCAGATTTCCTGAAAGCGTGTTTATACTGGAAGTTAAGGTAAGGTAAATACCTCTGTTATTGTTATGTGCATCATTGTTGACAAGGCTGTTGTTGTTGGAATACCGCATGGCGATTCCATAGTCAACATTTGAAACTGTATTGCTTTGCAGGTTATTATTATGAGAAGTATTCATGAAGATACCATGCGTGAGAGAAACCAGAGCATCATCTGATACCGTGTTATCCGAGATTGTGTTCCCGGAGGAAGATACCAGGTTAATGCCGTTAGTATTGTTGAACACTGTGTTGCTTCTAAGGATGTTGCTCTCTGAACTTGACAGATAAATCCCATAGTCCTGGTTTGAGTTTGCAACGTTGTTTTCGAGAGTACTGTCGATTGTGTTTTCCAGAACTATTCCGTGGTCAGCACTCTGACTCACGGCGTTTCCTGAGAGGATGTTATCCTTTGAGCCGGATACATAAATCCCGTACCTCTGGTTTGAAACCGTATTGCTCAAAACATTGGTGTAATCGGATTGTTCAATGTTGATCCCTCTTCCCGTGCCTACATTGAGGTCTTTACTGGCGGTGTTATTGCGAATAATATTATTATGGGAAGTCTTAAGATATACTCCAAGAGCATCGTTGTGTAATATGTTGTCCTCAATGGTACAGTAAGTACTTCCGGTCAAATAGATTCCTGAGTTGTCATTTCCTGCTCCAGTAATCTTAAACCCTTTAATTGTTACATTATTTCTGTTCTGGATGGTGATTACATTTGCACCTGAGTTGCTAGCTGCAATTATCGTGTTTGCAGGGTTCCCGTATTCTGACTTTATTACCAGGTCATTTTTGTTTATGATGATATTCTCTGTATAAGTTCCGGGTGCTACGAGAATTACATCGCCTGGATTTGCACTGTCCACTGCGGTCTGTATCGGATTAGTAGAATTAGCATGAATTTCAGCCGCTGCCCCCGCACAGGAGCTTAGTGTGAATATGAGAATGGTTAATAGTAATATTTTTAATATCTTTATTTTAATCCCTCCCTAAAAATAGAAGAAATTTATTATGATACTCTCCACAATTAATTAGGAATTAACTACATGTATAATATAAACGTACTGGTTCTATTTAATAATTTTCTAAAGTAATGTTTTCAGAAAAATCAGGATTAAAAGAGCTATATTTATTTTAGACATCCAAGACTCATTTCATTTTATGCTGAAATTATCCAGCTGAATAAGTAAAATTATTTCAAACTGTTAAATCTATTTTCATGGTTAACATAATTATTTTAATAGTTAAGAGAAAAGTTAATATATTTACAGTGTTTATCCTGAAAAAAGCGGCCTCTTCTCTAAATTGTTCTCTTAGCATAGTGTGTATACTCCTGAAAAGAAAAATGTAAAAAATAAAACATAAAAAAAATTCACTGGGATGGAAAAAGATTCTTAAAAGTGGCGAGACTGGAGAAAAAAAAATATAAAAATTAAAATAAGTGAAAAGCTCCAGCCTCTACTGATTCATCAAGGTTTATCAGGAGGTGAGTCGGAACCTGCAAAGATTCTCAATACCCAGATAGTAAACTGGTTCCTTTTCCCAATAGGTATTTTTCTAGGTTTCAATATGATGTTTCCTGTTTTGTCCTTCTATTGTATTCTCTATATTCATCCGCTTTTTTATCCTGAAGGTACACGTATTCGTATTCTGGATAAGTGAGCCTTTTTTCGTACTCTTCTCTGGCTTCAGCCTGGCAACGGTCACAGGCATAGATTGGCACCGAAACCCCGAAAATCCTGGTATCGTTTATGCTCCTGTGGGCTTGGGAGTCTATGGTTACGTAACCCTGGCAGTCAGGGCACATCCTGATTGTTTCCTCCTGGAATTCCTGGATCATATCGGTATCATAGAAAATCTGTTTTTTCCGGCGGTAAAAGTCTCCGTGTTTTGCAACCTCTGCCTCTACAAGCCTGTCCCGGTTTTTCCAGTTTTCAAGCTGGGTAGCAACAATTTCCTCAAGGACCTGCCTGTCCCTTGCAGCCTGGACAAACATCCCAGGCCTAAAATCAGGCTCCTTTACGCAGGAATAGTCAAGCCCGGCCATGGCAAGGATTATTCCTGTATTTACATAAGGCAGCGCACTCTGGATAGCATAGCCTCCTTCAAGCACTGCCATATCAGGGGCAAGTTTCTCGTTCAGTTTTGCATATCCCTGCGCGGAAAAGCGCATGTTTGCAAGCGGGTCAGAAAAATGGTTGTCCTGCCCTGCGGAATTGAGGACAAGTTCGGGTTTGAAGTCCTCCAGAATGGGCAGCACCAGTGTATCAAGCACGTAAAGGATACCCTTATCCGGAGTCCCGGGCGGCAGAGGAATGTTGATTGTCCTGGCAAGGGCTTTCGGACCTCCAAGCTCGTTAACGAATCCAGATCCCGGAAATATCGTCCTTCCATCCTGATGAAAGGAGATAAAAAGCACATCAGGATCGTTGTAAAAAATCTCCTGTGTCCCATCCCCGTGATGGACATCAGTATCCACAATTGCAATCCTGCGGATCCCATACTTTTTTCTCAGGTACTCAACAAGGATTGCTTCATTATTGATATTGCAAAAACCGCGGTTTCCGTGAGCTACTGTCATGGCATGATGGCCCGGCGGGCGGACAAGGGCAAAAGCGTTTTTAACCTCTCCTCGCATGAGTGCATCAGCAAGGACCAGGCAGCTGCCTACTGAAATCCGGTGAGGGGTTGTAGCCTGGGCTTCTATATCGGGGATACAGAAATGGACTCTGGCAATATCCTTGAAATCCGCAAGGCGGGGCTTATACTCTGCGATTTGCGGAAGGTCCATCAGCCCTTCTTCAAAGATCTGGTCCCGCGTATAAAGGAGGCGTTCCTCTCTTTCCGGGTGAGTTGGAGAAATTGCCCAGTCAAAAGCCGGGAAGAAAATAAGGCCTGTCTTTGTTGCTCCTGTTCTGTCTGCCGGAATCATGGGTTCTTTTTCAGGTTCATTTTCAGGTTCATTTTTCGATTCAGTTTTGGATGCATCTTCAGATTTCTGCTCTGAAGTTTTTGTTTTCATTGTAACTTCCCCAATTCTATCAGGCTCTAGTTCCTCTTCTTTCCGTTCTTTTTTCTCTTCCCCGGTATTTTTTTCGGCTCCGCTTTTGAGAGCATCCCTAATTTTCCCAAACCCGAGTTTCATGCTTATTCCCTCCTCTTCCATTCGGGAATCAGGCCTGCCGGGATCTGCATACTCACATCAAAAAGCCTTCCTACCGTAGACCAGCCCATAACCACGTTAAAGACCTCACTGTTAGTAATCTCGGCTTCGTCTGCATACTCGGAAATCCCAAACCTTTTTGCGCGTTCCCTGAGGAGTTTTGTTGCAAGAGCTTCGGCTTCCTCTGGGCGCATCTTATTGAAATTCCCGATATCCGTTGAGTTAAGGCTTACAATCTCTCCTTCCTCAGCTACCGAATAAACCTTCTGCTGAGTATCGATACGCAGGTTAAGGGTAAGAGTAGGCCTTGCAACAGCTGCCCCTATGGCATTTCCTACTTCCGAATATTCGGGAATAATTGGTTTGGCGTTCAGTTTTTTTGCGACTACTGAAATCAGGCCTCTTGCTCCACCCCCAATTCCGACCACATTTTCAGGCTTTTCTTTTTTCCTCTGCAGGACTTCCCATATCCTGTAAGCAGGTTCCTGTTCCCATTCAAGAAACATTTCCCTGACAGCTTTTTCAATAATCCCTGCAGTTGTGTCCACTATAAGGGAAGCGATTTCTGTTTCGGATCTCCCGAGACTGGAGGCTACGGATGCAACTGCCTCTTTTGCACGTTCGAGATCCCCAACCTCGACAAGCCCGAGCACTCTCAGGGCATCCGTAGGGGTTGGTTCTTCCCCACCCATGCAGTAAGCAGGACCTGCCCTTTCTGGGCCTATGGTTACCAGCCTGACCCCATCGTCGGTTTCCCTAACCCTTACAATGCTGTCTCCTCCTACCGCCATAGAGCGGACGGCAAAAGCCCGGACATGGGTAAGGAAGTTTTCAAGTTTTGCACCTTTGGAGGCAATAAGCGGCTTTCCGGAAAGGATAAGAGCGAGGTCGGTAGTGGTTCCACCTATGTCCACTACAACAGATGTTTGTCCCTCAGGGGTAAGGGCGAGAGCTCCTATCGTGCTTGCTGCAGGCCCCGAAAAAATAGTTTCCACAGGGAAAGCTACGGATTTTTCAATCGGCAGAGTCCCCCCGTCGGCTTTAAGGATGTATACGGGAGCCCTGATGTTCCTTTCTCCAAGGGCTTTTTTGATCTCTGCGACGAACTCCTGATAACGTTCCCCTGTTGCAGAGGCCAGCATAGAGGTTGCGATTCTTCTCGGGAAATTCAGTTTTCCCGAAACCTTATGCCCGAGATCTACTTTGCAGTCCGGATACATTTCCCTGAGGATTTCTTCTATCTTGAGTTCGTGGGAAGGGTTCCTCTGTCCGAATTTGCTTACTACGGCAGCTCTGGAAAAACCTTGCTCCTTAATATGGCTCACCGTTTCCCGAACCTCAGCTTCATCGAGGGGCTGGATCTCCCTTCCCCTGAAATCCATAGCTCCTTTAAGGTAGAAACTGTCTGGAAAAACATAACTTTCAGGGTTAACGCCCGGGCCCGGAATGAGCAGCAGAGCCACACGATCAGTTTTACCCTCTGCAATAAGATTTGTTATTACGGTTGTACTGAAAACCACCCTTTCGAGTTGTTCCGGAGGAACTCCTCTGCTGACCTCATCAAGGGCATTGAGCAGAGACTTAAGAAGATTCCCTCGCTCAGTTGAAACCTTGGTCGTACTGTATACATTTCCGTTTCGGATAAGCACCGCATCCGTGGTGGTGCCCCCTACATCAATTCCTATAAACATTCACAATTCGCCTATCCTCACCTGAATGAATTAATCTTTCTATTTTCGTACTTATTCTGTATTTTATAACTGGATTTAATTTATCCAGTTTCAAATGATTTCGATATAGAAATAAGTGTGTGCTTTGTTTCGATACAATACAGATCCGTATAATGTCTTTCCCATAAAAAAGAGATTAAAAAGGCAATCATCTTTTTGATGTGCCCTCATTTTAATCAGCCTTTTTCAACTCCTCCTCAGAAGCCTCTTATCCTCGAACCTGATAGTAAATTTTGTTTTTTCTCCTTTCTCAAGTTCAATTGTCCCATCTATCTGGTCGACCAAAGCATTCACAAGTTGCAAACCAAGGGTTTCGGGGTTTTTAAAATCGATATTTTCAGGAAAACGTCCTCCATTATCCGAATAAACCAGTGTAAATCCGGGGTACATCCCTGAGTCTGTTATAGCGGTGCCTCTATCGGCTGCACTCCCGGATCCCAGAGTCTCAGATTTTCTGCAAAGTGAAATTCTTATTTCTCCCTCGGCACCTTTAGAAAATGCATATTTCAGAGAATTTGAGAAAAGTTCATTAATTATTATTCCGAGGGGAACTGCCGTGTCGATTCCGAGGAATATATGACCTATATCAAGGAAAAGTCGGACATTCTCTTTTCCTACCCTGTAAGAGTAAAGAAGATCAGAAGTCAGTTTCCTGAGATAGGCTGCAAAATCTATGCTTGTCGTATCTTCTGATTTATGAAGCTCCTCATGGATTATGGACATGGAAATGACGCGGTTTTCGCTTTCTCTGAAGGCTTCAATGACATCTTTATCTTTGAACTTATCAGCCTGAAGGCTGAGCAGGGACGAAACTACCTGAAGGTTATTCTTGATCCGGTGATGAATTTCCCTCATACTGATAGCTTCAGCTTTTGCAAGGGTTTCCTCGGCTTTTTTCTTCTGAGTAATATCATAAGTATAACCCTGGACAAATTCGGTATCTCCAGAGATGGTACAGATGTTGTGGATTAACTCATGAACCCACCTTACAGCTCCATCTTTTCGACTTAGCCTGTAATCATATTCCATAATGGAATTAGGGGAAAATCTCATTTTTTTCCGGGTTATATAGAATAATTGCCTGTCTTCCGGATAAATGATATCAGTCAAATTTATTCTGCCGGAGAGGAAGTCTTCTTTGGTGTACCCGGTTATTTCCTCAACAGCCCCTTCCAGAAAGAGAGGGGTAAAATCCCTGTCTACCTTAAATGCGATCCCTTTAAAATTCTGTAAGAATGAACGGTAGAGCTCTTCACTTTCTTTCAGTTTTTCCGAGGAAAGTTTGATTTCTGTAATATCTTTCATCACCCCAAGGGCTTTGCATACACAGCCTTCTTCATCCCTCAGATAGACGCCTTTGTTTTCTACGAAAAAATAGCTTCCATCTTTCCGCCGGAACCTGAATTCTTCATTGAATTTTTCCCCTGTGTTCCAGCACTTCTTAAATTCCTGCTGCACTCTTCTGCGCTCTTCGGGGTGAATGTGATCAAGCCAATCATAGTAAGTAAAATCCTGTATCTCGTTGTAGCTGTAGCCCGTAAGTTCCGTGACTGCTCCTGCCCACTCAACATGTCCGTTTTGCAGGTCAAATTCGTATATCAGCTGCCCGGTCTGTTCGGTAGCCAGCCGATATCTTTCTTCACTCTTTAACAGGTTCTCTTCGGTACGTTTGAGCCCGGTTATATCAAGCATTGTTCCTACAAGCCCTTCCACAGTCCCATTAAGGTTCCTGTATACGGCTTTGTTGAAAAGGAACTGTCGGATTATCCCGTCAGAGCACATGACTCTGGACTCATAAACCTGGCTTCCTCCTCTCTGGAGCAGGTGCCGGTCCACTCTTTTGAAAATGTCCCCTAGTTTGGGTGGAATAGATTCGGAAAGTTCATTAACAGAGCATCTTGTTACTGATTCCTTTGAGCTCCCAAGAATCATCCTCGCAAAGAGTTCATTGCAACCGCGGTAGACCCCTTCTTTGTCTTTATAATACACGGGAGCCGGAATAGTATCAAGCAAAGTTTCAAGAAAATGTATCTTTTCGCGGAGGGTACTCTCTACTTCATATCGTTCAATGGCTAACGAGATCAGAGACGCAACACCATTCAAAAAAGAAGTATCTTCTTTTGTAAATTTCTTTTTCTTTGTGTTGTGAATTGTCAGCACTCCATAGGGCTTTTCAACACTTCCGATCAGGACACTTATTCCACTCTTAATTTCCTGATATCCTTTGAACCCCATTTCATCAATTGAGCCCCTTCTGCTTAATTTTTCTATCTGGAGAGGTTTTTTTGAAAGCACTGTGTACTCGGCAGTCGAAGCCGTGTCTCTTTTAATAACCTTGCCTATATCTTCGATATCCCATCCGATTCCTGTTTCAAACAAAAAGTTTCCATCAGGCAAAAGTTTCAAAATTTTACAATATTCTACGTCAAGCGTAGAAGCAATCAAAGTTAAGGATTCGTCCAGCAGGGTCCGGATGTCCGGGGTTTTGAGAGCCTGTTCGGCAATATGGGAAAGGGCTTCTTGATGCCTATCTACTAAAGGTATTTTTAAGGAAGATAGTTTTTTGGCCTGTTCAGAAAAAGTGGCATCTGATGCCTGGAGTGATGCCTGGAGAATAGTATATTTGCCGTCAGCAGAAGGTATGAAGGTAACTGAATATGTTTTTTCGCCTGCTTCAAGTTCCAGGTATTCTGGCTTATTCTTAAGGGTCGCTTTCTGCACAGTTTGCCAGATATTTACGGGGACTTTTTCTCCAATTCCGCTTCCCCATGCTTCAAGCAATAACTTTCCTGCTTTATTAGCATAGAGAATTAATCCTTCTTTTTCGATTCTAAGGACAGGGTTGGGGCTGTTTAAAAGGAATTCTTCCATCCAGTTTTCTTCTGCCTCATTTTTTCTGTCATCAATGTCTATGCTATCGTCCCCACCTTTAACTGCCTGCTCCTCTTTTTCTTAGCTTTTTTTCCGGATTTTGAGTTTTCTTGCCAAAAAATTTGGGTTTCCTGAATTCGTTTTTATGAAAATCCTATTCCGCAGTCACATGTATAATAAAGTTATTGACTTAGTGAACTACCCCTCCCTGCCTGATGGCGAGGAAGGGGTTTCCTTCGAGTACTTCCGTCATTTAGCTTCGGTATGAACCTCAATTCCATCGGGAAGCCTGTACTGTCGAAGATTATCAACAAATTGTTGATAGCCTGTCCACAAGGCATTTTGCAATAGGTAACGTATCATGATATTGATAGCAGAATTTTTATCTCTATCTATGTTGTTACCACATCATGATATTGATAGCAGAATTTCTATCTCTATCTATGTTGTTACCACAATCACATAACATAACACGTTCCCAGGTAAGCATATCATGTTTTTTTCCACAATAACAACACTTCTTAGACGTGTTTTTTTCATCAATTCTTATTATACGTTTACCTATAATTTCTGCTTTATAGGTCAAGAATTGAACAAATCTGCTTAAATTTCCTAAACCCTGAGTAGAACGATTTTGACCTTTCTTTTGTTTGGTCTTTTTTTGTTTTTTACCATCTTTAACTTTAGGTTGAGCCATTTGTTTTACATCTAAATCCCCAACAATTATAGTATTAGCTCTGGTATTCTCAACCATTGTTTTAGATAGTTTGTGCTGGAAATCCTTAACTTGATTTGCTTTCTTTTTACTCATTTTTGTAACTGCTCTGGCTATTCTCAAAAATCTCCTGCTTTTTACAGAACCTTTTTAAACACCAATGCAATGATCCCTTCTGGATTTAGCTGCATCAATTTTTTGATTCTAGTAATTATCCAGTCTAGGGGTTTTTACCTCAAAGAATTTACCTTCGGTGTTGATAGCAGCAACTATTTTTGTAATGCCCAGATCAATAGCCTGATAAATCCCCTTATCAAAATAAGTATCTTCAATCTCTAAATCATAAACAATACATAGAAAAAATTTACCTCTTGCTTTATAGGGATTATCATTAACTATTTCAACCTGTTTTACATTGAGATCTTCAGCTAAGTTACCTATTTCAAAGGATAAAGGCACATTATTTACTTTATGTGAAAATGCGATGATACCATCTTCAATTTTGAAACCACTCTGGTTATATGGAATTGTCATTAGATAATTTCTACCTTTGAAATTAGAAGGTCTTGCTTTCTTGTCACCATTTTTAATATGGGTAAAAAATGAATGGTAGCTACTATCAAGTTTTTTCAAGATTCCTTGAAGTGTTTTAGAATAAACAATATTGTACTCAGGATTACGTATTTTGAAGTCAGGAAGCTTATTTTGTTGTTCTGTATATTTTACAGAACGTTTTTCCTTATTATAAGCATCCTTTCGGTCTGCAAGAGCGAAGTTATACACTACCCGACATTTACCTGATAACTCCCAAAGAACATTAACCTGTTCTTCAGTAGGATAGATTCGTATTTTCTTCGCTAATTGCATAATTATCAATATATATGTAACTATATCCTTAAATACATCTTCATAGTTAGAAAAGGTTACTAAATATAAAGAAACTTTGTATTTGCTTAACTGCGAGGCTGCGCTTTCATCCCCCACCTGCCGGCTGATGCCTTCGAGGAAGGGGACTTCCCGCTGTGCTTCCGCACTCCCAAAGTTAATTTTTGGAAATTGTGCTAAAAAATTAAACAAGTGGAGATGTGGCGTGATATTATTCACAACTTTGTAGCTGGACATGAATATATATTAAAAGCCTGTCATTAAAGGTATGTGATACTGGCAGGCATCCGCAACTGATCTCCGGAATACGTATGGGAATGCGCTTACTGCTACATGAAAACATAAATATAATTTCGCGATTTGTGATAGAGGGTATATTTCATGGAAGACTTCAACCAGCTCAAAAGGAAACTTGACGATATGAGTGTTATGGAACTTTATGAGTATATAAAAGAAAAATATCCTGAAAACGAGGAACTTACACTCGGCTCCAAAAAGATAGTAATCAGGAAAATCCTGAACTTCGAAAGAAACCTGCTGAATGAACTGGAAACGGCTGACAAGTAAAGTTCACATTTTCATAGTCACACATAATCACATTTTTTAACCTCCTTCACACTTTTTTAACCTTTTCCCTGGAAGCTCCACATCTGGGGCATTTCCAGGATTTTGGTAGCTCTTCAAACTGCGTGTTCGGAGCTATGGATTGTGAAGAATCACCGAGGTCCGGGTTGTAAAGGTATCCGCAGTTGCTGCATCTGTACATTCTAATCACTTACCTGTTTAACTACCTGTATTCGTTACTTCCTTAACGTTAATTTTTTCCTTTGTTTTTACTTCTTCATACCTTTTTTTCGGGTATCAGATCCAGCCTCTGAGCTGCATGGCTTCGACAACCCTGCCAACAGCAAGCGTATAGGCAGCCTGTCGCATGCCAGTCTTGTTCTTTGCCGCAAAGTCGTGCACTGAATGATATGCTTCTTTCATTTTTTTATCCAGACGACTCTCAATTTCCCCTTCATCCCATTGTATGCCGGACTCATTCTGTACCATTTCAAAGTACGAAACAATGACCCCACCTCCATTGCAAAGGATATCGGGAATTATATGGACTCCGTTTGAACGAAGGATCTCTTCTGCTTCTCTGGTCGTGGGTCCGTTAGCCATTTCGGCAAGAATTTTTGGTCTAACCCTTTCTGCATTCTCTTCAGTTATTACGTTTTCAAGGGCAGCCGGGATAAAGATATCTACCTTGAGTTCCAGCAATTCTTTGTTGGTGATATTTTTTGCTCCCGGATAGTCCAGTAAGGAACCTGTGGAGTGCTTGTATCCGGAAACATCTTCAGGGTCAAGCCCACTTTCTGAGTAGATAGCCCCTTTACTGTCGCTTACAGCCACGACTTTGCAGCCGAAGAGTTTCTTTGCAAGGAAAGCAGCATGGTATCCAACGTTCCCGAATCCCTGGACAGCGACCTTCGAGGCTTTAAGGTCCATTCCGTGTTCTTTTGCAGCTTCCCGTATAGTATACAGGCCGCCTTTAGCTGTTGCATCGAACCTGCCTGCAGAACCCCCGAGACTTGTGGGTTTGCCTGTAATAGCGCCAAAGACGTTTTTTCCTGCCAGTTTCGAGTACTCGTCCATCATCCAGGCCATAATTTGCGGATTTGTATACATGTCAGGAGCAGGTATATCCCTATCAGGGCCTATGATCTGGTAAATCCCACGAATGTATGCTCTGCTCAGGCGTTCCAGCTCCCTATGTGAGAGCTCTTTTGGAGAGCAGACAATTCCTCCTTTTGCTCCACCCAGAGGCAGTTTATGGAGAGCGCATTTCCAGGTCATCAGGGCTGCAAGAGCTCTAATTGTTTCCATCGTTTCCTCAGGATGAAAACGGATACCTCCTTTAGTAGGTCCCAGAGCTTCGTTGTACTGAACCCTGAAGCCTTTAAAAACCTTTATGGACCCGTCATCCATGTGGATCGGCAGGGAAACGTAGAGCTCTCGCATGGGCATTTTCAGGAACGCTTCCATGTCAGAGGTGAGCTTGAGACCTGCAGAACAGGTGCATAAATGCTGTTTTACATCATCAAGAAGTTTATAATCAGAACTCACATGTATCCCCTTTAATATAATGTTTCCGAAATTTATAGTCCTCACAGTGGTCAGGAAAATAATAACTAAAAAACACTTACTTATCCTGAGACTTACTTATCCTGAGACTTACTTATCCTGAGACTTACTTATCCTGAGACTTACTTATCCTGAGACTTACTTATCCTGAGATTTACTTATCCTGAGACTTACTTATCTTACATCTAAAACCACTTCCCACTTCATATCTCAAAAGCTGGTCTCAAAAGCTGATACCTTTAAAAAAGCGTCTTTACAAATGTCCCGAAAGCTTTCATGAGCCTCAGGGAGTTTCCTGAAAACATAAGTTTCCTCATAAGGACAGATGGGTGATCCATATCTCCATACTCCGTGATTGTATTCAGGATGGAAGGGGTGTTTAACGAGCCTATGAATTCGTTCAATTGATTATTTTCCAGCTTTCCCATGTAATCATGGATTCTCATGCCTATTTCGAGTTCTTTTGCCAGGCCTTTTCGCCAGAGCCGGTCGTATTCGGAAAGCCTGAGTGCAGAGGTATTTCCTTCAAGGGCAGCTTCAGCTGCAATTTTTCCTGCGATTTTTGCTGCAAAAGCTCCTGTATAGACTCCTCCCCCTGATGTAGGTTTAGCCTGCCCTGCTGCATCCCCTGCGAGCAGGATACCGTCAGAAAATGTTTTTTCCGGGGGGCCGATTGGAATTCCCCCAACCACAAAATCAAGCATGCCCCCTGAATACTTTGCTTTTATGTGGGGGTTTGAGTAAAGGAATTTTTTGAGATAAAAAAGCGGAGATTTATCTCCAATACCGCTTTTGCAGGCAAGCCCTGGCTCAACTGCAAGCCCGATTCTTGACACCTTTTCATCAAGGGGAACGGTCCAGGCAAAGAAACCGGGGGCTGAAGAGCCTGGGAACAGTTCAACAAAATCGCTGTCATCCGAGGTGTAGGGAGCTTCGATCTGAATGCCGGGGAGTATGCGTGCAGGTTTTCCAAGACCTGCATAACTGGCTATCTGGCTTTTTACCCCATCTGCCCCGATAACTACGGAGGTGAATATGGTTTCGGGCTTTCCGTTTCTAAGTATTTTGAGCTTTACAGGTGAGCCCTTTTTTTTCCTATTTTTTTCTGTCCCGGCCCCGGCTTCAGAGCTCTCTTTTTCAAATCCTATCGCCCTTGTTTTCAGGAAGAGTTCAACGCCTTCTTCCACAGCCATTACCGCAAGGGTACGATCAAAGTTTTTCCGGGAGACAACATACGCCTTTGTCTGCTTTCCATCAATTGGCAGGCACTGCCCATCAGGAGCATGCACAAAAGCCCCACGCACAGAGTTAAACACAAATTCGTCCGAAGGCCTGAGTTCGCACTCTGCAACTGCTCTTGTGCTCAGCAGCCCTGTACAGCCGACAGGAGAACCTATTGAGGAGTGCTCTTCGAGCAGGAGAACCTTTGCCCCATTCAGGGCTGCATAACGGGCAGCAGTAGAGCCCACTGGACCTGCTCCTACCACAACAACATCATACTTCATACGGTATCACGTTTGAATAACAAGCTTATCTTTTGAGGAAAGCTTTAATGCCTTCCAGGGAAACTTTAATGCATTCTCAGTAAGTTTAATATATCCTTACTTCCTATTCTTAATAAAAATAACAGTTTTAATATATGATTGTAGAAATATTTAAAAATTAAGTTATACTTTTATGGTTTTTGAAGATATTATCAGGTTTTCTTTTATCGTACCTTCCCTTTCCCTCAAAATATTGATATATCGATAAACGCATCCTTACTGAAAACTGAACGATAAGATACTTAACCATTTCTTCGAACCACCGGTCAGGGCTTCCATGCAGCAGAAAAAAGATAAATACCAGACTTCAAGCTCACAAAAACAACAAAGAAACAGTTCAAGTTCAGGCAGGAAAAGACCTCAAACCCGCGAAAAGAGGGCAGAAAACAGGTCCCGTGATTTTAAAGAACAATCCTCTGCCAGAAAGAGCTCTGGCTCTGAAAAGCATCTGGACCTGGTTTTTTCAAAAAAAAAATCTTCTCCTCGCTCTCCTCGTTTTGAATATGAAGATGACTACATTTTCTGGTGCAGAAAATGCAACCTGCCTCTCATAGGGGAAGAGTGCGGGATCTGCGGCAGTAAGGGTGAGATACTCCATCTTTCCCAGCCTGCCGACGTAAGGTTTTGCTCCCCTTATGAGCGCGAAGTCATTGAAAAGCAGCTAATTTCAACCTTCGGTTGCGATCCTCTGGGAGACCGACTTATTCTCCTGAACAAAATACCCGGAGAAGACAAAACTGACGAGGTTCTCATAGACGGATTTATTTTCGGAGTACTCCGTTTCGAACTTTCAAAAATGGACTATAGCTTTGAGCCTTCCCTTCAGGGAGCAAAAATTCTCCTCAAGTCTGCTGAAGGCAGAAACGTCGAACTTAAGAAAACAAACAGGCACCTTAATGGAAAAAACGTGGCGTCAGGGCTTATAGAGTCTTTTGCTGCAAACATTAAAGCAGGGGATTTTGTCCTTTTGACCGCGGGAAACCTTAGCGGATATGGAGTTTCTTACATTGACGGTGCAGATTTTGCAGCCCAGGAGAACCTAGCAAAGCCCAAAGCTCTATCCGGGACCGGCGTTCAACCTGAAGTCAGAGCCCCATCTAAAGTCAGAGCCCTACCCGAGTACGAAACCAACTCCCCATCTGAGACCGAAACAAAAGTTCTCAGGGTCAGAAAGGTTGACAGCAGCGAAGCATTCCTGCACCCCAAGACTCCGGATTTAAGTGTCTGCATAGAAGCTAACAAAAAACACCTGCAGGTCCTGGGGAAAAATGCCATCAACACCATCCGCGGGATTATTTCCAGAAACGAGTATAGGAACCTGCCTGTGTATGTTTCATTCAGCGGGGGAAAAGACAGTCTTGTGGTGATGGACCTGGCAAAGTCTGCTCTCAAGCAAAGGGAGTTTAAGGCTTTTTTCCTGAACACAGGAATCGAATTCCCTGAAACTGTGGAGTTTGCACGGGATTTATGCCGCGAAATGAAAGTCCCGCTTGAAGAAATGAGTGCAGGCTCCTCTTTCTGGGAGCAGGTAGAAAAGTTCGGGCCTCCCGCAAAGGACTTCCGCTGGTGCTGCAAAGTCTGCAAACTGGCTTCGGCAGGAGACCTGGAAACAGAAAAAGGAACCTGTTCCCTTTCAGGAAAGGAAGCTGCAAACGCAGTTGCCTACCTGACAATAGACGGCAAGCGGAAGCATGAATCCTTTTCCAGGGCAAGAATTGCGGCGAGTGAGACAAACCCCTTCGTCCCTGCGCAGCTCAATATTTTCCCAATCAGAGATTGGCGTGCGCTTGATGTCTGGCTCTATATCTACTGGAGGGGGCTTTCCTACAACCCCCTTTACGATCAGGGTTTTGAGAGGGTTGGGTGCTGGCTCTGCCCATCTGCCCTTGCTGCCGAGTATGCCAGGGTAAAAGAGCTGCATCCTGAGATGCACACCAGGTGGAACGCCTTCCTGCTTGAATGGGCAAAAAAGCACGGGCTTTCGGAAAAGTTCGTCGAACATGGGTTCTGGCGCTGGAAGGAGTTGCCTCCGAAAATGCTAAGGCTGGCAGAGGAGCTTGGAATCTCTGTCCTTGCGGAGGAAAAAGCTGAAGCCTTTGAAATTGAGGTGGTGGGAGGAATTTCCCCCTGCAAAGCAGGAGGCTTTTCTGTAGAGGCAGGAGTTAAGGGCATCAGGGAAAAAGAAGCTGCAGATTTTATCAATGTGCTTGGGAAAACTGTTTATGCAGAAGAACTGGGCATGCTGCTGGTCAAAACCGGAACCGGAACTGTGAAATTATTCTCTAATGGAAACCTGCTCGTAAGCTCGGAAACAAAGGAAAAAGCTGTCTGCCTTTTTAAAGAGGCTGCAAAACAGTTTGTCAGGCTTTCCCGCTGTACGGGGTGCGGTATATGTGAAAAAGCCTGTCCTGTAGGGGCGATTTCAATTAAAGAAGGAAAACCTCATGTAAGTGAAACCTGTATAAGGTGTGGAAAATGCATGGAGTCCTGCGTGGTAACGAGATATTTCAACAAACTTGTGCCCGGGCTGGATGAAAAACTAAAAGTTTGAACGGGAAAAAATGAATCCTGAGGTCTGAATTTGCTGTTCTGTTCGTAATTATATGATATTTTTAAATAGTTCCTAATTATATTTTCATATTATACCTGTAATCTCACCGTGCCCTTTCAGGCCACATACCTTCAAAACTTCCCGGCAATATCAGATAATCTGTTATTTGCCTGACATAGCCCCCCACATACTAACTAAACGTTCAAACAATGCATACAATAGTATTTCATACAATAGTATTTGCATCTAACTTTGAGTTTAACAATATTTACATTCAGACTAATTTGATACCTCTGTTTCCGGTTCACGAATTTGATAATCTTTACCTCTAATTAATTGATTTAATTACTACAATCTATTATCATAATGGAACTGAAAAATGCGATTTAATTACCCGCCTGACGGAGTCAGCCAGATTATTGCCAGCCGTTGGAAAATAGGAGTAGCCCTTGCATTAGCTGTGCTTTTGTTCTTCGCTTTCCTGATCCTGCTGCCCCTGGCAGACGGAATTGTACTCGGGATAGTCTTTGCTTATATTGCCAGGCCTGTCCAGGTGAAATTTGGGAAGTACCGAAAAATCGGGGCTCTGATAGCCAGCCTTTTCATTTTCATCCCTATAGTATTCATTGTAGGAGCCGGAGTTGTTGAGATCCTTAACCAGATCTCCTGGATTCTTGAACACCAGACTTCGGTCATGAGCGGAATTTTAGATTTTATAAATGCTCTGGAAATTCCGGAAACATATGTTGAAAGGATAAATAATGCTATATGGAACCTCTTTACCTCCCTGCTCCCTGCAGTCGGCAGCGTAGGTTTAATCTCATATGCCCAGAGCATCGGTCTCTTTGTTATTAATTTCATAGTTTCGATTTTTTTCTGTTATTTCCTGCTTGCCGATGGGGACAGGCTTTATTGCGCTTTTCTTGGCGTGATACCTGGTGATTACCGGGGCATCGTAAACCGTTATGCGGCTCATCTGGACCTTATCCTTAAGGGAGTTTTCATAGGCAATGCTTACTCTGCCCTCATAGTAAGTGTGACTTCTGTTGTCGTTTTTTACACGTTTGGATATCGCCACGTTCTGGCACTTGCAACCCTTATCTTCATAGCTTCGGTTATCCCTCTTTTTGCCGGGTATATGGTGCTTGTGCCCCTGTCTTTAATACGTTATTTAGAACAGGGGTTTGAAAGTGCATTTCTTTTTTTTGTGGTTTCTTCCCTTGTAATTTACGGCCCTCCCGAACTGATCCTCAGACCTTTCCTGACCGGCATGAAATCAAAGATCCATCCGATGCTGCTCATGCTTGCTTTCTTAGGAGGGGCTTTTGTTGGAGGAATTGCAGGTTTTTTTGCAGCCCCTATTCTTCTGGGAGCACTCGTTGCAGCTTACAGAGTTTATCAGGAGCAGATACATCCTGAACTTGCAGCACAGGCTGATCTCTACCTCAAAAACCTGAAAAAATTCTGCCAGGACTGATTGAGAAAATAGCTCTCAATGAAGCGAAAGGGATTGTTTTATATCATTGCAGGATGTTAGGACTGTCATATATTCTTCTTTACTCCCTTTAATCAAGATCTACTGACGTGTACAGACCTCAAACAGTCCTGAAATCAGGTCCTGGTATTAAATCGTAATACTAAGGGTCCTGATATTAAATCGTAATACTAAGTCAGATACTGTTTGACCCTCTGTTTGATCCAGAACCGAAATCAATCGGAACATATATTCGGCTTAGAAAACACAGGTGATAGAATGCAGTTATTGCTCATTCACTCTGATTATATTGAATACCAAACCAAAAAACAAACTCCAGTTGCTGAAAAAATAGAAGATTCCTTAAAGTCAGGCAGACTTGAGGAAGCTCTCGCTGCTTTTACGGCTGTGGAAAGCGTGGATGAAGCCAATCCGGAAGAAGCCATAGAAAAAGCTGTTTCTGAAATAAAAAAGGTGGCAGCCCAGGTAAAAACCGACCGTATAATGCTTTATCCATATGCCCACCTGAGCTCTGACCTTTCTTCCCCGAAAGTTGCAGTAGCGGTCTTAAAAGGAATTGAAAAAGCCCTCTCAGGAAAATATGAGGTAAAAAGGGCTCCTTTTGGATGGTACAAATCCTTTACTGTAAGCTGTAAGGGGCATCCTCTCTCCGAACTTTCCAGGAGCATCCGTCCCGAGGGAACAGCAAAGGCAGTATGCAAAACCGTAGCAGTCGAGGAAAAAGAAGAGGTAGTTTCCGAGGCTCTGAAGGCTGAGGGTACTGCAAGGTCTTACTGGCGCATCCTTACTCCGGACGGTGAGCTCCATGAAGTCGAGGGCTTTGACCTTGCTCCTTACCCGAAACTTCAGAAGTTTATGAATTATGAAATTTCCAAAAGCAGGGCAGTTGAGCGTGCTCCCCCCCATGTTGAACTAATGCGGAGACTTGAGCTTGCAGACTACGAGCCAGGGTCAGACTCGGGAAACATGCGCTATTACCCCAAGGGAAGGCTTATCAAGTCCCTCCTGGAAAACTATGTGCTTGATGTCGCAACCGATTTCGGGGCGATGGAAGTCGAAACTCCTCTGATGTATGACATGAACCACCCGACTCTTAAGAAATACCTGGACAGGTTCCCTGCAAGGCAGTATTCCATCGAGTCGGACAAGCGGCAAATGTTCCTGCGCTTTGCAGCCTGTTTCGGGCAGTTCCTTATGAACCACGACATGACGATCTCCTACAAAAACCTGCCTTTAAGGATGATCGAAATGACCCGCTACAGTTTCAGAAAAGAACAGCGCGGGGAACTTGTGGGCTTAAGAAGACTTCGGGCTTTTACCATGCCGGATATGCACACCCTTTGTGAGGACATGGGACAGGCTGTAAACCAGTTCAAGCAACAGTATGACCTCTGTATCGACGTGCTTGAAAATATGGGAATTCATGTTGACGATTACGAGGTTGCCATCCGCTTCACAAAGGATTTCTATGAGTCTAATAAAGACCTGGTAGTAAGCATGGCAAAGACCGTCGACAAGCCCGTGCTTGTGGAAATGTGGGATACCCGTTTCTTCTACTTCGTGCTCAAGTTCGAATTTAACTTCGTAGATGCCCTTGCTAAGGCAAGCGCCCTTTCCACTGTCCAGATCGATGTGGAAAATGCTGAAAGGTACGATATCTCTTATGTGAGCGCTGACGGTAAACTGGAAAGGCCGACCGTTCTCCACTGCTCTCCTAGCGGGGCAATCGAACGCTGTATCTATGCTCTCCTTGAAAAAGCTGCAATGGAAACCGAAGAAGGGAAAGTCCCGATACTACCTTTATGGCTTTCTCCCACTCAGGTAAGGATTGTGCCGATTTCCGAGAAACACCTCACTTTTGCCGAAGAGATTTCAAAGAAACTGGACTGCAGGGTTGATATTGATGACCGCGACCTGTCCATAGGAAAGAAGGTAAGGGAAGCGGGCAGGGAATGGGTGCCGTATGTTGTGGTTATTGGAGATAAGGAAATAGAGGAAGGCACGCTTAACGTAACCGTCCGGGCAGAGTCCCAACAGAATAAGCCTAAAAAAGTTCAGATGACCCCGGAAGAACTTAATTCCTGCATAAAAGAAGAAACTGCTGGCAAGCCTTACAGGAAACTGCCTCTTGCAAAGTATCTTTCTGCAAGACCAAAGTTCTTCTAAACTTTCAAATTTCCTTTTACGGAAGATCTCAAAGGATAAGGAACCTCTAAAACGAACCTTTTCCCTTGACTTTTCCGTACAGAAATTGTTGCAGTTCATGATTTCTGCAGTCTTACATTTCAGTACAATAATGGCTCTTTATATATCCATAGTATATATTCCACAACTTTATATTATAGTAATTCTTATACCTCCGTAATTCTTATATCACGGTAGTTCTTATTATTGGTAAAGGATTTCTTTTAACTAAAAGCAGTTCAAACATGCTCTTTTCGATTTCAGAACGAAAGGAGATGGCCCAGGTTTTCTGGACTGAAGTTTTTTATCCGTTATTTTGTAGTTATTAGGGGAGTTAATTCTTCGAAGATTTCCAGTTGCATGGACGATTTCCAGTTGCATGGACGATTTCCTGTGCGTGGGACATGCAATTTCCCGGATAATTCTTTGAAAGATAACTTTCTGGTTTTAGCATATACTGAAAATTTCATAGAGTGAAAAGAGTGAGGACAGCTTACTGATGACAATTTCAAATGAAGCCTCAGCTGGCATGGAAACAGTCGAGCTCGAGCCCTTGAGGGAAGATAAGAAGAAAATCTTTAAGGATATTCTGGAATATTTTGAAACCCATCAGAGAGGCTATATCAAAGTTCCTACTGGTTGGGGAAAGACTTTTCTTTCAAAACATATAATGAAAAAATATTACGAGGAAGGAAAACTTGTACTTTTCCTTATTTCTAAAAATAACCCTCTCCTGAGCCAGACTTACTACGATAGGAAAAAAAACAGGCCCCTCTTTCCCAATAGTGCGCTCCTCTCTTCCAAACATAAGGTATCTAGAAAAGAGATTGCAGAAGCCCTTAAAAAATCCGGGCAGGAAAAAGGTGAAGGCTTTGTGCTCTTTGCTTCTCTGCAAACAGTACTCGGAAAACAGGCATCCGAAATCAAAGAACTGCTTCTCGAGTATACCGACCTTGCAATCGTGGATGAGATCCACAACTTCATCAATAACAGGGGAAACGATTTTCTCAATGAGTTCGGAGAACGGACCAGAATCCTGGGGATGACTGCAACTCCTTTTCAGGGTGTGGTCGGAAATGTTAAATTCGTGGACGAAATTGCCGGGGATATGAGGGAGGTCTATGCAAAGACTCTTCCAGAATGTATTCTTGACGAAGAACTTGCACCCCTTAAGTATACGATTGCTGAAAGTTCGGAAGATATATTTGAGATCTTTGACTTTGAAAAAGGGCTGGATGAACTTGATAAACAGGACCTTTACCTTGACTGCAGCACTGTTGATAAATTGAAAAAAGTTATCCGTAGAACTCAGCTCGCAAAAGATGTATATGATTCTATGGTAAAGCAGAGATATGCAAAAACCCTTGTATTCTGCGCCCCTGTCCGGAAGCGGGTCTATGGAGCCGGAGCAGACGGAAAGGAAATCAACGCGTTCCATGCAAAACTCACCGCCTCGGTTTTCAACGGGGAAATATCTATCCCAGAGCTGGAAAAGGACTCTGATCCCGTCTTACCTCTTGATTTTAAGAATTATACTCCTGAAGGGGAATTCACATATGCCGCTTTTATAACCTCTGAGCTGCCTAAGGAAGAACAGAATGCTCTTCTTGCAGCTTTCAGGGAAGCAGGAAAGCCTCCCTATGTCCTTTGCACGGTCGGCATGCTGATCGAAGGTTTTGATTTCCCGGGACTTGAAACCCTTATCCTTCTGCGGCCAACCCTTAGTATGCGGCTCTTTGAACAGCAGGTAGGAAGGGTTACAAGGCTTTCACCTGTTTCCGGGAAGTATAGGGGAAACATCTTTGAGATTGCGGACAGCATCGGTTCCCTCTATCAGCATTTCGGAGAAGGGGTTTTCAACGGGGAAAAGGTTGACCAGGTCCAGATGCTCCAGCCTGAAATCCGTCTTGAAGAGCTGTTCTCCGAAGGAGATGCGGCCCGGGCAATTGAGGAAGGAAAAATCGAAATCTGCAAGGTAGACTTCAGAAACTTCAGGAAAGGCAAGGGAAAAAGAAAGGGCATACAGGCAAAAGAGGTCCCTGTAAGGCTTCCTCCAACTGCTCTTCGGGCAAAATATTTCTCACGCCTTCTTGCCATCACCGAGGAAAAAGATATCGGAGCCTTTGAACGGGAAAAGCGGGAACTTATGCGGGGAGCCTTGAGGTTCAGGGTTAGGGAACTTAGAGACGCAGAAGAGATCGCGAACCTTTCCGACCAGATAAACAGGCTCAAGAGGGAAGCCTACGAAGACCGCAGGTTAGGGGATGTTTCAAGGCAGCACAAGCCCAAGGTCTTCGGGGAGGTTGAATGGCTCCTTAAACTTCAGGCCTTAAATTCCCTGAAGTATGACGGTGCACGCATTTCGATGCCTGAGAAAAATAAAATTTTAAGGACCCTGGGATTTGAGCCCGATTTAAGGAAGATAGACAGCTACAGACTTAAATGTCTGAAAATAGGTTCTGCCCAGAAAACTATTCCCGACCTTGTCAAGGTTCTTGGGTTCGTAAGCCGCCTCTCATCTTCTGAAACCTACCAGTTCCTTGATAAAAAGAAAAAAGAACAGTGGAAAAGGGAGTTTTTGCCTGCAGTCTACTGGGGTTTCTGCTTTATTGATGATTCTCCAGAAATCAGGGAGCTTTTCGAGTCCACGGAATGGGACCGGCGGGTCAAGAATATTATCCGGCAAAAATAATCTAATCCACGGAACAATAGGCTCCTCCGCCAGCTTGTCTGGCGGCCCTGCAAAAAGAGTAGAAAGAAACAAAAGGTTGAAATTACCAGTAAAAATCAATAAAAACAGATGTGGAAAAGAGTATTTTCAGATATATTTTTATCAGGTTCTGACTGCAACTCCCAACTTTTTACTCCATTTTTACTTTCCGGCTTTTCTTTCGGGTCTTTTGTCTTATTTTTTTGTCTGAAAGCCGCTCTCCTGTGTCGAGCGTGACAAAAACGAAATGATAAAGCGAATGACGTTGTACTGGTCATAAATATTTTAGGACTTACGCACTTGAAATGAAAAATCATGCACATGCGGACTCGTCAACATTATTTAAGTTTATACAGTTAAGTCTTTCTCGCTCGTGGTGTTAAATTCAACTGCGTAAGTCCTAATTTTTATAAATAGATCTCTTGGGCGCAGCGAAAAGGATCTCATGCTGTTGCACTTGCAGTGCAACTCCCAGAAAATCTCCGATTTCCTGTGATCCCGAAGCGAAACTCGGGCTATTCAGGAATAAGTCAATTACCCCTGAGCTAAAGACTCAGAGGCTTCCTGCAAAAGGTTTATGGAACTTAATAGTAAGTGAATCTTTACAGACAAAGAAACAAAGAAAAGTAACAAACACTGACTGGTTAGTAATGCCGACCGGTTAATATATCTGCCCTTGACAGAATTTGCCTTTAACAGGATTTGATACTTATGACCCACCTTATTGTTGATAAGAATCGCTGCACACGGTGCGGCATTTGCGTAAAGGTATGCCTTTCAGGTATTATCGATTCAGTTGATGAGGTTCATCTTCCGCAAGTGAAAGACGAAAACATTTTACGCTGCCTCTATTGCGGGCACTGCGAAGCTTTCTGCCCGTCTGAGGCTCTCGTCCTGAACCTTCGCCCTGATGAGAAAGTTCCCCTGCCTGCAGATACTGGCAACATCTCTTCTGAGGACATAGCGTTCTATCTCAAGAAACGCAGGTCTATTCGGCATTTTACCAGAGAGCCTGTGCCAAAGGAGAAAATCCTCGAAGTCCTCGATATTGCCCACTACGCCGCATCCGGAACCAACGGTCAGCCAGTGCAGTGGCTCGTTGTCCATGATCCGGAGAAAGTAAGAAAGATTGCCGGGCTCACCATCGAATGGATGAAGAGTCTGGTGAACACCCCCCACCCGATGAGCGACTACGTACCTGCGCTTATTTCGGCATGGGATCAGGGATACGACATCATTTGCCGGGACGCTCCGCACCTGCTTTTCGCCCATATCCCTGAAGATAACCCAATTGCATCTGTTGATGCCACAATCGCCCTCACCCATTTTGATCTCGCTGCACCGGCATTCGGTATTGGTACCTGCTGGGCTGGCTTTGTTGCGGCTGCTGCCATGTTCTACGAACCTCTTCAGAAGGAACTCGACCTGCCTGCTGGCAGAAAATCTGCCTATGCAATGATGTTTGGCAACCCGCAGTACAAAGTTTATGGAATCCCTCGCAGGAAGCCCCTTGAAGTAACATGGAAGTAAAGTTTTTTAAAGGGTTGGTGGACGTTTCAGTCCCTTTTCCTCAAATATTCAGGAGCCTGTGGAATTTTGCGCATCATACCATATGACCTGCCTGCCGGATAGTACTCGGCACCAAGCTAAATTTTACCCGCCGTCTTTTCATATGCCATGTATTCGACAAATACAAGCGCCAGACCGATACCGACAGAAGTGCCTGCCGAGGTCCAGATATTTCCGTCCCGCACAATTCGGTCCTCCACTATTTCCACGTCACCCAATTCTCACAGCTTCCGGAGAGAAGACCAGTGGGTAGTTGTCTTGTTTTACATGCTGCCAATCACCTGTCTGTATCTGGTTCGGGCCTCTGATGAAAAGGAGAGGATGATACAAGAAATATTAATAGTTTAAATTAATAATTAATATGAAAGGCTTTTATATTTTTATTATAATATGTTGTATTGTGGGGAAGGATAATATGGGATTTCTAAGTGGTTTTTCCAACTTCTTGAGGTTCTGTCAGGCCTATGGAAGCTAAAGAATTTTTCAGCTACAGTTGAACCTATAAAATGACCAACCCTCTTGGACTTGAAAGCACAGTAAATTGTATGAAGAGGTGAAATCTTAATGAGTCGCCAATCTCCTCCAAAAAGGAAAGGTCAGAAACCAAAATTCGACCATGAAAAAATCGAAGAACTCCTCAAAGCAGGTGAGAAACCAGTTAAGATTATGCTTCTGTTGGGTTGTTCTTATGGGGTTTTACGGTATGTACGAAAGAAAATGGGAAGAAAGAAAGTATAATTTTGAAAAGATATTCATCTGTATTCGGTTAAGATATAATCGGTTAAGATATAATCTGTAAGAAATATGTTGCTTTTAATGCATTTTCCTGTTAACCTATTATTATTAAGTTTATTAGTCGGTGAGGGTGAAAAAATGACAAAAAAACAATTAGGGGTCGTTTGTACCTTCTTACTCATAATAACCCATATGTTCAGGCGATGGAAACATATGCAAAAATCTCATATATGGAAGGGATTTTTAAGTGAATCAATGTGGGTAGAGGGTTATAGGGATCTATCGCGCTTCAATAAACTGGTTTTTTGGGTGAATTATCCTTTCTCTTATGCTAGATTTGTATATGATATTGTATGGGATCGTATTGACAGATTGTCTATTATATATTCAAGGGCAAGATCCACTAAATAAGGATTGAATTCCAAAAAATCTGAACTTCTCAAAGTATAATATATTTAGAGGTCAAAATCCCCTCAGTTATTGCTGTGGTTGACATGAACGAAATCGATAAGAAAGTCGCTGTTTCTATTATTCTCCCTAATTCACGCAGTATTTTGGAAGTTATTAAAGATTCTGGAAACGTCTACGATAATTATAGTCTTATAAGTTTTCTCTCCAGATCATCAAACTTTGTCATTGTTTAAAATAGTGTAGTTTGTCTGTATCTTTTTCTTTTGTCTGAGTGCTCTTCCTTCGGGGAGTAATTTATAACATCCATGAGTCTATCAAGAAAGCCGATCTGTCCTTTTCGTATTTTTTTCTTAGCTAGCTCAATATCAAACCAGCCTGCTTTGTCGACCTCGGGATACTCATGTACTTTTCCGGAGTTTTTTGGCCACTCAAGCGTAAATGTATTACTTACAACACCTGTTATATCCAGGTCTTTTTCAAGAGCCCATACATGCACTATTTTTCTGTTAGGTTGATTTAACTCTCCCAGATCAATAAACTCGCCGTCAACCTCAAACCCTGTTTCTTCTTTAAATTCTCTTTTTGCTGTGTCCAGAGGAGTTTCATGCTCTTCGGGTAGCCCTTTAGGTATTGACCACACTCCATAGTCTTTTTTTGCCCAGATTGGCCCACCCGGATGAACCAGCATTATTTCGAGTATCTCATTCCTGAACCTGAATAAGAGAATGCCATTGCTATAAGTACTCACTATTCTTCCCCCTCTCCAAAATGCTTTGATCTTCCTGCTCCATAATAAATTCGTGATACCTCCTTAATAAAGCAGAGTAGCCATTAAATGAGATCAGAAAAAACCTTATTTTTATCTGTGTCTATCAGAAAAAACCCTATTTTTATCTGTGTCTTACACTGTGTCTTACAATCAGAACTGCTCCGAGCACTGCTCCAAGCGTCCAGAAAAAGCTTATGAAAGGAATTCTTTTTGATTGAATAGTAGAACCTGATCCTTCTTGCTTATCTGCTGTTTCTTTATTATCTGATACTTCGGTATCACTTGTGTTATTATTAGTTTGATTAATTGAACTCAACAGTACATCCAGAGTAGTATGTTCATCAGGCGTTGTAGCTTTTCCATCCTCGGTTAATGTATATTTACCACGGTAAAAATCTGTAACTATGAAGTGTTCAGGACCAATATCCTTTGTATTCGGGTTAGTGTCTATTCTCAGAAAGAGCAAAACCTTTTCACCGGTGTTGAAACTTGGATCTGCATCTGTAGCCATGCTAAAATCCCCAACCGTCCCACCGGTGACTCTTACAATAAGTTCTCCGGACGGTGACGGATTTTTCAGGTATTCATCAACACTTATAACGATGTCAGTGTAAATGACGTCGTCAGGATATTCAAATTTAGAAAGTAATTTATGCGGTTGTTTTCCGTCTGCTGTATTCCATCTGGGTGTAAGTATTTCCTTAACTGTACCTATTACAATCGTATCGGAGTGGTCTCTTAACTCCTCATGGGTATACCATATGAAGTCGATACATATATCAATACCAATGGATTCACTGTTATTGTTTTCCAGTTTGAGATTATCGTTTGAAGGATCTGACAAAGCTAAAGCATTTAATGTCAGCAAAGAAAGAACCCAAACCAGAAAAATTCCATATTTTATAATTTTTCTCACGGTTTTGCCTCCGATTTATGAAGTTAAAATCAGGTTTGACTTAATACATTTAACAGAAATTAATGACTTATTGATAAATAGTTATAGGCTTTTTCTGGCCAGGTTCACAAATTAGCTTTTTTAATCTCCTTTTCAACTATATAAGTCTCCTTTTCTTTGATTGTTAGAGATTATGGTCAGAAAACTTATAAGGAATTAATAAAAAGGAGTTTAAAGAGTTCAAGAAATCGACTTTACTGCTGATAAAGACGGAGAGCCTCAATCAAGATCGTCGGATATAACCCGGAAGCGTATATATTTTTGGAGTGAAAGAATGGTTAAAAATGCAGGAAATAGAATGTTTCAGAAAAATGCAGGGTATAGAATGTTCCAGATTTTTCTTATTTTAATTCTGTTTTCGCAGTTTTCGAATGTAGCCGTTGCAGCAGCACCTGCAGAACAATGGAACAGGTCTTTTGGCGGAGATGGTGAAGATAGCTCCTGGTGTATTCGACAGACTTCAGACGATGGATATATCGTTGCAGGAATAAGCTCCTCATACGGCAAAGGTACGAAAGGCTATCCGGATGCCTGGCTTATCAAGGTTGATGAAAGGGGGAATCCGCAGTGGAATAAAACTTTCGGAGGGACGTATTTTGATGAGGGATACTTTGCCAGCCAGACCTCGGATGGCGGTTATGTGTTATCAGGCTATACATTTCCTTCCGGCTATGCTGAACCCTGGCTGGTCAGGACCGACAGTAATGGAAATGAGATATGGAACAGGGTATCTGATGAAATCACTCACGAGGATTATCTCAAATATAGGGCTGAACGTACCTCGGATGGGGGATACATAGTAGGGGATATGGTTGAGTATGAGATTGGAAGTTATTTCGCTGCACTTCTGGTCGATTATGATATCCGGATAACTAAATACGACATAAACGGCAATCAACAATGGAATAGTACCTTTGGCAAAAACCAGAGTCTTGAAACATTAAGTTCTGATTCTGTTAAGCAGACCCCTGGCGGTGGATATGCAATTGCCAGCACAACCAGATCAAAGGACTCAAACAGTGACGATATCTGGCTTGTAAAAACCGATGAATATGGTCAGGAGCAGTGGAATAAAACCTTCGGCAGCCCGAAGGATGATGCTGCAATCTCGATTTCGATTACTTCAGACAATGGTTATGTGCTGACCGGAAGGTATAATGATTCTTTTTCCCATGTTATAGATGGTTCTGCTTTCATACTTAAAACGGACAGTGAAGGTAATCAGGAGTGGATAAAAATATTTCCAAATTGCACGCTCTATTCCGGCCAGCAGACTTCAGACGACGGGTACATAGCCACAGGTGTTAAAAATGGGAATGCCTGGCTGGTTAAGCTGGCAGGTGATAGAGGAGGTGTTGACTATGGGAATGGGGAAGGTGTTGAACATAAGGAAATGGCAAACTGCAACGTCAGCTTGATAAAAAATAACATCTATAATATTTTTCCATGGGTTTTTCCCGTTAAACCACTTAAATAAGTGGGTTTTTCTTCACTTTGGTATGAAAGTACTTGATTTGAAAAGTACTTTCATCGCTTTGTGCCTGTTTTTCCGATTTTTTCTGATTTATTCTGATTTTTTACAAGACCGTTTTTGCACAGCAATGTCCATTTATTAGCAATCTATTAACAATCCGTCCCCTACAGGATTAAATTATTTATACTATTTCTCATACTAATAAAATACAATATATAAAAATTTAATAGATATTTCATCTGAAATAAAATGAAATTTAGTCCATTGATGATTAATACGAATATGAGGAGATCTGAAAAAATGGGATTACTGTATAGAAAAAATAATTTTCAATTTTTAACAATTGCATGTTTAATCTTTCTTCTTTCCAGTGGAACAGCAGCTTCTACACCCATTGGACTGGTTCCACCTTCTCCACCTGCATTTTCAACCCTATACGTAGATGCTGGGGGCAGCGGTAATTATACAACCATCCAGGCTGCGGTAGACAATGCAAGCTCCGGAGATACGATCATTGTCTATCCGGGAACGTATACAGAGGTTGTAGATGTTAATGTAGCAAACCTCACCATTCGTTCCCTTTCCGGAAATCCCGACGATACGATTGTAAGAACGTTTTCCCCTAGCCACAATTTCAAAGTAATTGCCAATAACGTAACCATCAGTGGATTCAACATTACCGGGGAAGGATACTATACGGGAGTTTTCATAACCAGGGTTTCAGGGGTTAATATAATCAATAACAAGTTTTCGGGGAACGACTGCGCTATTCAGATGGAGAGTTCCAGCGGCTGCAACCTGATCAACAATACGGTTTCCGGTTCTACCAGTTACGGCTTCCATCTCAGCTCTTCCATCAACTGTCTTCTTGCCAACAACACAATTTCAAATACTGAGTATCAAGGCATCTATCTGTCTAATTCCGGCAGTTGCATCCTGACCGGTAATACAGTCTCGGATACTGGTTATGATGGCATTTACCTGAATAATTCCGGAAGCTGTGTCCTGACCGGTAACACAATCTCAAACACTGAAGATGGCATCGATCTGTACTCTTGCAGCGGCTGTAATCTTTCCGGCAACACAGTCTCAGATGCTTATGATTATGGCATTTATCTGTATTATTCCGGCAGCTGTAATCTTACCGACAATACAGTTTCAAACTCATATTACGGCATCAGCCTGGGTTATTCCGATGAATGTGTCCTGAGAAACAACACTGCAAGTTCGGGAATATATGGAATTAGCCTCTGGGATATCCAGAACTGTACATTTACAGGCAATAACATGTCTGGAAACTGGTACAATTTTGATCTCGATATCTACGAGATCTATGACTTTGATAACGCAACCGGGAATATAATTGATACCAGCAATCTTGTAGACGGAAAAGCGGTTTATTACCTTGAAGGGGAGCCAAATCCTTCAATTGGAAGTGATGCAGGGGTTATCTACTGCATAAACTGTGGAAATGCCGAAATTAAGGACCTTGTGCTACAGAACAACTCATATGCGGTTTTTCTGTATAATACGAGTTCGGAAATGCAAAACAACACTATAAACAACACTTTCTTTGGAGTCACAGTTTTATCTTCTCAGGACGTCAGGCTCTCGGACAACAGGATTGAAAACTCATGGGCTGGGATTGTGTTTGAAGAGGATATGAATATCACTCTTACTGAGAATACAGTTCAGAACTCTATATATGGGATTGTCACCTTTGATTCCGAGAACTGTTCACTTACGGGCAATTCTGTTCAGAATGCCTCAGAAGAGTACTCATACTATAGCTCTGTAAATTCAAAGCTTGTAAGAAGCGAGGAAAATACCCTCTCAAGGGAAAACACCCTCTCAAGGGAAAACACCCTCTCAAGGGAAAACACCCTCATAAGAGAAAATATCCTTGTAAACACGGACCTTGTGCAGTCCCAGGAAGCCTATGGCTTTGGGATCTATTCTATATATTGCCAGGATATCAGGCTCGAAAACAATGTCGTTGACCAGGCAGGCCTCACAGGAATTTTTATTGAGGATTGCCAGAATATCGGGCTTGTGAGAAACTCGGTACGGGATATCGGGTATATGGGAATTTATGCGGAAGATTCTTCCAATGTAGAATTTCTGGACAATACGGTTCAGAATGTAACAGGTGAGTATGCACTGCTTAGAGCTGGGAATTCTCCCCTTGTCAGCGGAAGTCTGGAACCCACAGGATATGGAATCGGTTTAGATTCTTTAGAGGATCTCAGGCTTGAGGGCAACACTGTTGAGGACTCTTATCAGGTCTGGGGCATTTATCTCTATGAACCTTTGAACGCAACCCTTGAAAGCAATACTCTTGAAAGCTGTAAGATTGGACTAGTATCCTACGATGGTGACAATTGCAGCATAAGTGACTGCTCCGTAACTAACTGTAGTTCCGGAGGAATCCTGATTCAAAATCTCCAGGAAGGCACAGGGGCTGAATATACAGTGACAGGATGCACGGTAGATGAAAGTGAAATCGGGCTTCTGTTAACAGGAGAAAGCATCCTTGCCGGGAATACTTTGTCCGGCAATTCTTACGGAATCGTGCTCTATGATGTAAATAACAGCCTTATCTACGACAACACCGTGGTCGAGAACAGCCTGGCAGGACTTGCCCTTGATCTGGACCAGACTGAAATTATGTCCCGCATCGGGCTTGTAGGGGATACTGAAGGTCCGGAAAGTGGAAATAACACGATTTACAACAACTATTTCAACAACGTAAACAACACCCTCATTTACAGCGAGGCTAACAACACCTGGAACATCAGCAAAACTTCAGGGGAAAGTATAGTCGGAGGTCTGTATCTTGGAGGCAACTACTGGGCAAATCCCAACGGGACAGGCTTTTCTGAAAACTGTACGGATGCTGACAAGGACGGAATTGCAGACTCCTCCTATGAATTCGTAAACGGGACCTTTGACTATCTGCCCCTTACGATTATTCCCTCTACGACAACAAGGCACAAAAGCTCTGCTAATTACATTCCTTCGAGTGAAGGAAGCACAGGTGTTACAGGCATTGACAGCTCACAGAAAAGAGTTGTTGCTGGGTCCGAAACCACCTTTATCTTTAATAATCCTGTTTCCGGCGTACTGGGCCTGAGTTTCACTTCACAGCAGTATTCTGGAAATGTCATCATAAGGATTGAGGTTCTTGGAGACGGAAGTTCCGGAGAAAAACCCGACGGAGAAGTCTACCAGTGGATGAACATCCTGGTCGGAAACGAACGATTCGAAAGTGGAAACAACATCAATGGAGCGGATATTAACTTCAGGGTATCCAAAAGCTGGGTAGAAGAAAACAATATTGATGTCTCTACCATAACAATGGACAGGTTCCACGATGAAGAATGGAATTCGCTTCTCACAGAAATGACATATGAAGACAAAGAATACTACTATTTCAAGGCAGCAACTCCGGGCTTCTCCCTTTATGCGATTACAGGAGACAAACTCGGGGCTATAGTGATCACTCCGGCTGAAGAGGAAGAAACCAGGACAGTCACCGGCAAAGAGCAAACAGGTGACGTTGAAAAGAGCACACCTGGGTTCGAGAGTTCCTTTGCGTTTTTCGGAATCCTTGCTTTGGTATTCTTTGCAAAGAAAAGAATCCTGAAATAAACAATTTGAAAAATAGGGGATGTTACTTTATATTCCCTGATTTTCTTATTTTGCCTTTGAACTTTTATTTTTGAGCTGTTTTTGTTTTCTTTTTCTTCTCAACCCTTCATTTTTGCAGGCTCATCCAAAATGAGAACGATTATTTTGTGAGTGCTTGTCCTAATAAGGAGTATGTTCCCGAAACCAGAAAATCAAATCCTGAAACCCGCGAAAAAGGAGAAGAGAAAAAACAAACATAAATTTAAGAAAGTAATAAAAATGATTGAGGTTTCGGGAATAAAACAGGAAACCCGTTAAATCTTTAGATTTAGCGGGTAGTTGACCTTCTTTCCTGTAAAAGTTAAATCCTGATGAAATAGAAGTTAAAGCTCGACAGCAACATAACTTTTCCTCAGACCAGCTCAGCCTTTGTGATTTTTATTTCAGTTTTCGGGCGGTCCTGGCGATCGGTCTTTACCTTCCCCATGGCTTCGACAACTTCCATACCTTCTACGACCTTTCCGAAAACAGGGTGGTTTTTATCAAGGTGAGTGTTATTTACAAGGTTAATAAAGAACTGACTCCCACCTGTGTTCGGGCCTGCATTTGCCATTGAAATCGTGCCCTTGTCGTTCCGGTTGTGTTTCGTGAATTCATCCGGGATCTCATAACCGGGTCCTCCCATGCCCGTTCCTGTCGGGTCTCCGCCCTGGATCATGAATTTGTCAATTATCCTGTGGAAAATCACGCCGTCATAGAAGCCCTTTTCCACAAGTTTTGCAAAGTTTCCTGCCGTAATCGGCATGTCTTCAAACAGTTCAAGAGTGATGTCACCCATAGTGGTGTGCAAAACCACTTTCTTACCCTTCCATACAGCCATTTCAGTTCCTCTACCGATCTTTTAGTCTTATGTGAACTACCCCACCCTGCTTTCTGATGAAAGTGAGGACGGAGCTTCCGTCGAGTGATTACGTCACCTGGATATTTGCAGTTATGCAAGTATCCATCTGTAATCCTGTTTGTCAAAGATTATCAGAAAATTTCTGATAGCCTGTCCACAAAGCATTCTGTGATAAGAATCGCTTAATGATGTTGATAGCACTATTTCTATCTCTATCAATAACGTTTCCGCAATCACATTTCGTAATTCTTTCCCAAAGAGGCATGTCGTGTCTTTTTCCACAGACACAGCACTCCTTTGATGTATAAGTTTCATCAATTCTTATTACTTTTTTACCTGTAAGCTTTGCTTTGTAGGTCAAGAATTCGATGAAACGAGAAAGATATCCTTGATTCTGAGTTGATCTATTCTGAGAACGTTTTCTTTTTCCAGTTACTTTCTGATTAAGTCATATTTTTTACATTAAGATCACCAACAATTATTGTATTGGCTCTGGTGTTCTCAATCATAGTTTTGGTGTAGAAGTTGACGGCTTTCATCCCCCACCTGTCGCTTACGCTCCGAGGAAGGGGACTTCCCGCCTTAGAGTTAAACTTATTATTATGTGTGCCTGTCTTTCTGTCGGCTTTTTGTGCATTGTATGCTCGCCTTACATGTAAATCCTTCGCCACCCGAATTGCGCCTCGGGAGTACGCGGTCCTTTTCGCTGCGCTCAAGAGGACTTTCAAGAGGACTTATTTATGGACAAGTAACGGTTACTTTTCGCTGCGCTCAAGAGGACTTTCAAGAGGACTTATTTATGGACGCTGATCTGAACGTCGCTTAAGATGTATAATTTATGATTAGAGTTGTGAACTTTTCTCAGGGGACTAATTAAGAGGCTACAGCTTTTTTTCTCTTAGTTGCACTGTGAATTAAACAGTTTACAGTCTTTTTCGCTTTTCTCAGGGGGAAAAGTGTCCGGAACTTCGGGCATTTCAGGAGGCAAAAATCAGTGAGATGCAGTGTCTTAATTCCTGATTATTGTTCATGATTTTAGATGCCCGCGAACTTCATTGATAGTGTATTTGAAGAAGGCTATTGAGAAGGAGAGTTTTAAAGCCAGATCAAGACTGTTAAAGTTTTTGAAAAATAATTCCAATATTATAATTTTGAAGTTTGTAAATATAAAGTTTTTGAGAGAAATTGGGATTTTTCTTATCTTATAGCGCAACTTGATACTTTATTTTCTAAACATTCAGTACACAGTAGTTTAAATATTATCAAACATGAAAAAAAACATGAAAAAAAATCTGTACAAACTTTTCATTATATTGTCCTTTTGAAGGTATTCAACTTATACAATTATTTTACATAAATCATTACGTATTTATAGGCAGCATTGTTTATTTTTTAACAGGGAAGAAAATACGTTAAGTTCTGTTAAGTTCCGTTAGGTTCCGTTAGGTTCCGTTAGGTTCCGTTAGGTTCCATTAAATTTCTTAAAGTTCTGATAAACAATAGTGGGGAAAATTGTTATGGACAGATTCCAGGTCTTTTGCCTGTGGATAGCCGCAGGACTCTTCATCATTCTATCTGTACTTCCAGCTTCAGCAAAAACAACTTATGAAGCCGGGACAGTTCTTGAAAATGAAAACGGGGAAATAAATTTAACAGGATACTCAACGACTTCATATAACAAAACTGAAGTTGTTGAAGAGGAGGTGGGCCTAGGCTTCCGTTTTCTCGAGTCCATGCTTCGCCTGCTTGACCTCAACCTGAACCTTATAAACAAGACCCTCAACGACCACTCTGGAGAATATCCTTTCCTGCAGTCCACAATAGAGGGAACATCTACAGGTATAGACACGGTGGACTCAACGATTGTTTATGTGAAAGATCCCTCAAACATGAGTAGCGCAAAATCAGCTATGAATACTTTCGACAGTTCGATTGCGGATCTGAACGCGAGCCTCGTATATCCGCAGGACATGCTCGATGCTGCAAACGCAACCCTCGGGCAGCCTGAAGGCACAACACCGATCCTTGAAGACATGTACAAAATAACAAAGGCAATGGTCATGATTTATGACCACATTGAGAACTAACCGGGTAGAGGGGACCTGTGAAATTTTAAGGATTTTTGCTATCAGGTCCCAGTTTATTTTACTTATAAGGTTCGGGGAAACTCAGTAATTGGGAGATACTATATCAGGAACCTAAATGGTATCCACCCGCTTTTTTTTTCAGCGATCAGACGCGGCTTGAGCCCGACGGTTTTTATCAAAAAAGTTATAAGTTCAGCCCACTTCCTCGCAAGCTTCTTACTGGATTACGAGAGAATATCGTATTTTTCGGTTTTAACCTCTTTATTTCATATGCAGAATTTTAAAACACAGTTGATTATAATCGTCAGAACATAATCCAAAAAATATATTTGATCCTCAACGAATAAATCAGAATCACAAGCTTTTTACTGGAATATTAATAAGAGATAGTCATATAATTCGATTCCAACCAATATTCAATTCCAACCCCTTCATTCCATATGCAGAATTTTAAACCACAATTTCCATTCTCATCAGAACAGGACCAAAAAACATGCCTTTAACCCTCAATGAACTCAACACTCACCTTTTCAAAGCCGCAGACATCCTGCGGGGCTCAATTGATAGTTCCGAATACAAGCACTACATTTTCGGGATGCTTTTCCTGAAAAGGCTCTCTGACCAGTTTGATGAAAATGTCATCCGGGTTACGGAAGAACTCGTAAAAGAAGGCATGCCTGATGCCAAAGCAAAAGAGATCGCTTTAACTGACAAAGACGAGCACGGAGGCAGCTTTTTCGTCCCTCCTCGCGCCCGCTGGTCCGAACTTGAAAAGAAGTCTTCTGACATCGGAGAGGCTATAAACAAAGCCTTTGAAGTCCTGGAACACGAAAATTCTTCTCTTGAAGGCGTGCTGATCGCGATTGATTTTAACGACAAGGGACGCATCTCCGATGCCGTCCTCCAGAAGCTTATCACCCATTTTGGGAAATACAACCTGGCAAACCATTCTCTTGAAAACAAGGACATGCTGGGCAGGTCCTACGAATATCTGATTAAACACTTTGCAGACGATGCCGGAAAGAAAGGCGGGGAATTCTACACCCCTGAAGAAGTGGTCAGGCTCCTTGTAAAGCTGGTCAAACCCACCGAAGATATGCGGATCTGCGATCCCACATGCGGCTCAGGCGGCATGCTTATCGAATGTCTCCACTATTTGCAGGAACACGGCAAAAACCAGAACAAGATCTCCCTTTTCGGACAGGAAAAGAACCTCAACACCTGGGCTATCTGTAAGATGAACATGCTCCTGCACGACATCCTTGACGCGCGGATCGAGAAAGGCGACACGATGGCCGACCCCAAGCTGCTGGACAACGGCGAACTGATGGTTTTCGACCGTGTTTTAGCCAACCCCATGTGGAACCAGAAAGAATGGTCAAGAGACTGGCTCGCCAAAGGCGACCCCTATTCCCGTGTGAAATACGCGCTCCCATCCGCCTCTTCTGCCGACTGGATGTGGATTCAGCACATGACAGCGACCCTGAACTCGTCGGGTGTGCTTGGAATTGTGCTTGACAACGGTGTCCTCTTCCGCGGCGGGCAGGAGAAAGTCTGCCGTAAGGGCTATGTTGATGATGACCAGATCGAAGCTGTCCTAGCCCTCCCCCAGAACCTCTTCTATAACACAAGCAGCCCGGGCACGATTTTAATCTTCAACAAAAACAAACGCCCGGAAAGAAAAGGCAAAATCCTCTTTATCGATGCCTCTTCCGAATATGAAGAAGGAAAAGCCCAGAATTTCCTGCGGGACAAAAATATCGAGAAGATCGTCTCGGCTTTTGACGGCTTTGCAGATATTGAAAAGTTCTGTTCCGTTGTCGGGAAAGAAAGCATTGTCGAAAATGATTACAACCTGAACATTTCCCTCTATGTGGACACCTCAGAAGCTGAACCTGAAATTGACGTGGCTGCGGTCAACGAAGAGTTAAAAGAGCTTATCAGGCAGAGAGACGAGTCCTACAGCGAAATGCAGGCTTATTTGAAGGATTTAGGGTACGAGGAATGAAGAGGAATGAGAAATCTCTCAATTTTGGGCTCACTTTGGAAAATATTATATTGGTCACTCACTGCGTGGCCAATTGAGAGGAGAGCGCACGGACACTTTAAAATTATATATTCACCAGGCACTGCTTGACAAATTCAAGAGGAATAACTTTTCCGGGGCAGCCTGAATAGCTTCTTCCGGTCGTTCTTGTACGCGCCTCAGCGCGGCTGGGACATAATGACTTTGAGAAGACAAAAACGAAAAAATTAGAAGCCCTGTAAAAGAAGAGTGTCAAAAAAAGTGACAATTTAGACAATTAACTGCCGATTGATAAATTAAAAGGGAATAACAGCCAACTTTGTAAGTTTTTAAATTCATCACGCACTGCGTGACGAATTAAAGAAATGCAACAGTTAACTTAGTGAATTTTTAAATTCGCAAAGCACTGACTGGCGAATTCAGATTTGAAGTGGAAAAGGGTTTGTAAATGACAAAAAATGTTTCAGTTCCCGAAGGGTATAAGAAAACGGAACTTGGAGAGATACCGGAAGAATGGAGCATAGAAAAATTAGGAGTTCTTTGCGAATTGATTACTAAAGGAACTACTCCAACTACTGTTGGGTTTTCTTATCAAAACACAGGCATCAATTTTGTAAAAATTGAAAGTATTAGTGCAAGTGGTAATTTCTTGCTAAATATGTTTTCTCATATCAGTGAGGATGCAAACAAAGCACTCAAAAGATCAATCTTAAAAGACAGGGATTTACTTTTTTCAATTGCAGGAGCTCTAGGTAGAGTTGCAATAGTAAATTCTGAAATTCTCCCCGCAAATACAAATCAAGCTTTAGCGATAATTAGACTAAAAGAAGACCAAAAAACAGACATAAAATATGTTTATTTCTATTTAAAAGGACCTCAAATTCAAAAGCATATTGATAGGATAAATGTGCAATCAGCACAAGCAAATCTAAGTCTTGAAAATATAAATAACTTCAAAATTGCTTTACCTCAAAAAGAAGAACAACAAAAAATCGCCTCCATCCTCTCAAAAGTCGATGAACAAATCGAACAGACAGAGCAGATTATTGAGAAAACTGAAATCTTGAAAAAAGGTCTGATGCAGAAACTGCTTACAAAAGGTATTGGGCATACGGAGTTCAAAACATTCCTATTTAAAGGCCAAAAAATAAAAATGCCAAAAAGTTGGAATATCTCAACAATAAATTCGCACTTAGTTGAATATAAGGGAGGAGCTCCACTAAAACCTACGGACTTTGCCGAAGATGGATTTAGGGTATTTCCCAAAAAAGCAATTGCAAAAGGAGGAATACTTAGAATAAAGGAAAGTGAGCAATCCTACGCAAGAGATGAATTTGCTAAAAAACATAAATCATCAATAGTCGATAAAAACTATTTGATCACAACTCTAAGAGACTTAGTTCCTTCTGGTCCAAACATAGGTCTAATAGTAAAAATTAATGATGATTATGAATATCTTATGGCTCAAGGAGTTTATGGATTTAAACTGAGAGAGACACTTGATAATAATTTTTTAATACAGTATTCTAATTCATTAATATACAGAAAAATAATGAACAAAATAATGGTTGGAAGCACACAAGTTCACATAAGAAATGGAGATTTTTTCGACATGAAAATTCCTCTTCCTCCTCTCGGCGAACAACAAAAAATTGCCTCCATCCTCTCAAAAGTGGATTCCCAGATTCAGGACAACCAGAGATATTTACACAAACTTCAAGAACTTAAAAAAGGACTTATGCAGGATCTTCTTACTGGAAAAGTCAGAGTGTGCGCATAATGACAATTTTGAATTGTGGTCCTCTCGAGCGCAGCGAGAAGGACGCGTGCTCCCGACGCGCAATTCGGGCAGGAGAAGTAAGAGTGTGCGTATAATGGCAGACGAATCCCAGCTCCAGATTGATGAATACACGCTTGTGGAAAAACCGGCTCTTGATTTATTTGAAAAGCTGGGATACAACTACATTGATGGGAAAAAGCTAAAAAAAGAGCCGCAGCAGTTCTTTTTGCTGGACATCCTGAAACGGAAGATTCAGGAGATAAATCCCTGGCTTGATGAAGTCGGGCTGAATAAGGCGGTCAGGGAGATCACGGTTGTTCAGGCGGCATCGCTTGTTGAGGCTAATGAGCTGCTGTATTACAAGCTGGTTAACTATACCAGTTTCAAGCAGGACCTGGGGTTTGGGAAGAAGTCGCAGACGGTTAAGTTTATTGATTTTGATGAGCCTGGGAAGAACGAGTTTACGGTTGTCAACCAGTTTTATGTTAAGAATAACGATTTTACGATCATTCCTGACCTTGTGGTTTTTGTAAACGGGATTCCGCTGGCTGTGCTTGAGTGCAAAAGCCCGAACTTGCAGGAGCCTATTGATGAGGCTATTTCCCAGCTTTTCGGGTACAGGGAGAAGAACGAGCAGTTCTTTTACCCGAACCAGATCCTTGTTGCTCTTGCACGGTACAGGGCGACTTATGCTTCCACTTTTTCGCCTGCAAAGTACTTCCTTGAGTGGAAAAAGCCGTATCCTCTGAACGAAAGGGAGCTTGCGGGCTGGCTTGGAAAGAAGGGGTTGGAGGGACAGAAAGTACCGGAAGATCAGGAGGGGCAGGATAGACAGGATAAGCAGGAAGGTCTGGCGGAACAGGAAAGACTGGAGAGCCGCCTGCTGCCTGCTCAGGATATTCTGCTGTACTCGCTTTTTTCAAAGGAAAATTTCCTGGACATTCTCAGGAGTTACATTGTTTTTGAAACCGAAAACAACGGTGTGAATAAAAAGCTCTGCCGGTACAACCAGTACATTGCAAGCAACAAAATTCTTGAACGGATGGCAGAGGGCAAAGGCGGGGTAATCTGGCATACTCAGGGGAGCGGAAAGTCGCTTACCATGACCTATACGGCTCTGAAAATCCGCAGGATTGAAAAAGTGCCGGGGACCTCGCTTGAAAATCCCTGCATCCTGATTGTAACGGACAGGAATGACCTTGATTCCCAGATATCAGGCACGTTTAAGAATTGCAGCTTCCCAAATCCCGTACCTGTGGAAAGCGTAGAGCAGCTAAAAGACGAACTGAAAACCCCCACTGGAAAGACTCTTTTTACCACGATCCAGAAATTTTCCTCGAAAAACGGCGAAACTTACCCCGAACTGTCCCGCTCGGAAAACATCATTGTCTTTGCTGACGAAGCCCACAGGAGCCAGTACGGGAAAGCGGGATACGGGAAAACGGCTGTGAAGGAAAGCAAAGAGGATGATAGGGTAAACACCAGCCTGGGCTGGGCTCTGAATATGCGGACGGCAATCCCGAAAGCCTTATTCATCGGCTTTACCGGCACTCCGATTGATAAAAACGACAAATCCACGCGCAGGGAGTTTGGAGATTATATTGACAGATACCTGCCAAAGCAGTCCATAGCCGACGGGGCAACTGTCCAGATCAAATATCAGGCAAGGCTTCCGAAAGTCCATATCCTGGGAAGCGAGCTTGACGTTGCTTTTGATTCCGAATTTGCTGATTACACCGACCTTGAACAGGAAGCGATCAAAGAAAAAGCCGGAAAATACAGGACAATTGCCGAAGACGAGGACAGAATAAGGGTCATCTGCAAAGATATTCTCGAACACTACACAACCGCTGTCAGGCCCGAAGGCTTCAAAGCGCAGATCGTAACCCCTTCAAGGGATGCAGCCGTTACCTACAAACGGATTCTGGACGAACTAGGGGCTCCTGAATCGGAAATCATCATCTCCTCAAGCCCAAAAGACGAACCGCACGCCGAAATCCGGAAGTACTACAGGACAAAAGCCCGGCAGAGGCAGATAATTAAAAAGTTCAGGAAACCGTTTGATGAAGAAAACAAACTGGCTTTCCTGATCGTCTGCGACATGCTCCTGACCGGCTTTGATGCGCCAATCGAGCAGGTCATGTACCTTGACAAGCCGCTCCGGGAACACAACCTCATGCAGGCAGTTGCAAGGGTAAACCGCCCCTACACCGAAAACAAAACTCACGGCTTAATTATCGATTACTGCGGGATTTCCAAGCGGCTCAAAGAAGCCCTTGACATTTTCAACGAAGGGGATATTGCAGGCTATCTCGAACACCTTATGGACGATGTCCCGAAAGCCGAGCAGGCGGCAAACAAGGTAAAAAGGTTCTTCAAAGACGCGCCTACAACTTACGATTCCGCCGAATACGTGGACAGGTGCGTGCTTGATGTCCTGAGCGCCGAAGATACGCGGATCAGGTTTGAAAGGGCTTTCAAGGAATTTGTCGCCCTTGTAAACAACATCATCCCCAATCCCGAAGCAAACCGCTTCAGGCAGGACGTCTACCTCTACGGCAGGATCTACAACTCGATGCGGACAAACTACAGCATAAAAGCCCCGAGTGTGCTCGAAGCTGTCCCCAAGGCTAAAGCGCTGATCCACGAATACCTCGAATCAAACGGCATCAAAGTCTTCCATGACCCTGTTTCCATTTACTCCTCCGAGTTCAATGACATCGTCAACAAAAAGACCTCACAGGAAGCAAAAGCAAGCCTGATCCAGCACAAGGTAAGGACCACGATCAGTAACCTTCTTAACACAAATCCTATTTACTACACCTCCCTCAGAGAAAAGCTCGAAAAACTGATTGCAGAGCATGAACAGGAGCTTATTTCCACCACAGCCTTCCTGGCTAACCTTGACAAAATCAAAGCCGGGCTTGATGTCGAAGTTGTTGCAAGAAAACACGGAATGAGCAGGGAAGAGTTTGCAGTTTTCCAGATGGTCAGGGCTGCTTATATCCAGCTTCAGGCCGGAGCCGAAAAAGCTTCCGTGAACCCTTCCGTTCACCTTACAGAAGAGGACGAGAAAAAGCTCGCAGGCGTTTCCCTCTCACTGTTTTCATCCTTGAACGGGCTTGCGGTAATCGACTGGAGGCAAAAACCCGAACAGCAAAAAATAATGCTTAAAACGATCAAAAGGGAATTGTATAAAATTGATTTTGACATCGAAACGGCTGAAAGGGAGAGCCATAATATTCTCAACCTTGCCAGGAACCTGCTGTAAATAGAAAATTGAATAAAAAAATGACTACAGATGATAAGGGAGCAAAGAGAAATATAATACATAAAATGGCCAAAATGAATTATATAAAAGTAAATTTTGGATAAAAATGGCTGAAATTGAAAGATAATATTCTCAACCTTTCCCGAAACTTACTGTAAATTATAACCTTGTTGTAAATCGGAAACTTGCTGTAAATAGCACAGATAACAGGGACCGATAACAGACCGATATAAACAGACAACGGGACTGACAATGGAGCAAATAAAAATCGGAAACACTCTTGTTGATTACCTTATAACCTATTCTTCCCGGCAGAAAACCATTGAGCTGGTAATTGATCTGGAATCCGGGTTTACAGTCAAAGCTCCGGGAAACATGACTAAAGAAGAGGTTGCTGCAAATCTTCGACGGAAAGCCAGCTGGATCATAACCAACCTCGACAAAATGAACGAGGTTATAAGAAATGAGACCCGGAAAGAATTTGTAAGCGGAGAAAAATTTCCGTACAAAGGCAAGCACTACAGGTTAAAAGTAGTGCAGATAAATGAAGAAATAATCCCATCCCTGACCTTTACCCACAGTAAATTCATAGCCCATGTGCCAGTAAATGTTCCTGAATTTGACTATCCCCGCATTATACAGCCTTTATTCATCAGTTTTTATCACGAAAAAGCAGAAAAAGTTCTCAACCAGAGGGCCAGAAAGTATCTGCTGTATTTTGAAGAAAAGCCTTCCCTGATAAAGATCCAGGCCTTGAAAAACAAGTGGGGAAACTGTTCAAAGACAAACCAGTTGAGGTTCAACTGGAGGGTTGTTATGGCTAAAATGTCAATTATCGACTATGTGGTCGTCCACGAGCTCTGCCACACGAAATATAAAGACCATTCAAAAGCTTTCTGGAATGAGGTGCAGAAAATCCTGCCGGACTATGAGGAAAGGAAAGAGTGGTTGAGGGTTCATGGAGATTTGCTGAAGATATAAATCTCAGGTCATCTCGTTATAGATCTGAATTTTAGCATTCTGATCTTTACAACATCATTCGCTGTTGTGAACTACCACTCAGCTAAAGACTGAGTGGTTTCTTGGTTCATTCCTCCCTCTATTGAAGGCAAGTCCCCAAGCTCATCCCCGTAGTCCCTACGGTGTCATAATCCAATTAGATTCTGATCTATGAGAGCGAATTTTTTGATATTGATAGCGGCATTAATGTCTCTATCGTGTTTGGTTTTACAGTCTGGACAAATCCATTCTCTGTCTTTTAGCTGAAGCTCTTTATTGTGGTATCCACACACTACATAGCTTAGAAGAGGGTTCAAATTGTCCTATTCTCAGGACGGTTTTTCCAAACCATTGAGCCTTATATTCCAACTTTGTTACAAAACTACTCCACGCAGAATCACTTATAGCCTGTGCTAAGTGATGATTCTTAACCATGCCTTTAACATTTAGAGTTTCCAGAGCTACAGCTTGGTTTTCGCTAACAAGTCTAAAAGAGAGTTTGTTCTGGAAGTCATTTCTCTGATTTGTTATTTTGTCATGGAGTACAGCAAGTCTTCGTTTAGCTTTTGCCCTGTTCTTAGAGCCTTTCTGTTTCCTTGAGACTCTTTTCTGTAATACTTTGAGCCTTTTAAGAGAGTTTTTCAAGTACTTTGGATTCTCAACCTTTTCTCCTGTTGAAAGGACAGCAAAGTCTTTGATACCTACATCAATTCCTACTGTTGTTGATTCTGTGAAAGCTTCCTTTACTGGAAGTTCTTTTCCATCTTCAACAAGGATACTGATGTAGTAATGTCCTTTACATGTCCTTGATACCGTAGCCGTTTTAGGCTCTCCTTCAAACTTCCTGTGAAGAACTGCTTTAATTGGTTCTATTTTTGGAAGCTTGATAGTATTATTTTCAAAGTTTACAGTGTAGTGTTGAGGTACAGGGAAAGACTGTATCGGATTCTTTTTTGATTTGAACTTTGGAAACCCTGTTTTCTCTCTAAAGAATCTAGTGAAAGAGGATTCAGCCTGCTTAGTCATCCCCTGTAATGATTGAGAGTTAACTTCTCCTAACCACTCATTAGAAGCCTTTAGAGTAGGAATTAATTTGTTTAAGTCAAATCTGGAAATTGATTCCCCTGTCTGCTCATAAGTTTTAATTTTCTGGTCAAGTGCCCAATTATAGACAAATCTACAGCTACCTATATGCTGATTCAATTGAATAGCTTGTGTAGTTGTAGGATAGAGTCTAAATTTGAACGCTTGCATCATACAAAGGCATTATATGCTTTAACAACACATGTACTTTTTGGTAAATACGAAGTATGAAACACGGAATCATAGCAAATTTTTGTTAATGTATCATGTTATTTTTGTTTGCAAATACCAAAAAGTCATACTTGAACCAATTAGCGAAGAACTCAAACAGATTATGATTGACATTTCAAAAGAGTCTAACTTTGAAATCCTTGAAATGGAAACTGACAAAGACCATATTCATTTCTTGATCAAGAGTGAGCCGAAAGTTAGCGTTTTGTCAATTGTCAGAAAATTGAAACAAGAATATACTAACAGGTTATGGAAAACTCAAAAAGAATATATGAAAAAGTATTATTGGGGTGAGAATACGTTATGGAGTGATGGTTATTTTGCGTCTATTATCGGAAATGTTAGTAAAGAGGCGGCAGAATATTACATACGGAATCAGGGTTGAAGTTGACGCTTATATCCCCTGAGCTAAAGACTCAGGGGTTTTACGCTTCTTCATATAAATCGTTCCTGTCACGCTCGACGCAGGAGAATGGTCTTACAAAAAGCGTGATTTTGAAGAGCCGCCAGCCAAGCTGGGGAGGACACATTACGGCTCTTCGTTGTTTTGTGTGGCTATTTCTCATAAAAACCAACGCGGTCTTGAAGTGAAAATCGTCTTATCCATAGAGAATGACAAAGAGCCATAATTACCTTTGATTTGAAAAACGGTTTTCGGGACCAAAAGAAGTGTTCCGATACTTGCAAACCTTCGGCATAGTAACGTCCTTTTTGTTTAAACTGCAGGGCAGGGTCAGCCGCTCTGCGCGGAAATGAATTGTCAGCAGTTAATTCTTCAGTCCGGCTCCCTGCAAAAATAACAGACTGACTCGCAGCCCACCAGAAAGCTTCATCCGGTCCTTGAAATTAGTCCACTCTTTTAACTCTCGTCATCATCCAAAACCTTTTTATAACAAGTATGGTATTAATCATTGTTGTACATAAATATACACCAGTGATACCATATGCACGATTCAATCCTTCACATCCTCAACACAACAAAAACCAGGGTCCAGGATCTTGGAGCCGACGTCCATAACGAAGACCCGCAGCCACAATTCCTGAAAAGGGACTTTATTGCCGCTGTAGCAGCTGTAAAGGCAGATGGCCGGATGCCGGTAATCGCGGAAGTCAAGCCTGCATCTCCTGGAAAGTGTTTCAGGGATATATCCCCGTCAGCGGCTGCTGAGCTTGCATGGGAGATGGAAGAAGCCGGAGCTGTTGCAATTTCCGTCCTTACTGAGCCAGGGATTTTCCGGGGTTCACTTGAAAATCTGAACGCGGTCAGGAGAACAGTCTGTTTACCGGTTCTGAGGAAGGACTTCATTATTGACAGGTTGCAGCTTGAAGAAGCGAGAAGCGACCTTATACTCCTGATCGCAGGCATCCTGGGACAGGAGCTCGACGGCTTTGTTGATCTTGCTCTTGAGAAGGGCTTTGAGCCACTGGTTGAAATTCACAACAGGGAAGAGCTTGAACTTGCGCTGGAAACCGACACAAAGCTCATCGGGATTAATAACCGGAACTTTGATACACTTAAAATTGACCTGGCTACCACAGAAGAGCTTGTACCCCTCATCAGGGAATACGACCTGGACCACGGGACCAGCCATATCATCATAAGCGAAAGCGGGATGAACCGTCCTGGAGATATCAGGCGCGTGATGCAAGCCGGGGCAGATGCTGTGCTGATAGGGTCTGCACTTATGGAAAGTGACTCCGTTTTTGAGAAAACTAAAGAATTCGTCCAGAGCGTTTGCTGGCGTGAATAACTGCTTTTCTTTGACTTATCGGAACTTTTAGCCTGTGGAAATAAGGTTGAAAAATCCGCTTTCATTTCAAAACTAAGACTATAATTCGGTTTCATAACATCACAGATCACGAGATCAGGAATTACAAAATCAGGAATTAAGAAATCAGGAATTAAAAAATCAGGAATTAAGAAATCAGGAATTAAGAAATCAGGAATAACAAAATCAGAAATCACGATACAAGGGAGTAATCAAATTGACAGGAACTAAAGTTTCAGAATTTCAGCTAAAAGGAAAGTACGGAAAATTCGGAGGGCAGTACGTACCCGAAGTCCTCATGCCGGCTCTGGAAGAGCTGGAGGCAGGGTATGAGAAGTACAGAAACGACCCCAAGTTCCTTTCAGAGCTTGACCACTACCTCAGGGACTTTGGGGGCAGGGAGACTCCTCTTTACCTTGCCCGGAACCTGAGCAAGAAATACGGAACAAAGATCTACCTCAAGCGAGAAGACCTGGTGCACGGGGGTGCCCACAAGCTCAACAACGCTATCGGGCAGGCCCTGCTTGCAAAGTTTATGGGAAAGACCAGGCTGATAGCTGAAACCGGTGCCGGGCAGCATGGGACTGCAACGGCCATGGTGGGAGCGACTCTCGGGTTTGAGACTATCGTCTACATGGGGGCAAAAGACATTAAACGCCAGCAGATGAACGCATACAGAATGGAACTCATGGGGACGGAGGTAAAAGCCGTGGAGACTGGCTCAAAGACCCTCAAAGACGCAATCAACGAGGCAATGCGAGACTGGGTCACCAACATAGGAAACACTCACTATTTGATCGGGTCGGTGGTCGGGCCTCATCCCTACCCTATGATCGTAAGGGACTTCCAGAACGTGATCGGGCGCGAGATAAAGGAGCAAGCGATGGAAAAAGAAGGCAGGCTGCCTGATTCTATCATCGCCTGTGCAGGCGGCGGGAGCAATGCTATGGGGAGTTTCCATCCCTTTATCGAAGACAGGGAGGTAAAGCTGATTGCCGTAGAAGCCGGGGGAAAAGCCCTGAAGTGTACGGAAAAAACAGCCCTTCACTCAGCTTCCCTCTGCGCCGGAGAAGAAGGAATCCTGCACGGAGCCCGGACAAAGGTGCTGCAGGACAAAAACGGGCAGATCCTTGAGTCCGAATCCATTTCTGCAGGGCTTGACTACTCAGGAGTAGGCCCGGAACTGGCTTACCTTTCGGAGAACGGCAGGGTTACAGCCCGCTATGTAACAGATGACGAGGCGCTTGAAGCTTTTAATGAACTGAGCCGGCTTGAAGGAATCATTCCTGCCCTTGAATCCTCCCATGCTCTTGCTTACCTTAAAAAAGCTGCCGAATCCGGGGAACTTGGAGAGTTTGTGGTTCTAAACCTCTCAGGAAGAGGGGACAAAGATCTGGAAACCGTCCTGAGCCTGAAGAGGGGGATCTGAAATGAGAACTGAAATGAAAACAGAAACGAGAGCCGAACTCAGAAGACAAAAAATTTCAGAAAAATTCGGCGAACTCAGGGAGAAAAAAGAAGGTGCCCTGATCGGCTATGTGATGGCAGGAGACCCCTCTGCAGAGGCAACATCAGGCGTTGTAAAAGCCCTGACAAACGGGGGTGCAGATATAATTGAACTCGGTTTTCCGTTTTCAGACCCTGTGGCTGACGGGCCAACTATCCAGGCAGCAGGACAGAGGGCACTTGCAGCCGGAATGGATATTGAACGTTACTTCGAGCTTGTCAGAGCCCTTGAGGTTGAAGTCCCTCTTGTGTGCATGACCTATTACAACCCGGTTTTCAGGTACGGAGTGGAAAAATTCGTAGAGCATGCCGCAGAAGCCGGAATAAACGGACTGATAATCCCCGATATCCCGGTAGAAGAAGCAGCTGACCTGAAGAACAGCTGTGAGAAACAGGGGCTTGACCTGATCTTTCTGGTCGCACCTACAACGACCGACACAAGAATCCGGAAGATCCTGGAGAGAGGTTCGGGCTTCATCTACCTGGTTTCAAGGCTCGGGGTTACGGGAACCAGAGCGGATGTTTCAGGTTCCACAAAAGAACTGCTTGCCAGGGTAAAAACCGACATTCCGAAAGCCGTGGGGTTCGGGATATCATCTGGAAAGCAGGCTGCAGAAGTCATAAAAGCCGGAGCAGATGCTGTAATTGTCGGCTCGGCTTTTGTACGGATTATCGAAGAAGGAAATGCCGTAAACGAAAAGCTGGAAGCCCTTGCAAGGGAACTCAAATTCGGCATACTTGAAGCAAATTAAAACAGGAAATTTCAGAGGGGATAAAAGAATGCAGGGAATAAAAGGAATGCAAGGAATGAAAGAATATATTAAAAAACTGGGAGAAGGCTGTGATCTAAGTTCGGAAGAAGCCGAAGCCGCACTGGGCGAGATTCTGAGCACAGCCGGAGATGGGGAGATAGGGGCATTTCTGCTTGCCCTCAAGGCAAAAGGAGAAAAACCCGAAGAAATCACAGGCTTTGTAAAAGGAATGAAGAAAGTCGCCAATATGATCCAGCCGGACGTTCCTTTCAGGCTTGTGGATGTCGTTGGGACAGGAGGAGACGGGCTTAACACAATCAATGTTTCAACAGCAGCTGCAATTGTTACTGCAGCAGCCGGAGTCCCTGTAGCCAAACATGGAAACAGGGCCGCCACCTCAATGACCGGGAGTTCTGACGTGCTTGAAGCCCTGGGGATCAAAGTGGATCTTGCCCCTGAAATGGTTAGGAGGGTAATAGAAGATATAGGCATAGGGTTCATGTTTGCCCCGGTTTTTCACCCTGCCATGAAGCGAGTTGCAGGGGTCAGGAAAAAGCTCGGGGTAAGGACGGTTTTCAATATCCTCGGGCCCCTGACCAACCCGGCAGGAGCGAAAGGGCAGGTCGTAGGGGTCTTTGATAAAAGCCTCTGTGAGCCAATAGCTTATGCTCTTGCTGAGCTCGGGATCGAACATGCGCTTGTGGTTAACGGGGACGGGATGGATGAAATCTCAAATGTGAGCGAAACCTATGTTGCTGAATTAAAGGATGGAAAAGTTTCCACATACACTATAACTCCGGAGTCTATGGGCATGCTGCGGGCAAAACCCGAAGACATAAAAGGAGGCACTCCGAAAGAAAATGCCTGTGACCTCCTCTGTATCTTTAAGGGCCAGAAAGGGCCAAAAAGGGACCTTGTTATCTTAAACGCAGCTGCAGCCCTGTATGTAAGCGGGATAGTGAGCTCAATCCGGCAGGCAATTCCCATTGCCGAAGATGCGATTGACAGCGGGAAAGTTATGGTTAAGTTCAACCAGTTCCGGAATTTCACTGTCGAACTTTCCAGGCAGGACGAAAAAGAGGGCTCTTGCTCGGAAGGAACGTTTCTTGCCTCTTCCAATACATCCTTGTTAAGCCCGGCTTCCGGGGAAAAGGCATGAAAACAAGGCCAAAAACCAGGGTGAAAATATGCGGGATCCACAGCCCCGAAGATATGGAACTTGCAGGTCTCTACGGAGCCGATGCCGTTGGTTTTATCACGGAAGTCCCTGTGGAAAGCCCTAGAAAACTCGATTCAGATACCGCTGCCGCCCTTATCGCAAAAGTCCCGAAATACCTTGACTCGGTAATGGTCATAATGCCTGAAACCTCTGCCTGCGCCCTGGAGCTTATCGAGAAAGTAAGGCCGGATATAGTACAGATCCACTCCAATCTTCCCCTTATCGAACTTGAAGTCATAAGGGAAAAAGCAGACATCCCTATAATAAAAACCCTTTCCGTGCCTGCCGGAAGGGGAGCTTCCAAACTCCAGAATTTTGTAAAACGGCTTCTTGAAGAGGTCCACGAGCTGGAAGAAAGCGGAGCTGTGGACAGTGTGCTTCTGGACTCAGGGGTTGCCGGAAAAACCGGCGGTACAGGCTGTATACATGATTGGGACCTCAGCCGGAGAATTGCAGAAGAAACAGAATTTCCCCTGATCCTTGCCGGTGGGCTTAAACCCGAAAATGTGCAGGAAGCCATCAGGGCAGTTTCCCCCTATGCTGTGGACACGGCTTCAGGGGTAGAGACCTATGGAAAAAAAGATGCTGTGAAAATCAGGACGTTTATTGAAGAAGTGAGGTGTGCCGATGCTTTCCTTTGATCTTGGAAAAAAAGAATTTCTGGAGCTTGTCTCCGGGCTTGAAAAGCCGGGTCTTGTCCAGCTCTTTGCAAAAGTTGAAGCTGGAGGTTCCTCTGCCTTCTCTCCCCTCAAACTTTACAGGGCCCTGAGAGATTCAGGGACAACAGGCTACTCCTTCCTGTTGGAGTCCGTAGAAAAGCAGGAAAGCAGGGCAAGATACTCCTTTGTTGGAAACGACCCCGATGCCGTGCTGAAAATAAGTGACCGAAAAGTTTCCCTTGAACTCCTGAACCAAAAAGCTTCTCCTCTTTTTGAAGCAATCTGTGCAAAGATGAAGGAAGTCTGCGGCCCGGAAACCGTAGAAAAGGAAAATGAATCTAAGATAAATGAAGGTTCTAAGAAAAATAAATGTTCGGAAAAATTAACGGCTGCAATTCCAGAGGGAAAAGATGTTTTTGATGCCCTTCGCCTGGCTTTTCTTCCGGCAAACGGGATAGAACTTCTCAATTCCAGACGTTTTGATAGGCAGACTTTCCTGGGTGGGGCTATCGGCTATACAGCATACGATGCGATCTATGACAGCTGGTTAGGGGTCAAAAAAAATTTTGAGTCAGACATCCCCGACCTTCAATACCTTCTCGTTTCGAAAAGTTTTGTCTTCGACCACCTGACTGAAGTGGTCTACATAGTTATCACCCCCTTCGTAATCCCGGGTTCGGATGCAGGAAAAATATACGATGAAGCATTTTCAGAGGCAGAAAAACTCTACTCTATAATTCAGAAAGTTGACCTATCGGAAGATGCAGTAGATGCAGTAAAGGCATCAGCAGAAGGAGCAATTGTATCAGGAGCAGCAGTTTCGAGCCCGTCTACAACATCAGGTTCAAATATACAGGTCTGTAGTGTTGACAGGTCGGGATTTGAGGAATCCGTACTCCAGGCAAAGGAGCATATTTTTGCAGGGGATGTTTTCCAGATAGTCCTTTCCAGAAAATGTGAGTTCATAATGGACCAGTCTCCTTTCAAACTTTATATGCAGCTCCGAGCAATAAACCCGAGCCCTTACATGTATATATTCGAGTTCGGGGACCTGGCAATTGTAGGGGCAAGCCCTGAAACCCTGCTTACCGTACACAAACGCACTGTTATAATAAACCCCATTGCAGGCACCTGCCCGAGGGGAAAGTCCGGAGCTGAAGACGAAGCCCTGGCTTCACATATGCTCAACGACGAAAAGGAAAGGGCGGAACATGTAATGCTCGTTGACCTCGGGCGAAACGATGTCCGGATGGTTTCGGAAAGCGGCTCAGTAAAGGTTTCCGGCTTCATGAAAGTCCTGAAATATTCTCATGTCCAGCACATAGAAAGCACGGTTTCAGGAACTCTCAGGCCCGAATGCGACCAGTTCGATGCCTTCAGGGCGGTTTTTCCAGCCGGGACCCTTTCAGGGGCTCCGAAAATCCGGGCAATGGAAATTATTTCCGAACTTGAAACAGCTCCGAGAGGAATCTACGGCGGCGGGGTAGGGTACTACAGCTGGAACGGAGACGCTGATTTTGCAATTGTGATCCGGACCCTGCTTATACAGGGAAAAAAGGCTTCAGTGCAGGCAGGGGCAGGGATTGTTGCGGATTCCGATCCTGCATATGAGTTCAGGGAAACCGAGCGGAAAATGGCAGCAATGCTCGTGGCTATTGGCGGAGAAATCCGGGTTGAAAAATGAATCCTGAGAATAGAAAATCAGATAAAAACCTAAGGAAACGGGAATCAACGAATGAATGGAAGATTACTATGGGGATGAGACCTGTGGAAAAAAATTTAAAACAAACTAATTCGGGAAAAATAGATTTAGAGAAAAGGCTTTCGGGAGAAAAAATAAGTAGAAAGATGAATCCGGAAGAAACGGTCGCAAGAGGTGCTTTCAGATGAAAATCATTTTCATAAACAATAAGGATTCCTTTGTATGGAACCTTGTGGACTATATTTCATACTTTGAAAAAGATACCCAGGTCCTTCCCAACACGGTTACTCTGGAAGAGTTAAGGGAAATAAAGCCTGATGCACTTGTAATTTCACCCGGACCCGGAAATCCGTCTGACCCGAAAGACATTGGAAACTGCCTGGAGATCATCAGGGAAATGGGCAGGGAAATCCCTCTTATGGGAGTCTGTCTGGGGCACCAGGCAATCAATGTAGCCTTCGGAGGGCCTGTCAGGAGATGTAAAGTGGGACCGGTACACGGAAAAAGTTCCAGGATCCAGCATACGGAATCTCCGCTCTTTACAACGCTTAAAGAGCAGTTCGAAGCCGGACGCTACCACTCCCTGGAGATTGGGGAACCGGCTCCCGGAATAAAAATAACTGCACGAGCAGAAGACGGAACCATCATGGCAGTCGAGCACGCAGAATACCCTATCTATGGCCTGCAATTCCACCCCGAGTCCGTGCTTACTCCAGAAGGATTAAAAATAATAGAAAGATTTCTGGAAATTTCGAGAAACTTTAAAAAAAGACAGCCGGCTGTTTAAAACAGCCAGAAACTTTATTCTGCTTTTCAGGCAGCATGGATTATTATTTTTCTTTTTCTGAAGTCCCGGTTTCAGGCTCTTCTTCAGCCTCTTCTTCGAAGAATTCCTCTTCTGTGAATTCCTCATTGGGCCTGTTGTCCTCATAGCCTGCTGGCTGAAGATTCTGCATGTCTGAAAATTCGCTTAGTGTCTGGGAAATAAGTTTAGGGTACATTACAACCTGCTCCCTGGTAACGAACCCATTATCTTCAGAAGCTTTTATAATTCCCTCCCTGGCAGTTTTTGCTGCATTGCTCAGATCTTGGAGTTGTTTTTTGTCTGCAAGGTAGCCAATTTCTTCCAGAGACATGGTTGTCCAGAGAGTTACAACCTCCATCTTTTTTGCAACGGCACCTTTCCCAATCATTTCAAGGGTCTTAACAGCACTTCCTGAAGTTTCAAGCATCTCCGCCTGAGCGGCTCCTTTTCCGATTTCCTGCACAGCCTTTGAGAAAGACCAGAGGGCGTTAGAGAAATCCTTTTCTATGGAAGGTTCCACAAGAGTGCCAATAACATCTACTGCATTGGATGCAACACTTTCAATCCGTTTCTGAACAGCTTTATTGCCGATATTCCGGAGGGAAATCGCAACCCTCTTTAAATCTGCCTCAAAATTTGAATCAGGCAACTCTATGTTGAGAAGTTCTTCCCCGAGTTCTCGGAGGTATTCAATATATTGGAGCGCATCGTATTCGTTCTGTTCCCTTAATGCCTTTTCTCCAGATTCTCCAAGTTCAATAGCTTTTTGTTGGTTCACTGAGAACATGTTTAAACCCCGTTATCAAATCCTGTAAAAAATACTGGTTTTGAGAATTTATTATTTATATAGGAATACTCTGATATTAGTCTTCCTATATTTGTGGAAATTTCTAGGGAGTTTTCAGGCTTTTGTTAAAAAAAGAGAGATATGTAACCCAAAAATAAAACAAAATATATTATAAAGTTATAATAAAAATACAACCCCTACAAACTGAGAATAAAAATACAACCCCTACAAACTGAGCAGGTAAAAATAGCCGAGAATTTTAAAAAAAGATAAAATTAACAATTAGAACACAGAACTTCTATAAAACCCTGGAACGAAATGAGAAAATCGGGTACCTTTCAAAAAGATCAAAATGAAAGGATACCTTTAAACGGAAAAGAATGAAATCAAAACGTCAACTACCCGCTAAATCCAAAGATTTAACGGGTTTCCTGCTGAGGATTTATGAAAGAACTCCAGAACCACCTTAAAGCAAAAACCCTGATCCTGACCCATGGAGACTCTGATGGGATATGTTCGGGAGCAATTGCAAAAAGTGCCTACCCGGAAGCATATGTTTACTTTACAAGTCCGGTCAGCCTTCTCGATAAGTTAGATTTCATTGAGGAAGTTGAGAATATTATAATCTGCGATATGGCAATCGAGGAAAGGCACTACTCTGAACTCCACTCAACACTTGAGAAATTCGCGGAGGAATGTAACCTCTATTACATAGACCACCATCCTCTTCCGGAAAAGTGGAAAAAAGAAGCCTGGTTTTATCACGATACGAGTGTATGTGCCTCCGAGCTGACCTACAGGGTCTTTGAAAATCTCCTGAACCAGGAAATGCGGAGGGTAGCAATCTACGGGGCTATAGGTGATTTCTGTGACAATACACCCTGTGTAAAGAGCTGGGTCAGAGACTGGGACAAAAGAAGCCTCTATTTCCAGGCTGGAACCCTGATCCAGGCAATACTCCAGAAAGGAAAAGAATACGATTTTAAAAGAACCCTGCTTGAACCCCTATCAAATGATGTTATTCCTTCAAATATCCCTGGTCTACTCGAGCTTGCCAGGGAAGCTGCAATTAATGAAGAGAAAATCCGGCTTTTTGTGAAAGAACATGTGGAAGTCCTGAAAAACAGCGCGTATATTGTAAATACGAATAACTCCATTTCAAAAGCAGCGATCTATGCAGCTTCCTACGGACATAGAGATGTGGGAATTGCAGCCGAGTACCGTGAGAGAAAAGGCGTATACGATCTTAGCATACGTTCCCGTGGAAAGGTGGATATAAATCGTATCCTGCGCTCGATTGCACCTAAGTTTGGAGGAAGCGGCGGCGGGCACCCTGTTGCAGCAGGAGCGCGTATCCCCGAAGATTCGCTGGCGGGTTTCCTCCGGGCTTTTGATGCCAGACTCGGGGAAGCAAGTGAGGTAAAATAAAATGGAAACCAGCAAGACTGCAGCTGAATGCGGCATAAATATTGAGATTATCTTTGTAGGGCGCTCAAACGTGGGCAAGTCCTCTCTTCTCAGGGAACTCTTCGGGGCAAAAGTAAGGGTTGGAAGACGCCCGGGTGTTACCCTGCGTCCCAGACACGCCCAGGAATCGGACCTTCTTGTCACGGATATGCCAGGCTTCGGCTTCATGAGCGGAGTGAAAGACCGGAAGCAGGATATTGTAAAAGACCAGACAGTACGCTATCTCGAAAAGAATGCAGAACGGATCAAACTCGGGGTCCTTGTAATAGACGCCCCGACTTTCCCTGAAGTAGTCGACCGCTGGGATTCAAGGAATCAAATTCCTATAGACGTTGAAATGTTTGATTTCATGAGGGAAATCGGTATTGACACAATCGTTGCTGCAAACAAGATGGACAAAGTAAAAGCAGCCGAGTATGCCCCTCTCCTTGACGAGGTTTCAGTTCGCCTCGGACTTGAGCCTCCATGGCAGAACTGGAAGCATATCATTGCTCCAATAAGTGCAAAAAAAGATGATTTGAAGGCCTTAAAGGGACTTCTCCGGGATAGGCTGCACGAAATGAAAAGAGACGACCTGTTCAAGTATATTTAATCCATCCTTAAACAGGTACATCATTTTTACTTTTTTTACCCTTTTTATCAGTTTTTTAACTCAGCAATTTTTGCTCCTCGAACTCATCTTTAAACATTTAGCGGAAGCATGGCTTTCTGAATAAACCTTTATGGTAGAGATAAGCCTTTTAAAGCCTTTTCAGCTGCTGGCTGTAGACGCGCCTGATTCGCTGGATTGTATCTGCTTCTTCGGGGTCTTTATCGTCCCGGATGCGGATGAAGCGGGGAAAACGCAGTGCAAAGCCTGAGTCGTAGTTGGGGCTTTTCTGGATTTCCTCAAAGGCAATTTCCAGAACAACTTTCGGTCTTATGGCAAATACTCCTCCGGTTTCCCCTCCTTCCATTAACCCGGAGAGCATCTCTGTGAGTTCTTTTAACTGCTCATCAGTAAGCCCTGTACCAACCTTGCCGACCTGCATGAAGCGAGAGGTTTCGGGGTCATAGCAGGCAACTGAATACGAGCCTATCAGGTTTGCCCTGCGCCCAAAACCCCATTCTGCCCCCACGACCACAAGGTCAAGGGTTTCCATAAGGGGTTTTTTCTTCAGCCAGTTTTTACCCCGCTTGCCGGGGGAATATAACGAGTTAGGATTTTTGACCATGACGCCTTCGTGCCCGGCTCTTAAGGCTTCCCTGTAGATCTTCTCCACAACCTCGAGGTCTCCGGTTATCACCTGCTCGTCCACGCAAATGGATTTTGAGTTCTCAACTGAGCTCTCCACACAGGACTCAAGCGCTTTTCGCCGCTCAACAAGAGGAAAATCAATCAGGGTTTTGCCGTTCAGGTACATGATGTCAAAGAGGTTGAGCTGGATAGGAATTCCGAGCATTTTTTCTTCAACATCGTACTTGCGCCGGAAACGCTTAAGGATCTCCTGAAAGGCTTTTGGCCTTCCATTTTCGTCTACTGCAACGGCTTCTCCGTCAAGGATTGCGGACTCAGCCTTTACATGTTTCCGGACTATTTCGACAAGGTCAGGGAGGGAATTTGTGACGTTTTCAAGCTTGCGTGAAAAAAGAGTGACAGAATTTCCGCTCTTGTGGATCTGGACTCTTGCCCCGTCGAATTTCCACTCAATTGCAGCTTCTTTCATATCCCTGATATCGGCATCTATATCAGGGCTGATCTGCGAAAGCATCATTTTTATGGGGCGGTTAATTTCTATCCCGAGACTCTTGAGGGATTCTATCCCGCCTTTCTTGGCAGCTGCCGCCACTATCCCGAGATCATTTGTAACCATGAAGGAATGTTCCACCACCTCTGCAGGGACGGAAAAAGCTTTAGCAATGGCATCCCTGACAACTCCCTCTCCTACGCCTATGCGGAGTTCTTCAAGAGCAAGCCTGGAAATGTATTTTGCCTCCCTCGGGGTTGATGAAGTAAATAGAAACTGAAGGTTTCTGACCTTAACTTCCTGTGATCCTTTTCCCGAAGCTTCTGAAGCCGTCTTGAAACGCTGGTAAACCTCAGTTATTGAAAGCTCTGGCTGCTCTTCGAGGAAAGAAGAAAATGTCACCTGATTTTTTCTTTTTTCCTTTAAAATAAGGAGTGCTGTATCCCCGATGTCTCCAGTGGTCCGTATAAGAGATTCTATACTTTGTATAGACATGCCTGAGGCTTTGGAAAGGGAAACATAAAGCAAACTTGTCCCAATCCCGAGCTGCTCTCCACTCCAGGCAGGAAAAACCTCACTCATGATAAAGTGAGTTGCAAGAGGAAGCTCTTCGACATCAACCTTTTTGAGAAGGTCAGCAACCTTATTTGTAGTTTCTATAGTGCTCGATATCTTTTCAATCGCCTGGCAGGTTTCTGCAAATTCCCTGAAGCTTGTCATGGTCCACGCAGCTTTTTCGTTTTATATTTTTTTCAGATTCTGGTCTCTGAAAACCGATATTTTCAGTAGTCTCTGAAGACCGATATTTTCAGTAATTACTGATTTCCGTAAATTGCAACCAGGTCGCTGAGAACTGCGCTTGCTGTTTCGATCGGGCCTGCACCTTTGCCTGTAACCGTAATTTCTCCTGCAAGCTCAGTGTTTATAGAAGCTACATTAAGGGTGCCTCTTACAGCGAGGGGATGGTTGATAGGCACAAGCCTTGGAGCAACATGTATTCTTTCCCTGCTGACTTCTCCTATAAGCTTGATCACATGCCCTTTTTCATAAGCCATTTCCAAGGCTTCAGGCGTTATCTTCGTGATTCCTGTAACCTCGGCGTCCTTATATGTTGCATCAAGTCCGAAAATTGCATTGGCAAGAATTACCAGTTTGCAGGCTGTATCAATTCCTTCTACATCATATTTCGGGTCGGTTTCGGCAATTCCGAGTTCCATGGACTCGGCAAGAATGTCCTTATAAGTTGCCCTTTCCTCGAGCATTCTGGTGAGGATATAGTTACATGTCCCGTTAAGAATTCCTTTGATGCTTCTGAGCCTATTTCCTGCAAGGACTTCATTTGCCAGGTTAATAATTGGCATAGAGCCGCCGACTGTGGCTTCGAACCTGAAGTTTGACCCAGATGCTTTTGCAGCCTCCATCAGTTCTGTGTACTTCAGGGTAAGAGGTCCTTTATTGGAGGTAATAACATCTTTACCGATCTCAAAGGCTGTAAGCATGTTCTGAAGACCTGCTCCACCAGTGACTATATTTGTAGGGGTTGTTTCTATTACCAGCTCATGGTCTACGGACTTTATAACCTCAACGCCGGTGAGCTTTTCTATAGCAACCGTGCCCATCGTTCTCTTGCGGGCAAGGCAGTCGGCCAGATCCACTCCTTCAGGGTTAACAGTAGCCCCTTTAGAATCAACAACTGCAACCACCAGAACTTCCAGCCCTATACTTTCCAGGTACTCTTTTTTCATAAGGAGTACCTCGGCTACACCCTGTCCAATTGCACCAAATCCTAGAATAGAGCAGCGCACTGTTTTCATGTTTTCAAATCTCCTAAGTTTTTTCAGGCATGGATGTCTATTGGAAGAACCATAAGCAGGTCTTTTCTTACCGAGACTTTTTTAAGGATGTCAAGTGCCTTTTGCAGATCCTCTTTACCCACAGCATCGATCCTGATCAGAGCTGAAGAAAGCAGATTAATACCTGGCATGGTTAGCGAGAGGTCAACTACTTCCGCAAACCCGGTCTTATCAATCTCATCAATCGTATCCTGGATCCCTGTATGAACCACATGCCCTATAAGGACTACATTTATGCTTTCTCTGAAACGGTGTTCTCCAACCCTTACAACTTTTATCCCGTTTTCCTCAAGTTTTGCTTTTATTGCTCCGATATTTTCAGGCTTAATCTCAAGTACAAGCTGTACAGGCACTGTTTTTCTGGGGGTCCGCTTCTGGTGGTGGTGTAAAACAGTTATCAGGTTAGCCTTGAATTCCGAAAGAGGCTGGAGGGCTAAAAGCATCTGCCCGGGCACATCTTTTAATTCAATGTCCATGGAAACTCGCATACTGTCCCTCATGCAATTTATAATAATCCAATATAAAGTCTAAGTAATAATGTATCAATTTAATAAATGTATCAATGTATTAATTTAATAAATGTATCAAATTTAATATTTAGTAATCTTGTTCAGTCAGCTTACTTTCAAGGTTATAATTAGATATCAACGTATGGACACAGATCCAATTGACACAGATCCAATTGACACAGATCCAATTGACACAGATCCAATTTATACTGTTTAAAGCTGATTTCATAACTTTATTTCATAACTTTATTACTAACTTGTCTGCTGGTGAATCCTGTATTATAAATTTAATTCCTGTTATGATTTTATTATTCAAGTTGTTACTTCTGTCCTGTAATTCTTTATTTTGATTAAGATCTTAATCCTGACACAAAATCTCCGTCAGCCATACCTTAGAGATATTTACCCTGATTTTTACCATAATAATACAGTTTACATTCATGGCATTCTCTGGAATATAGAAGGTAATCATATATAAAAGAAGCAAAAAGGGTATCAAGAAATATTATGTCCCAGATCTTTCAAACCTTTATTAATCTTTCCTGCTGCTTAGTAGATGAATTCCATTATATAGTTTGCTATTTACGGTGTTGCTATTTACGTGTTTTCAAAAGACGTAAAGTAAAATATTATTTTTTTACAAAGTGCTATTTTCTCCTTGCTCCTTCTTGCTCTGGGACCCAGCCTGTTTGATAACCTCTCCATCGGGAATTCGGATTATGTTTCCTCTACCCCTTTTGAATTTTTCAACCAATCCGCGTTCTTCAAGATCCGAAAGCATAAGGCTTACTTTGGATTCCGAATACGGGGACTTTTTACGGAGTTCTCTCTGAGTAATTCGATTTCCATTACCTCGGATCAGATTTAGAATCTCTTTCAGATCATCGGGGAGATTTGTTTCAGGGCTTTCCAGATCGTTGGGACTCAACGAGTCAAATTCAAATTCCTCTTCCGAGGGATTAATATCTTCAGACAAGGGATTAATATCTTCAGACAAGGGATTAATATCTTCAGACAAGGGATTAATAGATACCGTTGAATCTTCCGGCAGCTTTACATTTTGCTGCACAGGAATCTCTGTCTCAGATATGTTTCCGGTCTGTTCTTCAACTTTAAGAGATGCAGGATGCTCATAGTCGGTCTCTGAAGCTTCAATAGAACCGGCTTTTCCGGGTTCTGCGCTTCCTGGGGTTTCTACCGCTATTGTGAAATTTTCAGGTTCTGATTCGTTTATAGTTTCTGTTTTACCCTGGGAACCGGCTGCCTTTTCAGGTGGTTTTCGTTTTCCCTTTTTTAAGAAATAACCAGCTATTAGCAGGATACAGAGTGAAAGTAAAGCAAAAGCTAAAACAGTATTTTGTGAGCTTGCTTGAGATTGGTGCTCTGTTTGAAATTGGGGAGCTACTTGCTCAAAATTCAGGTCAACATTTTCAAAATCCTCTCCCTGGTTAAGAAGATCTTCCTGATAAGCAGGGAAAAGCAGAAGGTCGCGGACGTATTCCCCTTCATCGGTGTCGGAAACTATAAACTCTTCTTTAGCCGTATAAACTATAGTATCTTCTTCAAAATAATTGGCAGTTATCAGGTATGTTCCCGGAGTAAGATTAAAAGAATATTTAGCATCTGTTGCAACAAAGGACTGCTCTGGGGTAGAGTTGATCTCAACTATTGAGTTTTCCAGGGGTTTGAAGCTGTACCACTCATACACGGTTCCGTGAATAGTCACCGCAAGTGCGTTCCCCTGAACACACATTAGGAAAATGAATACACAGGCGATCTTGCAGAGCTTTCTAAAATTCACGAAGCCTTAAATGGTTTTTTAGCATAAATCTTTTACTTTTCCTTCCCATAAGTTCAGAAATACTGAAGGCAAATTAAAGTTTTATCAAGAAAACAAAGATCCTATCAAGCTTGGAAGCCCAGATATTATCATTAATCAGTCTTATTCCGAAAAGTATACTTATATGTCCCTATCTCAATATGACAGTATCTTAACTTGCCAAAGGAGGCAGTCAGATGAAAAAATCAAGAATTCTTCAATATCTGGCTTATGTTACATTTATATTAATATTATTCTATGTACTGCCTGGAGGATCACTTGCTGCTAAGGACTCATCAGAGCATGGAAGTGGGATCCAGTATACAGGCGAGAGTACTACAGGTCCAGAAACAAGTTTAGGAAATAACGAAAAAAACAATCCAGATGATGTTAGTGGCACTGATAACTCCTATCCTGAAAAGGAGCTGGACCAGGAAAAAGTCCAAACACAGGTTAAAGACAGGATTTCTTCGTATAAACTTGAAAGAATACAGATACAAGAAGAGCTTCAACTACAGAAGGATGAATACCGGGAAGCAAAAGAAGATTTTCTTGAGATAAGAAATCAAATCCGAACAGGAAAGCTTAATCCCAATTCTGAAGAAGCCGTAAATGCCACAAGACTCTACCTTAACTCAAGTATTAGTTATATGATAGTCTACCTGGAAAACGTTAAAACAAATATTCAGCACTCAAATGGCAATGGAACAGAAGAAAGAATCATTGCCATAGACGAGAACATAAAACTGCTTGAGGCTGAACAGGCAGAACTTGGAAACACTTCCAGTCAGCAGGAATTTGTAGTTAAGGCCCAATCTGTGCGTGGAATATGGAATAATTCGCAGAAGGCCAGCCTGACAGGCGCAGGGCAGACAGTTAGCGGGAGAATTGGAGAATTCCTTGACAAATCCAGGGACCTCTCCGAAAAACTCGAGACTGAGATTGAAAACCTGAATGAGACCGGGGTTAATACAGCTGATCTTGAGACAAGACTTACCAGTTATAAATTATATTTAAAAGCTGCTCAGGAGAAAAAAGAAGCTGCAGATTCTATTTATGAAGACAAAAACGCTACCCGGGAAAACCTTGGAGTGGCAAACAATTACCTGCGTGAATCTCTCAATAATGTCAACAGGGCAAACCAGATACTCAGAGTAATTTTCGACGACCTGAAGGAGTATAATCTCGAAGAAGTTAACGAAACTGGAGTCAAAAATAGCACCGAAACCGAACATAATAATACCATAAGTATAAACAATACTAATAATAATTAATCTGTATAAATGACACTCCTGTAAACGGGACAAAAAGGAGTAGCAAATAGTAGCTTAAGAACGGAATCGAAAACTTCTCTGAGGATAGATTGGGAATTAAGGAGGTTGAAAATGGTCAAATTCGCTCACCTGCTCGTACTGTCATTTTTAATTATCTGGATTGCAGGGTCCGGTTGCGTCGGAAATGATTCCTCTGATGTGAAAAATGAAGAAGTTACTCAAAACTTTGCCGAGGCGGGGAATACAGATAATTCAGATATGGCACTCACTCCGGCTAACATTCAGAAACTTGACACTGATATGGCTGAACTCGATAGCATGCTCGCAAATGCAAGCCTTGAGGAAGAAATAGAAATAGAAATAGAAGAATTGTAAGTCCAAAGTAAAAACACTGAAAGCACGGAAAGTCTGTGCCCACATAAACTTTACTCCGTGTTTTCCGTGGTCCAACTTCAATTAAAAGCAGGAAAAAATACAGTGAATATTAACCAGAAAAAAATGCTCTCATTTGAAGAACATCTTTTCTTTATTTTTCATTTTCTGAATTTCATCCTCCAGAATCTCTAACCTTGATTCGAGCTCATGCATATCTTTTCTGGTAAAGAAATCTGCCTTTGAGGTGGCATCCTGAATCTTGTCAGATATTTTCTTTTCGAGGTCTACCCTCTGTTTCCTGCTTTCTTCAACCAGGTCCTGAACAACTTTTTTGCCTTCTTCCCTGCTGATATCTCCCGTGTCGACCAGGTCTTTTACGATCTCATTTACTCTTTCTTCGGTCATTGCCCACAGGCCGGCCCCTATGAGCCCAAGTTTTCGAACAGATTCTTTCATGTATAAACACTCCCTGCATTATTAAGCTGAAGATAACTAATCTTGAATGATGATACTTTACTACAAACTGACAATATATTAAAGGTGATGATGTATTAAAAATACTATTGATTAAAAGAGTACCCTTATGTAAAAATTCTCATTACAACACGAAACGCACTTTTTAAATTTCCATTTTATTCAAAAGAAGACACGGCTTTCAAAGCAAAAACAACATTCACAGAAAGTAAACATGTATTCAAGATATATATTATTACGTTCTTTTTATTAAATGGATTTGATAAATAGTAATGTCTGGACTACGTGTTCAGACCTCTAAACGAATGGGGAATTAATGGGGAATTATATCTTGAGACTGCCCGCATCCATCGGGCAAATAGTTCAATCCGGGCGCAAAAACCAGGGAGACTATCTGTTGGGGGGCATGGAAGGCCTATTCACTGACAGTTTTGAAAGATGTGCCTGTCAACAAAAAAGCAGACAGTAGCTTCACCCTCTATGTCGATCTGAAAACGCCGAAGAGATATGAAAACAACTGGATCCCCAAAGATCCCTTACCTCATGTTCGCTTCTATGGTCCGGAGGACGCTTTCTACAACAAGACCTTCAAGCTGCAGGATGTGGAGCTGGTCAAGTAGTTGAGATCGAAGATCTCTCCAGGGTGATTGGCACCACGAATCACCCTCGGAAGAGAGCAACAAAATATGCAACTGAAATCAGGATTCTAAAATCCCAAATCCGGAAATCCGGCTGGAATTTTGGCAAGGACAACAACACTAATTCAACAGAGTAGGATAGGAAAGTTGACACATTCCTCCCCTGAGCTAAAGACTCAGGGGGTTCCTGCTGAAGGTTTATGATAAGGGCTCTTCGTCATTCTTCATGGATAAGATGATTTTCAATTCAAGACTACGTTGGTTTTTATGAAGATATCCACACAAAACAGCGAAGAGACAACATGTAAAAGGAGAAGACACCATGGAAACAGTCAAGGTTAACGTCGACAACTATGTGCGCGCAGAAACGGCTGCTCAAATCGATCGAACCCTGAAGATGACCGGAGGTGTGAACAGGTGGGGCCACAACCGCCAACCCACCCCGCTTGACAAGCAGAACATCATCCGCATGAACCGCGATACCCTTTACAGTTTCGCTATCGTCGATATCAGTAAAGGCGCTACCCTCATGCTTCCGGACTCCGGTAAACGCTATATGTCCGTAATGGTAGTCAACGAGGACCACTACATCAAAAAGATTTTTCACAAAAGTGGAACCTACGAGTTGACCATAAAAGAGTTTGACACGCCTTATGTCATCCTCGCTGGGCGCACCCTGGCGAATCCCTTTGATCCTGAGGATATCAAGGCAGCGAACGCCTTGCAGGATCAGATGATAATCAAGGCCAACTCTGCTACGCCCTACAGCCATCCGGATTATGACCAGGAGAGCTACGAGGCAACCTACAAACCACTGCTGGAGTTGAGCAAGGGCATTCCAGACGCAAAGCACATGTTCGGCAAGAAAGAAGAAGTCACTGAAACACGCCATCTGCTGGGCACAGCCTTCGGTTGGGGCGGCTTGCCTGTCTACGAAGCCTTCTACATAAATCAAATTGCGTGCGGCCACCCCAACCTAAAGGATGGGGTATGCTGATGGGCCGCCCGCCCGGTTATTCTGGTACTTAGAAATCGTCAATTTTCCGTTGCCTAGACTTTAATCTATATGATTGAACCTCTGTTTTCGGTTTTCCCTGCGACTCCTTAATGTAGTGCTTGATTGTGTCAGCGGTTACATTTCCAACGGATCGATAGAATTTACCACTTGACCATAGACTTCCACCCCAATATCGTGTTCTCAGTTCAGGATGAAGCTTGAACAATCTGTAAGAACTACCTCCTTTCAAGTATTGAACCACCTCTGATAGAGAGGTGCTTGGGTGGAATTCCAGGAACAGGTGAACATGATTATCTACAACTTCCAGAGCATGGATTTTGTAGCCTTTCTCTGTGCAAATATTGTGGAATATAGACTCGCAATCCTTTTTAACTCGTTTATTGTAGAATATCTTGTATCGATACTTAGGCACCAACACGATGTGGTAGGTAATCTGACCATAGCCATGGCTAAAACTGCGCAATTCCAACGCTTATCACATCCTAGCCATAGGTAGCTGGAACCACCTGTGGCTATGGTGTCAAAAAACCTCATTTTACAAAAAAACGATGATTGATACAGTTTAAGCGAATACAAAACAGCCAGCGAGGGTTCACTTCATCCCCGACCTGAAGGTCAGGGTATTCGTGACCCTCTGCACTCCCATAGTAGTAAAGGCGATCTTCACAAGGCTGGTGAATTCCAACTTACCGTAAGAGACGTCCCTGTCGATGGTTTCTGGTCGATCAGCATCTACAACAAAGATGGCTATTTCGAGCAGAACAAGTTCAATTCATACAGCATAAACAACCTGACAGCCAAGCCGAATACGGATGGATCTGTCACTGTAAACTTCGGCACGAGCAACGATGGAAAGGAAAATTTTCTGTATGTCATGGACGGTTGGAACTATGTGGTGCGCTTATATCAGCCACGAGAAGAGATCCTGAATGGCACGTGGACATTTCCCGAGCCGCAGCCGGTGGAATGATTCCAACTGGATCCAGACTCCGGGCAAGAGCTGGTGGAATGAGGGAATAATGTGACGGGCCTGTCGGCACGTAAGAAAGTGAAACTGCTAACGTAAAGCATGTACCGATTTGCAAAAAACAGTCGGCGTGTTGATGCCCTTTTTGCCTTTGCCTACTCGATTGAAGCAAAAGTTGCAGCGGCAAGAGAAAAAACAGAAACACTAAGGCAGTCCATTCTTGCAAAGGCTGTTTCCAGGGAACTTGCTGAGACGAAGGCTGAGATTGCAAGAAGAGAAGGCAGGGGTTATGAGACAGCGGAGGTTTTGCTTGAGAAGTAAAAGCAGAGAAAGTAAAGAAAGGGATAAGAGAATAGCCTGAGACGGATAAGAGAATAGCCTGAGACTTTTGCCTGAGACTTTTTGATCCCAATCTCCTTTTTCTTTGTTTCGTTTTCCGGGAAAAATCAGGAAAACCTTCTCCCTCATTTCACGTTTTTCTCACACGCCGTTACATTCGTCTACGAATCGTATTAGCATCTTATCTACAATCTCACAGCTGACGCCAAAAGGTTTTTTCTCAATTGTGATGGTAAGAATGGATTTTCCATCCCATTCGAAACTCCCGGTAACCCCTTTTCCTGAAAGTTCTCCTTCATTTCCCGGCGGGACATCGATGCCGTAGTCCTGAAGCTTATTCTTCATGCACTCAAAAGAATCAGGTGTAGCGTTAAGAAACGTTATGGATTTACAACTATTCTTCTCATTCTGTGCTTGAGCTAATCCAAGAGAAAAAACTAAACAGATTAATAGCAGAGAAACTATCGATTTCATTTTCATTCTTCAACCCCCCAAGTGAGAATTCAGCCATTCAATTTGACTGAATATACAGAAGCAATTAAATGAAAAATAAATTAATAAAGAAGTTTAAATTAGTATATGGAATTAATATATGGAATTGAATATATGTTAATTTAATATTATTCGTGTAATACTATGACCGATTTATAAATAGTTAATCTCTATTAATTATGGGATTTAGTCTGAAGTATGAAATTTTTTAGTCTGAAGTATGAAATTTAACTCTAAAGTGGGAAGTCCCCTTCCTCGGAACGAAAGAGACAGGTGGGGGATGAAAGCCGTCAACTTCTACACCAAAACCATGATTGAAAACACCAGAGCCAATACAATAATTGTTGGTGATCTTAATGTAAAAAATATGGCTCAATCAAAGAAAGTAACTGAAAAAAGAAAACGTTCTCAGAATAGATCAACTCAGAATCAAGGATATCTTTCTCGTTTCATCGAATTCTTGACCTACAAAGCAGAGCTTACAAATAAAAGAGTAATAAGAATTGATGAAGCTTATACCTCAAAAGAGTGCTGTGTTTGCGGAAAAAGACACGACATGCCTCTTTGGGAAAGAATTATGAAATGTGATTGCGGAAACGTTATTGATAGAGATAGAAATAGTGCTATCAACATCATGAAGCGATTCTTATCACAGAATGCTTTGTGGACAGGCTATCAGAAATTTTCTGATAATCTTCGACAAACAGGATTACAGATGGATACTTGAATCATACTTGAATCACTGCAAATATCCAGGTGACGTAATCACTCGAAGGAAGCTCCGCCCTCGCTTTAATCAGAAAGCAGGGCGGAGTAGTTCACTCCGGTTTTCAGAGTTAACAAATACTTTGAAAAAATCAATTCTTATTGCATCCGAATTCAGACATGTTACTCGATATTTTTCAATCCTGCTGCTGAGAATTGAGAAAGTTATTTTGCTACAAACTCTGAGCTAAGGATTTTTCCCATGACTACTTCTTTTTCTGGGCCTTCAAGATAAGGAACAAGTAAGGAAAGAGCCTATGACCGTCGATATTCAGACTTAATCCCGGACGCAATCTCAAAGGATTTTCCCAGGATCTCTTTTTTTCTTGCTTCCCCCACATGAGGGACAATAAATAAAAGGGCTTGTGGCCTCACGTTTTTATCTTTAAGGCTGGAAGCTAACTGAAGGGCCCCTTCTATGATTTCCTTTTTTCTTTGCCCTTTCAGGCAGGGAATAAGCATCGAAAAAGCCTGAACCCTCAGGAACTCGGATTGAATTCCAGCTGCCATTTCAAGGGCTTTTACCAGGAGAACTTCGTTTACGATGTTTCCAAGGTGCGGAACAATCGAGGAAAAGATCTGGAATTTTGCATCATCATATTGAATATGGGGAGAGAAGTCAAAGATATCTTCAATGAGTTCTCCTTTTCCCGGGCCCTTCAGGTGAGGGGCAAGCGAAGCAAAGACCCTGGCTCTTTCAGCGTCATCATGAATATTTGAGGCAGAATAAAGGACTTTTTTTATATACTCTCCTTTTTTTGATCCTTCCAGATACGGCACAACCAGGGAAAGGGCCTGAGACCTTAAGTCTCCGTATTGAATCTGGCAGGCGAAGTCAAGGGCTTTTTCCAGAATTTCTTCTTTTTCCTGACCACATTCTGACGGCTCTGAATTCCGGGTATTACTATCAGCATTGATAGCACTGCCAGCACTGATGGAACTTACACAACTCTTTATTACTATCAATTTTTCAAGTAGCTCGTTAAATTCTTCAAACACTCTGGCTTTATCATTTGAGTTTTGTACGGAAGTCCCGTCCGGACGCTCTTCAGTTACCAGCTTCTTTATTGCCTCGGTTTCAATAAAAGATGAAATTTCTTTTTCCAGATATGGGTCCTTTTCAAACGATTTCAGGATCTCTCTAAAAAGGATCTGTTTTACTTCCGGATCAGAGGGTGCAATAACCATATCTCCTGCGGCTTCTTTCAACTCAGGCCGTTCTTTCGAGCACAGTTTCTCCCACAGCTTTTTCTTAACCGCCCAGACCTCAGGCCCTGCTTTTTTGCGAGCTTCTTCAGCCGCTTTTTTAGAGCCAATGACCAGATAGGGAGTTACAGGTTCGATAAGATCTGTTACTTTTTGTGCCAGTTGCCTGAGAATTACATCCTGTTGCCTCATTTTTTCATCCTTCATTTACGAAATGTTATGTTCTTCTCTGTTTGGTTAGTTTCTAAATAAAGTGATATCAGTAAATGTAATACCTGTTCTGGAATTACTATAATAACAGATAAATACTTCGTTGGAAGCTTTAGAAAGCTCAATGTGATCTGTCTATAGCCAATGAATTTAAATAATTGACTATAATTACAGACCGTTCACACATTTTCCAGTGTATTTAGAAGCTATTGAGAACTCCGGTATTCAAAAAATAACCTGAAAAATTTCAAAAAAGCTTGTTTCTGCTTTTTGTATTTAATTCAGGGCTGGGATTAAATGCCATAAACACTTAATCTGAATTCTGGCAATTAGAATTCTGACTGGCGAAAACCAGTACTATTAAATTTTTCGGTTTCCGAAGGGATTTTCTATGAAACTTACAGAAATTGTGCAAACTCTTGAAGAAATAGCTCCACCTGAGCTTGCTGATGACTTTGATAAAGGTAGAATTGGTTTGATCCTTGGGCTCGAGGATGATGATGTGAGCAGGATAGCAGTTGCCCTGGATGCAAACTCTTACGTTCTTAAAAAAGCCGCAGAAATGAAAGCAGACATGCTGATTACCCATCACACCCTTATCTTTCATCCGGTAAACATTATTTCAAAGTCTCTGGCTGCTTCCCTCAGGATCGCCCTTGAAAACGGGATCTCTCTGTACAGCATGCACACTAATTACGATAAAGCTGAAGGAGGAATTAATGATGTTCTTGCCGCCCGTCTGGGGCTCAAAAATATAAGGGCTTCCGAAATTGGCAGGATAGGGGAAATCGAACCATGTTCCTCAGCTGAACTGGCAGCCCATGTTTCGGATCGCCTGCAGACCCCTGTTATGTACGCCGGAGAAAAGGAAGAAATCCGTAAGGTAATGGTTATAGGAGGCAGCTGCTTTCGAAACGAGTATCTTGAAATCGCCAGGGAAAACGGAGTTGATGCATTTATATCATCCGAACTTAAACATGACATTCTCCGAACACATGAAGACCTCTGCCTGATTGACGCAACCCATTATGCAACGGAGAACCCGGGTATGGAGGCCCTGTGTTCTAGGCTGCGCAGGCTTCCTGGAATAGAGGTGAAATTCATTGACCAGCCTTCCGGACTCAGGGCAGTTAACTGTAGAGTTGATAAAAAGAAGGTTGCACTCGATATGAAAGAAGGAGAGGATGCCTGTAAACAGAAAGAACCTGGAAAGGGTTCTCTTGAGTTCATGCTTGAAGAACAGTCCAGAAACCAGATACGTTCAGATTACCGGCGCAGCCTTGGCAATGAAAATCGCAGAAGATACCTCGAGTGAACTGCTTTAACCAATGCTACTTCAACCAATGCTACTTCAACCAATGCTACTTCAACCAATGCTACTTCAACCAATGCTACTTCAACCAATGCTACTTCAACCAATGCTGCTTCAACCAAGATATCCCGGATATGTTTAAATAATATATTTCAACAGGGATACCTGTATGGGATATCAAATTTTTCTGGGTTTTGATTCTATTGCATTTAAATAATTTTCAATATGCCTTCTTAAAAGGTCCGTTTCTTTTATTTCAGGCAGGGAGTACATGATTGCCTCCAGATATCCGTACTTTTTAAGGAGGGTAAAAGTTGCAGGAAAATTTATGTCAAAAATCCAGCTCAGGCGAAGAAGTTTTACGTCGTTTCTGTTATTCATATCTTCAATTTTTGCCATTCTGTTATTCAGGATCTCTGACACCATAGGCTCCGAATACCCATGGGTATCTGGCAAATATAGTTCAAGCGCCGGATTCCGGCATTTTTCTTCTTCTGCATACTCTTCACTGGCAAGTCTCAGAATGTCAATCTTATCTGCATCCCTTATTAGCCTGATGAAAAAATGAAGTTTACTGAAGAGATCTATATTTCCTGGAATCTCCATCAGGTTGTGATATTCTACAGTTTTCAGGATGAGGTTTTCTTCCTCTTCGGAAAGACAGGAGAGAACTCTTTCTTTATTCAGAATTTTCACACCCAGAACCGCATGATTTTCCGATTCTGAGTCTTTGAACGTTTTATATTTAAAAAACTGCTCAAAACGACCCAGGTCATGAAAAAGGGCTATTGTTTCAGCAAGCATGCATTCATTTTCGCCTATCTTCTCAGATTTTGCAAGTAAAAGAATATTTTCACAAACCCTTCCAGTGTGTTCGATCTTTAGCTCAATATTTTCCTGAGTGAAAGAGTCGGGAGAAAAGAATCTGTTAACATACTCGAAAAACCATCTTCTAAAATAATCCAGATCTTTCTTCTGCATGCTTCTGCAATAAGAAATGTTGAAGTATATACTTTATGCATATCTTGAAGATTTTGTACTGAAAAGGTTTTTGCGTTTCAAGTAATAATATTACTATACTCCGGACAATAGTGGAGAATTAAAATCCCCCTTTAAGCTAAAAACCTTGAGATTTACCGGAACCTAACAATTATCTGTAAACACCATAAATCCTAAAAAAGATACCAATTATAGGAGGTTTTTAAGAGTAAAAACCTGATTATTCTCATATTAATCCAGTAATTCCCGTTTTAAACTGCATAAATTATATATGGAAGGAACTCCTCAAATTAAATGAGTGCTTACTGGGAAATTAGAGGAAGAGATTCAGCTTAAACTAAATAAATTATCATTGGGGGGAGTAAAAGGAATTCATATAGTTATATTTATCTCTGGATGTTCTTGTTTATACCATTTAGGAAATTACATATCAAAGTGACCTTAAGTCAACTACCCGTAAATCTGAAGATTTAACGGGTTTCTTGTTGAGTATTTATGAATAGGGGTATTTAATGAGCTCAATTAAAAAAATTTATTTGGTCTTTTGTTCTTTCATTCTTCTGGCCTTTATTTCATCTTTTACCTCAGGTTTTTTATCTGCAGCAGAAGCAGCTGAAAGCCAGAAGAATGTTGTAGAAGATGAAGGGGCTGTCACTCCCCTTTCTCTTGAAAAAGTACTTGCGCAGCGCCCGGTTTCTGTAGAAGGCCTGTTAAATAAAGGCAATGATCTCTATTCTCTTAAAAAATATGAGCTTTCCATAGGATGCTTTGAAGATGCACTTGAAATAGATTCGAACTCTTCAATGGCATGGTATGGAAAAGGTTGTTCTCTGACATCGTTGGAGAAATACGAAGAAGCAATTGACTGCTACGACAGAGCTCTTGAAACCTTCCCGGCTTCTTCCGGCAGCTGGCATGAAAAAGGCAATGCGTATCTTCAGACACAAAATTATGTCGAGGCTATTAACTGTTACGAGAAAAGTCTCGCTACGGATAACTATCTTTCCAGAGTCTGGTTCCAGAAAGCCCTTGCTTCAGAGAAACTCGGCCTTGAACAGGAAGCATTGACCTCTTATGAGAATTCGATTGAGCTCGGCAATGAATCTTCAAAAAATTTACAAATGCAAGGAAAAGTTTATGCCGAGCTTGAAAAATACGAAGAAGCAATGAGCTGTTTTGACAGAGCGCTTAATGTTACTCCTTACGATTTTGAACTCTGGACTCAGAAAGGAATAATGTATGATATTTCCGGGGATAATGAATCTGCAATACAGTGTTATGACCAGGCTATCTCCCTCAATCCTGACCTTGTAGATGCCTGGTATAATAAAGGCGTAATCCTTGAGAAGATGGGGATGTATCAGGATGCTCTGAACTGCTATGAATTTGTCCTCCTTTCAGAGCCAGAAAACCTCAGCGCCCTGCAGAAAAAAGGTTACTGTCTCGAACAGCTTGGTCGAAACGAAGAGGCATTGCAGTGCTATGAAGAGATCCTTATTTACACTCCTGATAATGCTGATGCATGGTACAGCAAAGGTTCCGTGCTTAATGCGATGGGAGATTATGACGCTGCAATAGTCTGCTATAATAGAGCACTTAATCCAGATACCGGAATTGAGGTGGAAAAGGCTGGAGATAGTCTTCTCGAAGAGCTTAGTGTTTACGACTCTTCACTTCCCAGTTATTCTGAAGTGCCCGAGTTTAAAACTTCTGCAGCTAAAATCTGGTACGATAAAGGGTTGGCTTTTGATAAACTTGAGAACTATGAGTCTGCTCTTGAGTGTTATGATAGGACCCTTGAGACCGAATCCGGACATGCAATAGTTTGGTACATGAAAGGCAATGACCTGGACAAACTTAACAGGTATGAAGAAGCTGCTGACTGCTATGATAAAGCCCTTAAGCTGGACTCCGGATATGCGAAAGTCTGGTATAGAAAAGGCTACGATTCTTCAAAACTTGGGCAGTACAAAGATGCCGCAAAAAGCTTTGATAAAGCTACAAATCTTGATGAAAACTACACACTTGCATGGTACGGCAAAGCTTTTGCCCTGGTAAAAACAGGAGACTATGAAGAAGCTCTTGTGTGCTATGAAAGAGTTCTTGCCGTTGCTCCTGACAGTGCTGAAATCTGGTACAACAAAGGTCTTCTCCTTGATCAGCTCGAAAGATATCAGGAAGCTGCAGACTGCTACAATCAAGCTCTCCAAATAAATTCAGGATATTCGATTGCCCGTTTCAGATTGAACAAGGATATGGAAGTGTTGTCTGAAAACTCGGCTTCCAATTTGTCTGAAGGTAAAAGTCCTGATCTCAGCCCACATAGGGTAATTTCAGGAGGCTTCTGGTCTTACCTTCTAGGCTATAAGTATGCAAATGTTGAAGAACGCTCGGACTTTTCAGAGAACTTTGACGACCTGAGTCCGGAATTCAGTTACGATGCGGCATGGTACGGCAAAGCTTCAACATACAGTAAACTTGAGATGTACGAAGATGCCCTCTATTCTTACGATATGGCTCTTTCAATTAACCCCCTACTCACCGAAGCCTGGTATGAGAAAGGCTCTGCCCTCGACAAATTCGGAAGAAGCGAGGAAGCTTTGTGGTGTTACAAAAAAGCCCTTGATCTTGATCCTCAGTCGAGCAATGCCTGGTATGGAATAGCTTCTACCTCGAACACCCTTGGAAGATCGGAAGAGGCAGTTACTTACTATGATCAGTTACTTACTGTTAATCCCAGTGATCCTGAAGCTCTTCAGGGAAAATCTCAGGCCCTTGTAAACCTTGGAAGATATGAGGAAGCAGTTTCCTGTTTCGACCCTCTTCTTGAACTTGAACCGGAAAACATAGAGGCTCTGGAGGGACGAGCTTTTGCTTTAGCCAAATCAGGGAAACAGGAAAAGGCTCTGGAGGATTACGACAGAATCATGAAGCTTGACCCTGCCAATTCAAAGGTGATGGCTGAAAAAGCCTCTTTGTATGAAGAAATTGGCAGGTATGAGGAAGCTATTTCAACCTATGGGGAAATTCTCCAGATTACGCCTGAGAACAGAGAGATAATGTACCGGCAGGGCAAGGCTCTGGAATCTATGGGAGATTTCGAAGCAGCAATCGCCTGTTATGACCGGATTCTTACACTGGATCCGAAAAACGTTGATGCGATTAATAACAGGGGTTTTGCTTATGCTAAAATGGAGAGATATCAGGAAGCAATTGCCAGCTATGACAAAACCCTTGAGTATGCTCCAGAAAATGCTGCAGCTTGGTATTTCAAAGGATGCGCTTATTTCGCAATAAGCAGTAACAATGCTGCCCTTGAATGCTTTGATAAAGTGGTGCAGTTAAAACCAAACTGCATAACAGCATGGTACAATAAGGGATATCTATCCAATGTGATGGGAGACGTTAATGAGTCAATCAATTCTTATGAAGGGGCTCTTACAATCAACCCCAATGCACCTTCTGTCCTTTATAACAAGCGTTTTGCCCACTACCGCCTAAAGGAATACAATGAGGCTTCGGTGTGCAAGGAAAGACTTGATGTTGTTGACCCTGGCTTTATGGAAGCCCTTCAGGATAGAGGAACCCGCATCTTTATCCCCGAAACATACAAAAGCGACCTTAACTATTCACTGCCTTCAAGATGGTATGGTGTAGAAGAAAACGTTTCTGAAAACGTCAGCTTAAACATGACTGAAATTGATCAGCAGTTAAACACCACTTCCGGTAAGGAATTTGAAAATACTGGTGAAACTAATGAAGACTCCAGGTACTGGTATATTCCTGAACCTGATGAAGATCAGGGAAATGAAGATCACAGTGACTGGTATGTTCCGGAGCCCGATGAGGTTTAAAGGGTTTCAAATAAGCTGAAAGAAAGAATTATTCCGGTATGCGTTAAGTTTTACAGGCATACCGGCAAACTTTTCTAAAGAAATCTGATAAAAATTATTCCTCCCAGCAGATTATTCTGCGCCTTTCTAAAACCTGCGTGGTCTTAGCGCCTATCCGAAAAGTGGTCACCTACCGTAACTATTAGTAACTATTACAATATGCAATATGTAAAATCGAAATAGATACTCTGATATTATAGGCTTATTGTGACTTTTCAACATGCATTACTGACTTTTCGGATAGGCTCTTAGTATAGTATTCCTCACAGGTGAAGAATTTTTTTTCATTTTTGAGTACGCTTGCAGGAACAGAGCTAAATAATGGGTATTGTATAAAAAAGTATGCAGTGGACTATCACCAATTAAAATCGCAATTTTCTTAACAATTAATGGCATCTCTGTTTCCATTCATTATCCCTTTATGCATACAAAATGTGCCGGAATATCATAAGGACACTTTTTGCAGAAAGGGTGGGAATAAGCTTGCCTGTGAAAAAATAGGTGAGCCAATTATGAAGGAAAAAAGTAATTTAGTAGGAGACTACACATTAACAGTTACAAGACAGGCACAGTTGTAGAATTCAAGAAACCTAATATAAAAGAGCTTGGAAATAAGAGAATAACCAGAAGATTTTATAAATGTACTCAATGTGGTCATAAGGATATAAGTGAAAATGAAGAAATAATTAACCTTGACGCTCATGCTGGCTGATCATGAAGAGCCGGTTTAAGCAGAAAAGAATTTTTTTACCAGAACCTGTCACCCCACACCTCAATACAAGCCTTCGAATTAAAGTACATATCTCCAGCCGTCTTTTTTCAGGCTCTTCCTGTGTACTTCATAGCCAGGCATGAGTTCACCTACCAGTTTCCAGAACCTGACAGAATGGTTTTTCTCCTTAACATGGCAGAGTTCATGCACAACCACATACTCAAGCTGTTCAGGTGGAGCCATCATAAGCTGGAAATTAATTCTGAGAACGTTGTCTGCAGAGCAGCTTCCCCAGCGCCTTTTCTGATGTTTTACCTTAAAATCTGGAGGGGCTATATTCAGTTTTTCCGAATAAGCTTTCAGGAGCCTTTCAACATCAGACTCGGCACAAACCTGGTAAAAATTCCAGATAGCCATTTTTACAAGTACCGACTTCAGTTCCTCAGGAACAGTTCTAGGAATAAAGACAGTAAGTTCAGACCCATTGAAGGAAGCAAGGGATTTTTTGATTCCGTCCACAGGCAGGATTTTCAGGGGATATTCTCTGCCTAGATAAAGATATTTTTCACCGTCAATATACCGTTTTTCCTGGTTGGGCAGCCTGTTTGCTTCAAACCAGTCAAGCTTTTCCCATACCCAGCCAGCTTTCTTCTGTACCATATCCCTGATAGCCTCACGGCTAAGCCCATGTGGGGCTCGGAACTCCACCTTAAGGTCAGGGCGGACTACTATCGCTGCTTTTCTCCTCTTTCTGCTGTAGACAATTTCGTAGTCAATTGTCCTGCCGCACGCTTTGATGCTATCGTTTTTTCTCATAGCTGTTTCCTCACCCGAATTACGCCTCGTGATCGCAGGAAATCGGAGATTTTCTGGGAGTTACGATGTAATCGCAACAGTACGCGGTCCTTATCGCTGCGCTCAAGAAGACTACTTGATGGATTTTAGCAGTGAACTTTGCTCAAGGGAACTAATTGATGGGCTATAACAGTTAGTTTCGCTCAAGAAGGACTAAATTATAGACTTATTTGATCCATACAACCTTATTAGCCTTATCATGTCGTTTTTGTCACATCCGAGTTTCGCTTCGGGATCACAGAAAATAGGAGATTTTCTGGGAGTTGCACTGCAAGCGCAACAGCACGAGGTCCTGTTCGCTGCACTTAAGAGGACGAAATGAGATCGTTCTGGAAATTAGATCGTTCTGACCTGTACAACCGTAATTAGCTACATCGTGTCTTTTCTGTCACGCTCAACGAAAAACACTACAAAACACGGTACTGATACTAAAAGATGAATCATCTTAGACGCATAGTATTAGTGTCTTCAAGAATAAGCAATATCCGTGTCATAAGCCCGTGTATAATGCTCAAAAGTCAGGAGAGTAAGGGTATTGCTGGTCTTATCAAATGTGTAAATCAGCACAAAGACTCCTATATGAATCCTCCATTTCCCCTCGAACTCAGCCTCAAGGGGATTCCCCATTTCAGGCCTGTAAGCCAGGAGACGGAGGCGCTTGTTTACATGATCATATGCCGACCTATCGAGCCGGTACAGTTTTGTCAGGTTTTTGTGGACGGAAGGGTGAACTGCCACTCTATATGTCATTGTTCTACCTTGTCACTGTTCTACTCTATTAAAAAATTCATCGATCTCAAAATCAGGCAAATGGTTCTGTAAAGAGTCCTGTTCCGCTTTTCGGACTTTAAAGGAAAAAGAAGGTTGAAAAGTAGCTTCAGGCGGATATCTTATCTCATTGAATCTTTTTTCAAGTTCTTTTAACTGGTTGAAAATATCTGAAAATGACATACCTACCATCTCAATCAGTTTATATGGGATTCTAAATATGGGATTCTAAATATGGGATTCTAAAGGGCTTATTTAAGGCTAAATGCTATTTTTTAAGGTGTTTCTGAACAGGTGTTTCTAAACAGGTGTTTCTGAACAGGTTATTAAATAGGTTATTAAATAGGTAATTAAAGGAGAGGTTTAATATGAGCAATTATATAAATGTTAGGCTTTAAATAAGGAAATCCGAACTGAAACTTAAGTTTGAGGACTGCTTATGACAAAGTTCCTGAATCTTTTTTTTCAAAACAGGTAATGCCTTTATTTTATAACCAACTACTATATATTTTTGAATATTATTAATATCTGGCAAATTTAATCTCATGAACGATTTCATGAACTCCATTCACGAAAAAAATCAACAGGAGACATTCGAATGCAGTACAGCATGGGCATTGACGCAGGAGGGACGTATACTGATTCGATCATCATCCGGGATTCCGATGGCAAGGTGATGGACTCGAACAAAGCGCTTACGACCTATCCAGACCTTCTGTCAGGAATTAAAAATTCCATTGATGGACTGGATAAAAAATATTTACAAGACGTGAAAATGGTGTCCGTCTCAACAACTCTTGCTACAAACACAATTCTTGAAAAAAATGGCTACCCAGTAGGTTTAATCCTTGTAGGGGATTACCAGATCCCGGAGAATATGGATGTTGAATTTTATACCGTGGTAAAAGGAGGGCACGACCACCACGGAGCTGAACTAGTTCCTCTTGATATGGAAGCAGTTGAGGCTTTTGTTGGAAAGGTAAAAGACCGTGTCTCGGCTTTTGCAATTTCTTCTTACTTTAGTATCCGGAACCCTGTGCATGAGCTGGCAATTAAAACCCGCATTAAGGAACTTACGGGATTTCCTGTTGTGTGCGGGCACGAGCTTTCCCTTGATCTCGGGGCATACGAAAGAGGAGTTACAGCCTACTTAAACGCTCAACTGATCCCTATTGCAAGCCAGTTTATCCTTTCGATCAGGGAAGAGATCAAACGCAGGGGAATGAACTCCAGGCTGCTCATGCTCAAATGCGACGGTTCTGTAGTGGGCATCAACGAAGCCCTTGAAAAGCCCATAGAATCGATCTTTTCAGGCCCTGCTGCAAGCCTTGTAGGAGCATCTCACCTGTCAGGGCTCGGGACCTGTGCAGTAATAGATGTGGGTGGGACGAGTACGGATGTTTCCATGCTTGAAAATGGGCTTCCCGAACTCTGCTCAGAAGGGGCTGTGGTTGGAGGCTGGCAGACCAAGGTCAAGGCTATTCGTATGGAGACCTCGGCAATGGGAGGGGACAGCCATGTCTGGGTAAAGAGTATGAAAATCAACATCGGCCCAAGGAGAGTAATTCCACTCTGCGTTGCGGCCGTCAAATACCCTGGTTTTCTTGAAATCCTGAAAAAAGGAAGAATTCCCGGAACCATGCGCCTTGAAGAGAATGTGCAGCCCACAAAGTTTTTCATAAGGACAGGGGTGGAGGCTTCAAATCTTGGAAGTTACGAGCAGGAATTACTTGACAGGATAGTAGATACCCCAACTTCCCTTAATGACATCTTCTGGGAAACAAAAAAAACTCTGTCCCCTGGCCTGCTTGATTCCCTTATAAGAAAGCGCCTTATCCAGGCAATTGGCTTTACCCCAACTGATGCCCTGCATGTGCTCGGAGAGTATCGGGGCTGGAATGTAGAAGCCTCAATTGCTGGGGCAAAACTTCTCGAGCGCTACATGCAGATAGACTATATTGAACTCTGCAAGCGTATAAAAAGGGATGTTGCAAAAAATATGGCAGTAAACCTGATGTCTTTTGTCTTAAAAGAAGTCTCCTCCCAGGAAATTGAAAGAATTATTCTGTCCGATAGGTTTGCACAGTTCAGAATGAAGATACCTGTCGTACTCATAGGAGGGCCCGTAGTCGCCTATACAGAGGAACTAAAACAGATTCTTGATGCTGACATTATAGTTCCTCAGTACTCGGAAGTAGGAAACGCCGTCGGTGCTGTTGTCGGAAAGGGCATAAAAAGGATTGAAATCCTGATCCAGAGCACCTATTCAAAAGATCGGAAAAGGCTTGTCCTTCTCTTTTCCCCTCAGGGCAGGGAAACCTTCGGCAGCTATCCGGAAGCCCTGGAACATGCAGAATCCCTCGGAAGAAAACTTGTAATGGAATACATGACCGAAGCTGGGCTTAACAAAGGTCAGATCCAGATCGAGATGAGTAGAAAAGATATTTCCCTGAGTGAGGCAGGCTCAACACCCATAGAATCAAAACTTGTTTTTGTCGGAGTTGGGATGCCTAAAGTCTGAGTTCCGGAGAACCTCCGGAACATTTATATTTTCCCGCAATAATGCAGATATTAAATTTCGGACTACAATGATTCTAAAGTAAAAACAAATAGGAAAATCTGAATTTAAGATTGAAATTCTGACTTTGAGATTGAAATTCTGAGTTTGAGATTGAAATTCTGAGTTTGAGATTTGTTTTTAATCTCGAGATCTGCTCTTGAGCTCGAAATTTATTCTCTAGCCATCCGTTTGTTTCCAGATTCCTGTTTCTGAGTAATAGATAGATTTCAGGAGGAATCTAACTGGATTTAAGGTATTTTCCTTGATTTGAGCAGGAAGCTATGGAATGGAACAGAAAAAGAAGTCCGAATGGAAAAAAATGCCTTATGAATTAATTTAGAGATTGAATCGTAAACGTGATCATAAAATGGCAACTTATAAATGATCCGTAAATATTAAAAAATATAAATAGGGAGTTAAAAAATGGCATACAGTCTGGGCATCGATGCCGGTGGAACATATACCGATTCCATATTACTCAGGAACTCGGATGGAATGGTTGTTGGTTCAAACAAGGCACTCACAACATATCCCGACCTTCTTGAAGGAATAACGAATTCTATTGATGGGCTTGACCAGGAAAAGCTAAAGCTTGTAACCATGGTTTCGGTTTCCACAACCCTTGCAACCAATACCATCCTGGAAAAAACGGGATATCCCGTAGGGCTGGTTCTTGTAGGAGATTATGAAATCCCTGCGGATTCTGAGATTGAAAACTGCATAATGGTGCAGGGAGGACACAATAGCTATGGAGATGAGGTTGCAGACCTCGATATTTCCACAGTTGAAAACTTTGTAATGAGGTTAAAGGACAGGATCTCGGCTTTTGCAGTCTCTTCATATTTCAGTGTCCGCAACCCTGAACATGAACTTCGTGTAAAAGCCCTTATCCAGGAGTTGACAGGGCTTCCTGTTGTGTGTGGGCATGAACTTGCCCAGTCCCTGGGAGCCTATGAGAGAGGGGTTACAGCTTACCTGAATGCTCAGCTCCTGCCAGTAGCAGAGGGTTTCCTGAAGACCGTCGTAGGCGAGATCGAAAGGAGAGGACTTGAATCCAGAATTGCAATGCTCCGTTGCGATGGGTCTGTCGTAAGCATGCACGAAGCCATGAAAAAGCCCATAGAATCAGTCTTTTCCGGGCCTGCTGCAAGCCTTCTTGGGGCTTCCTACCTATCAGGGAATGACACCTGTGCTGTTATCGATGTTGGAGGGACAAGCACGGATGTCTCCCTTATCCATAAAGGACTTCCTTATCTCAGTGAAACCGGAGCTGTTGTAGGAGGCTGGCAGACAAAAGTAAGGGCACTCAGGATGGAGACATCGGCAATGGGAGGGGACAGCCATATCTGGGTCCAGGGCAGCAGGACAAACATTGGACCCCGAAGGGTTATTCCGCTCTGCAGGGCTGCTGTCCTCTACCCCTCGTTCATGAATACCCTGAAAAAGCGCTGGATCCCTGACAGGCTGAAAATGAACGAACATATCCAGGCAACAAAATTCTTTGTAAGGACAAAACAGATAGCTGTTGACCTGAGCCAGGAAGAAGAGAAGCTCCTTGCCCTTATAGGAAATGAACCGCTCTCCCTTAAAGACGTCTACTGGGACAAAAATATCCTTCCTTCTAAAAAAGTAATGGATTCCCTGATCCAGAAGCGGCTTGTTCAGGCTATTGGCTTTACCCCAACTGATGCCCTGCATGTCCTGGGGGAATATGCTGAATGGAATTCCGAAGCCTCGGAGATAGGGGCTACACTGCTTGCAAACTTCATAGGAACCGGCAAACGGGAATTCTGTATAAACGTAAAGCGGCTTTTTGCAAAGAACATGGCAAGAGACCTTCTTGCATTCCTTATGGAAGGAGTTGATAGGAATGAGATTGAGAAAATGCTCGAAGGCAAATTTTTCTCCCGCTTTAAGGTAGATATTCCTGTAGTACTTCTGGGAGGGCCGGTCAGAGCGTATGTGGATTCCCTGAAAAACCTGGTGGATGCCGAAATAATTGTCCCGGAATACTCCAATGTAGGAAATGCCGTGGGAGCCCTTGTGGGAAAAGGGACAAAACGCGTTGAAATAACAGTCCGTACAACTTACAGCGAGTCAAAGTATGACCTGAAGACAAAAGGGATTTTTGTCTACACTCCTGTCGGGAGGCGGCACTTTGTAGTAAGAGATGAAGCTCTCGAGTTCGCTGAAGAATTCGGAAGAGAACTCATCCTTAATTACATGGCCGAATCTGGGCTTTCTCCTGACCAGGTTACTATCAATGTAGAAAAGAAGGACATAAAGGTTCATACAGGCGATATTCCCCTTGAGACCAGATTCATCTTCGAAGGGAGCTCAAATTCAGATGTTTACGAGAAAGCAGTATCAGAGCATAAAGAATCTTCTAAAAGTTTTGATGTACTTGAGGGACAGACACTATCCCGGGACTGTAAATCTGCAGAAGAGACTTCCATAGCTGAAAATTGGGAGTGAAAAAGGGTAAAATTCATAACTCTCCTGTGCATTTGGAGTATGAAATATTGGTTACACGCCTGATAATTTGCCTTATACTGTAGAAAAACAATTAAAGGAGTTAACATGATCCCTAGAAAAGCATTTTTGACAAAAGGTTCCGGGGTCCATAAGGACAGATTGGCATCCTTTGAACTCGCACTTAGAGATGCAAAAATAGAGAAATACAACCTTGTGAGCGTATCAAGTATTCTGCCTCCCAACTGCAAACTCGTACCTAGAGAAGAAGGTCTCTCAGAATTGAAGCCAGGTGCCATTGTCCATTGTGTTCTTGCGAGAAACGATACTAATGAGCCGCACCGCCTGATGGCAGCAGCCATAGGGACTGCTGTACCTGTAAATGAGGATAATTACGGCTACATTTCAGAACACCATTCTTTCGGAGAAGAAGAAGCAATTGCCGGAGAATATGCTGAAGACCTGGCCGCAACGATGCTCGCAACAACTCTCGGAATTGAGTTTAATGCGGAAATGGCCTGGCATGAGCGCGAACAGGTGTATAAGGCAAGTGGACATATTTTTGACACATTCCATATCTGCCAGACTGCAGCAGGCGACAAGAACGGAAAGTGGACTACGGTAGTTGCTGCCATGGTCTTTGTTACGAGTAAATGTTGAGGGGCTAATCCCCTTATCCTTTTACTCTTGCTTTTCAACAGCGGTTTTTCATTTTCTAATATTTTTACACCCCATAAATAGTGTAATCTACTATTGAGTCAACTAATCCTGAGCCAAATACTCAGGGATTTTCTGGCACTCTGTTGCCCGGATACTGACTGAATACTGGTTAGTAAGATACAAAAGAGTTAAAAAAGAATTAAAAAAGGGTTAAAAAAGGGTTAAAAAAGAGTTAAAAAAGAATTAAAAAAGGGTTAAAAAAGGGTTAAAAAAGAGTTAAAAAAGAATTAAAAAAGGGTTAAAAAAGGGTTAAAAAAGAATTAAAAAAAGAAAGTTCACGGAAGTCCCCGGATTAAAAGAGAATCGGTGAAGAATCCGAGGACACAGCTTTAATATATTGTTTCTTTGCTTCATCAAAGCGCTCAAGCTTGAAGAGAAATAGGCTGTAACTGTAGCGGGTGTTAGTGTCTTTGGGGTCCAGTTCCAGGGCTTCCCGGTACATGGCTTCAGCCCGCCGGAACATTCCTAGCCGTTTCAACAGATTGCCATATTTGCAGAGCGTAGGAACGTGGCATGGGTCTATTTCAAGGATCTTTTTGTACTGGATTTCAGCTTCATGATACCGCCCAAGCTCAAAAAGGAGCTGTCCGTAATTAGCTCTGGTATCCGCATCCCCGGGTTTCAGCCTCAGGATGAACTTGTATTGCACTGCCGCCTCCTCGGTCCGGCCGGATTCCGAGAGCAAGTTGCCATAATTGCAAAGAGCACTTATGTGACCAGGGCTTACCTTCAAAACCTCTTTATAATGAACTTCAGCTTCCTCAAACTTTCCTTCTTCCTTAAGGAAATTGGCATAGTTATAGTTGGCTGATACATGCTCCGGCACCTGTTCAAGCACCTGTACGAACTGTTCTTCAGCTTCCTCTTTCCGCCCCAGCTCGGCAAGTAGGCTGGCATAGTTGCAGCGGGTGTTTGCATTTCCAGGGTCCAGTTCAAGCACTGTCCTGAACTCGTGTTCCGCTTCCTGCAGTTTACCAAGCTCAAAAAAGAGGTTTCCGTAGTTGCAGTGGGTGCTGACATGTCCTGGCTTAAGTTCAAGAGCCTGTCTGTACCGGCTCTCGGCTTCAAGTTTCCTCCCAAGCTCGGCAAGGACAATTCCCTGGTTGCAGAGGGAATTTACGTGTCCTGGATCAAGCTTCAGGGCTTCATCGAATTCCTGAAGAGCGGTTTCTTTCCTCCCTATGAAATAAGCAAGAACTCCCGAAAGGAAATAAGCCTCAACCTGCTGTTCCCCTTCTCCCAGGAGGGCGCAGGCTTTCATGAACACATATTCTTCCCTGAACATCCCCTTTGAGTCGCATATCTTTGCGATGTTCAGGAGAAAATCCGGAGAAATCCCATTTTTCCTTGAAAACTGGATTGCAAACTCAACCCCTGCACCGGTTTCGTCCTCATTTTTCCTGACCGATTCCACAACACCAAAAACAAGTTTATCGATCATGTCCATGTCCATAAAAATCAATTCCCTCAAAAATAATTCCCTGAGAAAAAGCTTTAGCTTTCTCCTTATTTAACCACTGTTTTCAGATGATAAATATTTTATTATATAATTCGAATTCAGGGAAAGAGTTTCAAAAAAGTTGTCCCACCCGAATTGCGCCTCGAGATCGCAGGAAATCGGAGATTTTCTGGGAATTGTGATGTAATCGCAAAAGACAAAACAAAGAAAAAGAGCACGTAAATAAGAATAAAAACAACATGCCAGCAATTAAAAGCTTCTGAGACGTTTGTGTGTGAAAAAGAGAACAGTAGGTCAAAAGGCATAAATTTTGGTCTTATTTCTCTTTAATTTCTGCTTCTTTTTCTGCTTCTTTTTCTGCTTCTTTTTCTGCTTTTTGTGAAGGACCGCCAGACAGGCTGGTGGAGGCGCTTATACTTATCTGTGAATTTTAATAAGGTCCCCCAGGTCAAGATATGAGTTCTTCTGTTCTTTTTGCGTTACAAACGAGACAGATTCGGCCTGAAAGGATGAAAAAATATTCAACTTTTGTTTGCTAGCAGTAATTCTTGCAATTCTTTTAGAGAAAGGACTGAATCTTTTCTTCTGTGAATCATACGATGACAATTAGCACAAACACATATTAAATCTGTTTCCGCATTTATTGGAACAGAACCTTCTTCTTCACAGAGAGGTTTTACATGATGAACTTCAATATAATCTCTTCCGATTTCACCATATGTCTTTTCAAAATCAAAACCGCATCCCTGGCATACAGTACCATGTATTGCAATAGCATTACGTCTATTTTGTGCATTTCGTTCATATCGAGTAGTATAACATAGTATCTTTTTACCTTCAGGCGTACTTTCTACAATGGAACTTGTAAGCTCATCCTTTTCAGATGGAAAAGTTTGATAATCTACCTTACCGAGCTCTTCTAAGGCTTGGACTAATTCATCTCTCAATTTCCAAACAAAATGTTTAGACGAATTGTAGTCTTCATGCCATCCTTCAAACGGCACGATGAATCTTGATTTATTGCCTTCAGTACCTATTACTTCAAACCGATTTAGATATTTTAAAATTCGGTTAGTTAAACCAACAACAATTCCATTATACGGAGTGCCTTTCAACTCAGGAGAATACTTAACCATTATTGCTTTTGATGTTGCTTGATGGTCGACTTCATTATACCATTTCAAAACCATATCTAAAGCTTCTTTATAAAAAATTTTCTCATTTTGAAGCATTGATTTCCATTCTTCCACAGTGATATCAATGTCTGCTTCATATCGACCGTCAGAATACCTCAAGTATCGCTGTTCCATCAGTAATTCACCTTTAAATTGGAATAATAAACCAAGGAGATACAATCACTTTAGAAACATTATCTTTTTTGATTAAAGAGCTTCTGATGTGCTCACATAAGCTGATTTTAAAAAGGAAAGGGGAAGATAATCAAAGCTTCCCCGGTCTCAGAGGCATGTAAGGCTGGAAAAACCTTGCCCACACATTCCGAAAATATTTTTCTGAAGCTCCTGGCCGGATCGGGGCATTGTAACCAATAAGTGCGGCACCTGCGAGAATGAAGAGACAACTTCCAATTGTGTTTGGCTGCACAGGCTCTCCAAAGAGCAGGCAGCAGAAACAGATGCTGCTCACCGGCTCAAGCAGGGAGAGTACGGCTGCAGTCTGTGCTTTTACATGTACCACACCTCTCAGATATAGAAGGGAGGCAAGAGCCGTAGTTATAACACCTAAAGGTATTAGCAGGTTCAAGTTTTCGAGCAAGATCGGTACCGATACGGAGGCCCCGAAAGGCAGGAGCAGTACGAGGCTGATTGCTGTTGACCAGAACAGCTGCTCGACAGCCGAATAGGGTTCCTTCAGGTAGTTAATGGTCATGATCGAACAGCCGTAAGAAAGCCCGGAAAGAAGCCCAAAAAGGATTCCTATGATGTAGTTTCCATTTTCGGAACCTGTGCTCCCGTAAAGAGTTGAAGGATTGACAGCAAGCAGTATACCTGAGATAGACAGGATAAGTGCAAGCATATCCCTAAAAGTTACTTGCTCTTTAAGGAGTAAAGGAGAAAGCAGGGTAACATATATTGGTGCTGTGTACAGGAGAAGCACAGCTACAGGAATGCCAGTATATTTGATTGAGGAAAAGTACGTAAACATCGTTACTGTGTTAAGAATTCCAAGGAAAAACATATAGAATTTTTTCTTTTTTATTTTAACTTTTTTTATCTCTCCAGATACCACAAGATACCCTAAAATAACTGCAAATCCGAAAAATAGCCGGTAAAACAGGATAGAACCTGCATCCATGTCTTTTATTCCTTTTACAAGTATACCTACCATCCCAAACAGGATACAGGACGTGATAACTGATGTAAATGGTTTGTTATTTTCTTTAATTGTTAAGGGCATGATTGCAGGAGAGATAACAGATCCAGGATATAAAACTATTTGAATATTATTAATAATTACAGATCATTAAAAATATAACAGTTAAAAGAGGATTACAGCAAGCAAATCAATGGATAAATTAAAAAGTAGAACAAAGAAGAAAGAAAAGAATATTAAAAAATTAAAAATATTTTTAACAGATTGAATAAATTAACCCGTGTCTTCGTTTACTCCACAAAATAAATCATTTCATTGGGAGTGCGTGTAAGTTCGTTACTTTCTATCTCCGATAGAATAAGTTTCTCTATCCTGTCCCAGGTATTTTTGCGGGTAGTTTTTATGCCCAGAACCCTCGAAGCCTGGATGATAAGGTCTTCCAGGGGGGTCGAATACTGGTTGTTAAGGACAAAACGGACAGCCTCTTTTATCTCCTCATCGCAGATCCATTCGATCTTTGCATATGATTCAGTATCCCGCTTGCGCAGGAGTTCTGCAGGTCCCAAAAGCGGCCAGTAGAATTCGCCTCTTGCCAGGATTTTTCCCGAGCTATCAGCCTCTTCCAGGGAGTCCAGGATTCTATGCTTGATTTTGCTGAACATGCGGGGGATTCCCGTATGGGCCTTTACCCTCTGGATTATTTCCTCTGCGTGAACAGGCCCTTCGAATTCCACGATTCTTATAATGGCTTCTTCGAGCTGCTCATCAGAAATTTCAGAAAGGTCTGCTGACTTCGGGAGGCCTGAGGAGGTACAAATTTGGTAGGAGGGCACAAGAGCCTCAAGGGAATCCCCTTTCTCAGACAGTTTTTCAGTCTCGGCTTTCAGAGTCTTGGGAGCAGAAATTTCGATATTTTTGAAATCTTCATTCTCAAGCCCTGAACTGTGATAAGATTCGACTTTTTCTTCGGAGTTGACAACGGAAACGGTTTCAGATTTAATTTCAGGTCCGTAATCCCTCTCTGAATCAGAGAAATCAGCTTCATCGGGGTCTTCAGGTTCATAGAAGCCACCTGAGCCGTAGATGTAAGCAAATTCATTAATTTTTCGTAACTATTCAGCCACTGATAAAAAGACGTTTTTTCAGCAAAGTGCTGCAATTATCAGGATAATAGCGGCGCTCCATTGAGCGCCGCTAGAATAGCATCCATTACATTCATGCCATTCTTTTTAATTGAGGATATGTATGCCCTAATTCTGCAGAAAGCTACCGCTCCTTCTATGCTTCGGAAAGTTCCCGAAATTTTCTGTTGTAGCTTCATCATTCTGATGTCTCGCTCTGCTTGATTGTTATCAAACGAAACTCTCAGGTTATTGAGGAATCTCAGAATCGGTTCTTTGTGTATTATGAACCTATCAAGGAGATTCTTTGCTTTTGTTTGTGCTGGTCTTCCTCTCTTTTTCACCTGATCTTTTGAGGGCTCAGGTGGTGGATTTTCCTCGATTCCGTCTTGAATTATTGCATCGTATACTTCCTCGAATTCCCGAACTTTTTCTGGATCTATTGGAATTTCCATCTCTCTGCATTCATCAGTATACTTTTTCATCTCACTGAGGAGTTCATTAATCTCTTTAGCCCATTGCTGTTTAAAATTCTCTTCAATCCCAGTAAGTTCCCTTTTAAGATGAGCGTTGCACAGAGCATGTTCACATCCATACTTGTTGTATGAAGCAAGCCCATCATGAACTGCTACTCCCTTGTATTGCGGAAGAAATCCCAGAGCATCCATTGCTTCTGTCCCTCTTTTTGGGTGTGCGAAATAGTAGGTCCATAGACTATTTGATACTACATGAAGCCACCATTTTGTCCCTAAAATTCTCATTCCTGTCTCATCACAATGTGCAGAATAGGAAGCTAATAGATGTTCCATAACAGCTTTTTCAAAAGGTTTCAGGTTCTGGAAACATTTCTTTTCTGCTCTTTTTATGGTAGCTGGGCTGATACGTATACCGTATACATCCTCTACTAAATCACAAGTCCTTTCATAAGGAATCAATTGATAGTTCCTAAAATACAGAATTGAGGCTAAAAGACGAGGACCATATTGAATTGGGAATTTTATAGACTCTGGAAAAGAGCCTTTGTTAACTTTCCCACAGTGAGGACACTTCTTGATTTCACAACGATGTTCAGTAAATATGATTTTTGCAGGAGGAATTTCAGCTTCTTGTCTGCGTTCATAGTCATCAACTTCAGTATCTTCAAGATGATGACCACAATTTTCGCAGCAGTCCGGTGAATGGACTATGACCTAATCAGGGTTTTCAACCATTTCAAAAGTCTTTCCAGGATGACCTTTTTGGCCACCAGCTTTTTTGCCACTACTTGTGTGGCGACCCTTAGGTTTAGGTTTCTCATTACAAAAAACATCAGTAGAAGGAGGTTTACTGCTATTTTGGCTGTTTTGATTCAAACGAGCCTCTAAAACTCTTACACGTTCTTCAAGTTCAGAAATATGAGAAGCTTGTTTCTCCATGATAGCTTCATATCCTTGGATTTCAACAATAACTGCTTCAGGACCAGCTTCATAGGTTACAAGGATTTCTTCACGTGTAAGCATGATGTTGAAAAAGAGAGTTATTTTATATGCAATTTTTCCTCGGAAAGAGGAAAAATTGCTTTTACTAAAGGTATGGCTGAATAGTTACTTTATTTTTATGTTTTCTTTTTTCCATCTAACTTTTTTAAATCAATTCTATTATTTTTCGATGCAGGATTTTTGATTCCCTTATTTTAAAATATATTAAGGGATTATAATATCTTAAATAAAATTAAAATCAGGGTAAATACTATTATAAGTAAGGGTAAATAATATTATAATCAGGGGTATGAGGGCTTATGCAGGCTGAGGAGAAGAGAACGGACACTGATAGTTCTAACGTTCAAACAAATGAGCTCTCCCTATCCAACAAAGAACACAATTCTGGGGAAATGTCAGGAAATTTTCATGAAACATGAGAACCATAACCAGCATGAAAGAATGCAGCATCAGGGGCATGAAATGTCTGGGGGAAAGGGACACGGCAATCATCATGCTCATATGCTTGCGGATTTCAGAAAAAGATTCATAGTTTCTTTCATATTGACCTTCCCGGTTTTGCTGCTTTCCCCCATGATTCAGGGTTTTTTTGGCTTTGAGTTTCGCTTTCCAGGTGCGGATATTCTTATTTTTTTGTTGTCTTCTGTCGTTTATTTTTATGGTGGCTACCCGTTTCTCAAAGGGCTGAAAGACGAGCTTGCAGAGAAATCTCCGGGAATGATGACCCTTATAGCCGTTGCTATCAGTGTGGCTTATTTTTACAGTTCTGCGGTGGTCTTAGGGCTTCCCGGAGGAGTTTTTTTCTGGGAACTTGTGACCCTTATCGATGTAATGCTTTTCGGGCACTGGCTTGAGATGCGTTCGGTAATGGGGGCTTCAAATGCCCTTGAAGAGCTTGTAAAAATCATGCCCTCGGTTGCTCACCTGAAGAAAAATGGCGAAACTGTTGATGTGGGGGTTGACCGATTAAAAATAGGGGACAGGGTTCTGGTCAAGCCCGGGGAAAAGATTCCTGTTGACGGGACTGTTATAAAAGGGATAAGCAGTGTCAACGAATCAATGCTAACAGGGGAGTCAAAGCCTGTCACGAAAAACCCGGGGAATGAGGTAATCGGCGGTTCGATTAACGGAGAGGCGGCTTTTGTTGTGGAGGTCAAAAAAACAGGAAAGGACACCTACCTCAACCAGGTTGTTGAACTCGTCAAAACAGCCCAGGAAAGCAAATCAAAGACTCAGGACCTGGCAAACAGGGCGGCGATGTACCTTACGATCATAGCCCTGAGTGCAGGAGCTCTTACATTCGTCCTCTGGATCTTCTCCGGTCATGAACTTGTCTTTGCCCTGGAGAGGGCAGTTACGGTAATGGTTATCACCTGCCCGCATGCCCTGGGGCTTGCAATCCCGCTTGTGGTTGCGGTTTCAACGTCCCTGGCAGCAAAATCCGGACTCCTTATCCGGGACCGGCAGGCGTTTGAAAAAGCCCGGGGCCTTGAAGCAGTAATCTTTGATAAAACAGGCACTCTCACCGAAGGAAGGTTTGGAGTAACAGATGTATTTTCTCTCTCAGGCGAGGGCGACAAAATGAACGACAAAAGGATCCTCAGCCTCGCAGCTTCCCTTGAAGCAAGTTCGGAACACCCGATTGCAAGGGGAATCCTTGAGAGTGCCAGGGAAAATGGGATAGATCCTGTTCAGGTCGAAAAGTTCAGTTCTATTCCCGGAAAAGGAATCGAGGGTATTATTGATGGCAAGAAATTCCTTGTAGTAAGCCCGGGATACCTTGAAGAAAAAGGAATCAGCCTGAATGATGGGAAAATTGAGTCCGAGAAAATTGAAGAAATTAAGGAGCAGGGAAAAACCATTATATTTCTGCTTGAAGGAAATAAGGTACTTGGAGCCCTTGCCCTTGCCGACATTATCCGGAAAGAGTCAAGGGAAGCAATCTCAAAGCTCAAAGGAACAGGTATAAAATGCCTGATGCTTACCGGGGACAACCGCTATGTTGCTGCCTGGGTATCCAGGGAACTGGAGCTTGATGACTATTTTGCAGAAGTTCTTCCTCACGAAAAGGCAGCAAAAGTCATGGAAGTTCAGAAGCAGTACGTTACCGGAATGGTCGGAGACGGGGTCAATGACGCCCCTGCCCTTTCCCAGGCTGATGTGGGAATTGCTATCGGGGCAGGCACGGATGTTGCAATCGAAACCGCCGATATCGTGCTGGTAAAAAACGATCCCAGAGATGTGCTGTACATTATTGAGCTTTCCAGAAAAACTTACTCTAAGATGTACCAGAACCTGCTCTGGGCAACCGGGTATAATGTTTTTGCAATTCCGCTTGCAGCAGGTGTACTCTACGGATACGGCATCTTACTGAACCCTGCCGTAGGGGCAGTTCTCATGAGCTTGAGTACTGTGATCGTAGCTATAAATGCAAGAGCGTTAAAGATGGAGTGATTTTATGTTCGGAATAATTCGTGGTTTGATGAAAATGCTGGCTCTGGCAGCACTGGTTTCTTCAGGAATCAAATTTATCTCAAAGCATGTACGGGGAAAAAGAAGAAAATAATAAGCAGTGGACATGAAGCTTGATTATTCTATCTGATTATTCTATCTGATTATTCTATCTGATTATTCTATCTGATTATTCTATCTGATTATTCTATCTGATTATTTTAGCTGATTATTTTAACCGATAAATTCAGGTTTGGTTTAAAGGGGGTTAAAGTATCACAGACAGAGAAGGCAAAAGCAATACATTCCTGATTATCCTGCTGGTTCTGGTAGTTGTAGGAATATCTATCCTTATGGAGGGAGCTGCGTTGAATTCCATCGGACTGATGGTAGAGGTGATTATCCGATAATGATGAGTTCCGAGATTCCTCCGGATATCAGGTATGAAAGCCTTGTTTTCCATATTTTTGATATTCTATCCTTCAAATGCAGCCTTTTCAGACTTTCAAACAGCCTTTCAGGAATCACCTTCTTTCAGGAATCACCTTAATTCTTTCTTGAATTATCTGCCGAGTTCTTTGACTCTTTTGGGTTGCCTGATAAGGTAGTAAAGAAAAGCTCCTACAATATACGTAAAAACAATAACTATAACCCAAATAAGGCGTGTATTCCCTTTATCCGTTTCTTTTCGCAGGCAGTCAACAAGGGTCCAGGCCCAGAGAATAAAAGACAGAAGAAAAACAAATCCGAAAATAATGAGAATAAGGGAATAGCCGAACATTTTACCGTGTCCTATTTTGGATTTTTTATTAGTCTGGGTTTTTCAGCCCTACTTTTCTTTACCTTGATATTTTTCTCTACTCTGAGGCTGCATTCTGGAGTTCTTTACTTGAATCGAATCCATTTTCAATATATAGCCATATTTACTTAAACAGTTTGGTTTTTCTACTTGCTTCTATAGTTTGGTTTTTCTGCTTTCTCCTCATTTCATCTCCTCTGAACCGGCGTGAACCTCCATCCAGCTTTTGTATAGCACAGCCCATCTTTTATCTTCTATCATTACGTTAAGTTTGTATGCGGATTCTTTTTTTTTGGAAACTCAAGCAAAATCGGGTTTTTATATGACACATTTTCATATAATTTTCTGTCAACATTTCTCAGAGTGCTTCCATTTTCCTGGAAATGATAGTTCACATAAATCGATTACAGCATTCGGATCTACCGGAATGTAAATAATCGAGAACCTGTCGTTCTTTCCAGTTTCCACCCGTTTTTCTTTGGTATCAAACTCTTTGCTTTGCGGGCATAATTAGTTTGTATAAATCACGAATTTTTTTGAACCTGAGTGTCTGAATTTTAGTGGTTTTTATCAGCTGAGCCCGAAGGATAAAATGTCAGGTTCAGTTTTTAGCTCTTTCTCAAATCGCCTGAGCCTGAAAGTGAGTAAAAATACGATATAAATTACCATACCTGCAAGCAAAAAGGATCTTCCTGCAAACAATTCATATAATAGCCCGCCGAGGATCAACCCTGTTATACTTGCAAGCCCTCCAAAACTGCTGGCAAACCCCTGTACCGTGCCCTGGTAATTTCTTCCTGCAATTTTTGATAAAAGGGAGAGGAAAGAAGGCCACATAAACCCGTCTCCAAGCGCGAAAAACCCTGTTGCAAGATAGGTAAGAAAGAGGTTTCCGGGGATAAGCAGCAGGAAGTTCGTGCCGAGCATCAGACTTCCGACTATTATAAGCGAGGCATCTGAATATCTTTTTGAAAGTCCTGGGAGAATAGATCCCTGCACAATTATCAGAAGGGCGCTCAGAACAGTAAAGTATATTCCCATTTCTGCGATCCCCCAGTCAAGGGCTGCGATTGCATGTAAGGGAAAAGCGGTGTAGAAAATATTGAAGCTGAGAAATATGAGAAAGTAAAGCCCGAACATATAAGGGATATTCGGAAGCTTTAAAACTTCTCTGAAGGAAGGCTTTCCGGTTTCCCGCGCAGCCCTGCACTCCTTTATTTCGTAGCCAAAGACTTTTCGTATGTCCTCAGAATCGGCAGGTTCCTTAAGAGAACACTCTTTGTTTTCAGGGATATAAAATATGATAAGTGCTGTCCCTATAAGTGAAATTATCACTGCGCCCAGGACTGGAGCTGCTTCTCCGTATGCTGTTACGCTCAAAAGCCCGGCAAGGGCAGGGCCCACTATGAACCCGAGGTTTGAGGAAATCGACATTTTTCCGAAATTCCGGTTCCTGTCTTTTTCTTCGGTAATGTCTGCCAGATAGGCATTGGCTACGGACACGTTTCCTCCGGTCAGCCCGTCAAGAGCCCGGGCAAAGAAGAGTACTGCAAGGGGCAGGGTGAAGACAAAAGTTCCCAGGACTTCAGAATCAACTTTAAAAAGGATGGAAGCCGGGAGAAAGAGGGCTGCAAGAAAGATAATCCATGAAAGCAAGGTTCCCAGCTGGCTTAAAAGAAGGATTTTTTTACGCCCGTAAATGTCAGACCACCTGCCGAGAATAGGGGCGCCTATGAGCTGGAAAACAGGATACATGGAACTTGTAAGCCCGTAAATGAAAGCATTGCCTCCAAGCCGGTTTACCAGAAATACAAGGAAGGGGAGAACAATGCTGAAACCCAGAGTCCCTATGAAGTTTACAGTAAGGAGGGGAAGAAGGTGAACACTCTCTCCTGTCGGAGGGTCAGGAATATTTTCCTGACTCCTGTTTTCCTTATCTGTTCCTATATTTTCCGGTTTATTTTTTTCCTGTTTATCCCCGGAAGCATTTTCCTTTGCATCTTCAGGAATCTTTCCCTCTCCCTTTTTTCTCCCATTAATCTAAAATAGGAGTTCCGTAGGTGAAGTCTTCGATTTCCAGGACTTTTTTCCAGAGTTCTTTACATTTGCAGTCTGTTGTGCTGAGGTCTGCAGGGTTCTGGGTGAGTGAGAAAGTCCTGAGAGAATCTGCAACTTCCGGGCTGCATATTTTACAGTTGTGGGGGCCGCGTTTTGAGCCTGCGCCGACGGGATCGGACATGAGGGGGAGGTCTGGATGGGCGGTCTTTGCTTTTTTCAGGACCTCTACTATGCTCCAGAGCCAGGGCGGGCGATACTGGCCTTTTTCCCAGAGAGCTTCGACAAGGGTGCCTTTCTGGACGTTGCAGAGGTTGATGGATATGGTGTCAGAATAAGGAGCTGCATCATCTATGGAGCGTATGATGTCTTCCATCGCCTGCTTTTCGGAAAGGAAGAGAGGTTTGAGCATAAGGTAAGTTTTTATGGTTACTCCGTATTTTTTTGCAATTTCTGCTGCATGGACAAAGTCCTGGAATGTAAAACCCTTGTTAATGGAATCTCTTCGGATCTTATCCGAACTTGTTTCCAGCCCGAATGCGAGTTCGAAGGGTTTGTCTTTAAGGATGTTGAGGCAGGCCTGTACATTCTCTTCGGTTACATAGTTCGGGCGGGTTTCAACAAGCACTTTGACGACCCTGGGGTCATCTGCAAGGGTCTTGAGGATCGCATCTCTAGCTTCAGGGAAGACTTCCTGTTCGTCAAGGAAACTGCCTGATGTGAAGATCTTGACCATGAACTCAGGGAATTTTTCAGCTTTCCTCATTGCTTTTGTAAGCTGGGCGCTATAGTCTTCGAGAGACGGGGGCTCACTTGCACATTCATAGACGTAGCCGCACATTGTACAGCCGCCGGCTTTTCCCCAGCGGCAGCCTGCACTTTTGAAGATTATAGTGATGACATTTGTTTGAACCCCGTTTACAAGGTCTGCTCCGGTCCAGCTTGCCGCAGGTTCATTCGTGGGTGATGGCTTTATTTTTATCCGCTGCCGGATATCCAGTACTGCTTTATTAAGGGACATGGGCTTAGAACTCGCTATTATGGATTAATATTTATTTTTCCGGTTTTACTCAAACTCGATAGTTGCAGGTGGTTTTGGAGTGATATCGTACACTACCCTGGCTACCTTCGGAATTTCGGAAGTGATCCTCGATTCGAGGGTCTTGAGGACCTCCCATGGGAGTTCGAGTGCTTCTGCAGTCATTCCGTCCCTTGACCCTACAGCCCTTACAGCCACGATCCAGCCATAAGCCCGGACATCTCCTTTTACTCCGGTGCCTTTTCCGAGCACAGCCGCAAAAGTCTGCCAGGGGCAGAACCTATCAAGAAGTTCTTCTTCTACTATGAAGTTTGCTTCTCGCACGACTTCAAGCTTTTCCTCGGTAACCTCTCCGAGAATGCGTACAGCAAGCCCGGGACCCGGGAAAGGCATCCTCTCGCAGATCTCTTCCGGTAGCTGGAGTGCCCAGGCGACTTCCCTTACCTCATCCTTGTAAAGGTCCTCGATAGGTTCAACAATTTTCTTGAAGTCCATTACGCTCGGCAGCCCTCCAACATTGTGGTGAGACTTGATCCCGCCTTCGGATTCGATCCGGTCAGGATAGATCGTGCCCTGGATCAGGTAATCGGCTGCAAGATTCTTTGCCTCGTCTTCAAAAACCCGGATGAAAGTCTCGCCTATGGCCTTCCGTTTCTCTTCAGGGTCAGTAATATCCTTCAGGGCTGCAAGGAACCTATCCTTTGCATACACGATGTCCAGGTTCATGTGAGAGAAGATGTGCTTTATCCTCTCGGTTTCTCCTTTCCTCATGAGCCCGGTGTCGATATAGATAGGCTGCAGCCTGTTTCCGATTGCCCTGTAAGCCAGCTCCGCACAAACAGAACTGTCCACGCCGCCCGAGAGCGCAATAATTGCTCTTCCGTCTTTTATTTCCTGGCTGATTTTCTCAATTGCTTTTGGAATGAATTTATCGGGTTTTACCATTGAAATGCTCCTTTAATGATGCTAAACTAATTCCTTTGAAGAAATGATGGTGATTGGTGAATGTATGAAAATTATTAAGATTTGATTCTATTTTATTGTGATATATGAGTCTGTGCATGGGGTTTTTGATATTTAAAGGTATAGTCAAGGAAAGTTTCACATCAAGATATATTTATCAGGAATTTATATTTTAATGTCCTTTTCTGAACTAACACTTTTGTTCTGCGAGGTCAAGTGGAAAGATCTTCGCCAGTGGGAGGCCGAGCAGATCATGGATAAATTGAGAGAAAAGGCGGTCAGGGTGAAAGGCAAATGGAAAATGCACTACTGTCTGGTTGCGAAAAGTATTGAAGGTAAGACGGACCTGGAATTTCCAGCTTTTGATCTGGAAGATCTGGAAAAGGTTTTTTTGAAATGATTCAGGAATTAATAATTCCTGTGTTCAAAGTTCCTCTTAACTATTTTTTTCCCCACTTTCTGACCTTCTAATCCTTTCCAAAATATAAAAAATAACAATTATATACGAAGCTTTTCCAAAAACATTTATAACGAAAAGATGGGGAATTGGTGATAGGAGTGTTCAGTGAAATATATATAAATCATGGGGTAATAATAGCAAAACTGGAACTATAATTCTCAACTTGATACGAAATACTCATGTTTCTGAATATTTGTTCTTGCATTTATAAATCAGTACATCTCAAACTAAGAACAGAGGGGTTGGAACTTTGAATACAGACAAGGCGTTAAAGTTATGGATGTCTCTGATGTTTATATTGATGTTGGGAGTATTGTTTATTCTACTTATGGTTATTGCTGGCTAATCGTGAATTTTTAAGGTGAAGTTTTATAGATTAATTCTTCGAACATTTCATTTTAGTTTGTTTCCGATGATTGTTCACTTGGAGGCGGGTGGGCGCGAGGTTTACTTAGAATTAAGGTCGGCTGATATAAAATCGGCTGAATATTATATGACAATCAAATATTATGAGCCAGTATTTAAAATAAGATATTTTGCAAATGGTGGAAGTAAAGATTGACATGTGCGGCTACATTTCTTCCCCCTCATTCTATTACCTCTTATCAGGCGTTGATTCCCAGGCGCTGAGGATGCCTGATTTTGAGGTATGGTAGCCGTTTCATTCCCCCCGTTCTTTACTTCCACATTTGCTTTTCCGCCTTAGCGGCCTCACCTTTTCTTCTTAAGTCCTATCATCTCATGAAGAAAAGGCACCATCATCGTTATGTTCATGTGAGTTTTTTTCTCTTAGTCAGGGTACTTTAAGTGTTACGGTACCTGGGGATGGGAATAGGGGCAGGAGCACTCTTCATGTTCAAGGAATAACTCTGGTTAACATTCGGAATGAACGGGTCGCCTTACCTGAAGTCCCCTTTGTTGACTTCCGGACTGCAGTTCCAAAGTTCACCAGTTTCAAATATGGGTCATCCTCCAAACATAAGCGATTTCTCCATAAAGTTAAACGACATCATCACATAAATTTCTTTCTAAAGTATTGCTCTTAATTCTTTGGTAAATAAGTTCCAGATTTTTATTTCTCCAGGTTTTAAAAAAGAAATTTATCTTTCGTTTTTTGAAAGCAAAAGAATACCACTTTTTTAGATATCTAAATGTAAATACTTTCACCCTGCATACCTGCAACTTAAATAAGATGAAACTGAAACATCACAGCGTCGCGGATTCACAAATAAGCGTAGCTATTGTGCACTTCCAAATATCTTCCTGGTATTTTTATATTCTGGCATGGTATAAGTTCTACAAATTCAGGGATGAGATAATGGGCATTGATTATGGAGTATTGAAAGATAGTAAAAATGAACTTGAGTCCAGGGTATTGATGTCTGCCAGAATGCACTCTGTACTCCGCCAGTACTTCGGATATACTGCTTTTCGCCCCCTGCAGGAGGACATTATCAGGGATGTTCTGGACCAAAAAGACGTCTTCGTGCTTATGCCTACAGGAGGCGGCAAGTCTATTTGCTACCAGCTGCCTTCCCTTCTCCTGGACGGGGTAACTGTCGTGGTCTCCCCCCTTATTTCCCTTATGAAAGATCAGGTTGACGGGCTTGAGGCAAATGGGATTGCTGCAGCATGCATGAACAGTACCCAGGGTGCCAGAGAAATCCGGGATGTTAAAACAGCTTTTCTTGAAAACAGGTTGAAGATACTCTATATTGCACCTGAGAGGCTTATGATGCCAGGGACTTTTGCGTTCCTGAAGAAGGGCAAGGTTAGCCTTTTTGCAATCGATGAGGCGCACTGTATTTCGGAATGGGGCCATGACTTCCGGCCTGAGTACCGGAAAATGAAACTCCTGAGGGACCCGAAGACAGGCTTTCCTGATGTGCCAGTTATTGCACTAACGGCTACAGCCACCGACAGGGTCAGAAAAGACATTATATCTCAGCTCGGACTTGCTATTGACCCGGAAAAAGGTCCTTATGTTGCCAGCTTTAACCGGAGTAACCTTTACTACGAGGTCAGGCCCAAGAAAGATACTTTTTCCGAGATTACCGATTACCTGCTCAGGCACAGGGGTGAAGCCGGAATCATTTACTGCCAGAGCCGGAACAACGTGGAAACCCTTACAAAAAAGCTGAACCTTGCCGGGTTCAGGGCTCTTCCCTATCATGCCGGACTTTCAGATTCCGAACGTGCTCGAAACCAGGAGATGTTCATAAAAGATCATGTGGACATAATAGTGGCTACAATCGCTTTCGGAATGGGGATTGACAAGTCAAATGTCCGGTTTGTAATACACTACGACCTTCCCCGGAACCTTGAGAGCTATTATCAGGAAACCGGACGTGGAGGCAGGGACGGCAGTCCATGTGAATGCATCCTTTTTTTTAGCAGGGGAGACCGCTTTAAAATTGAGTACTTCATCGCACAGAAAACAAATGAGAAAGAAAAGGATGTCTCCCTTGTGCAGTTAAGGCAGATGGTAGCCTATTGCGAAGGAAATAAGTGCAGGCGCCAGACTCTCATGAAATATTTCGGGGAAGAGTTTCCAGCGGCATGCGGTAACTGTGATACCTGCCTAAGGCCTAAAGACACTTTTGACGGGACCGAGGCTGCCAGAAAACTGATTGCCTGTATTCAGGAATTGAATCAGCGCTTCGGTACCAATTACGTTATTGATGTGCTCACAGGTTCCAAGAATAAAAAGATCAAGCAAAACCGGCATGATAAACTGAAAGCTCATGGCAGCGGCAAGGAGTTCACAAAGGATCAGTGGAGGTCGCTTGCTTCCGAAATGTTGAACACCGGGCTTTTTGAGGTAAGCGGGACGCAGTATCCTGTCCTGAAACTGAACTCTATGAGCAGGAAAATTTTGAAGGGATCGGAGAGCGTTGAACTTGTCTGTCCTGAGGGTTTTATGGCCGGGGTTAAAGGGAGTTCTGTTCCAGAGGGTTCTATTTCGCCAGCACCTGCAGGCAAAATCACAGGAAAAGGCGAAGATGATATACAATTTCCTACACAGCTTCCTGCCGAAAGATATTCAACTGCTTCTGAGGTCCTTAAAAAAGCAACTTCCGGAAAACTTTCAAAATCGGGAACAGAGCATGATCCCATTCTTTTTGAGAGGCTAAAAGCCCTGAGAAAAAAGATTGCTTTAAAGAAAAATCTTCCTCCATACATCATTTTTTCCGATACCAGCCTGAAAGAGATGTCTACAAAGCTCCCGCAAAGCCCTGAAGAGTTTCATTCTATCACAGGGGTAGGAGACCATAAACTCCGGAAATACGGAGACGATTTCCTTAAGGAGATAAGGGATTACTGTAACGACTATGGGTTGATTTCTGCAGAGAAAGCTGAGGTTTCCGGGGATCGTGAGATTGAACCGGAAAAAAAGAGGAAAGCTCCAAAGAGTCCCATCCGCAAAAGTACATTTTCAGAACTCGAAATTGAAACCGAAGGTCTCGGGATTGAAACTCCTGTTCCGGAAACCGGTAAAGAGAAAGCTTTGAAAATATCATCTCTCAAAGTACCAGAAACATCACCTTCCAAGGTGCCTCCCAAAACACCTCCCGAAGTCCACAGGTTGCCTACAAAGAGAGCAAGGTGTCTGGATGTGAGTATCCAGGATTGGTTAGAAGCAGATTCTTCTTCTGGCAGCCTTAATGAAATCATCCCTGAAGGAAATTCTCCTGAGGCTGTTGCCGATGTACCCAAGACGAATTGTCCTGACGATTTTTTTGAAAATGGCTCATTTGAGGCGGACTCTCTTGAAATAGGTCCCTCTGAAATTGATCTCTTTGAAAAGGATTCTCTTGAAAAGACGTATTCGCTCTATTTACAGGGGCTCGATATTGGTGAAATTGCAGAAATCGAAAGTTTGAGTGTTAAAAATGTGTACCGGCAGTTTGAGAGGCTGATACTTGCCGGAAAGATCAGGAAAATTGACGGGCTTGTGCCTCCTGAAAGGCAGCAGCAAATAAAAACGGCACTGGAAGTACTGGAGGTTGAGTTTGACTCCCTGCTCAGGGCGCGGATGGGGGATAATTGTCCGGAGGAGGAACTGAAGCTTATAAGCGCGCTCCTTCTATCTAAAATACCTTTCTCAGTTTGAAGGCACAACTTAATTTATTTTTTCATAATATGAATCATTTTTTTAAAATTTATTTTTACTTTTATAAATTACTACTATCCAAAGTAAGATAAGGGGATACCTGGAATTCCGGACGAGTCCAAATTTCAGAGTATGAAGTAAGAAGACAGGATTCTTCAAAGTTACTTTTATCAGTTATCTATACTTTGGTAACCCAGAAAGGAGCAAAAATATGAAGTGCGCACTCTGTGATGAAAAAAACTGCTATAAAGGAAAGGACTGCACGAGCATTAAGGACGAGATTTCCTACGAAGGTGGGGATCTGAATTCCATGCAGGTCTCGGCTGAGATCGAAGCCCGTTATTACATGGAAAAGACCCGGATTGAAGAACTTATCCTTTACGCGCAGAAGATGGGCTACAAAAAACTCGGGATTGCCTTCTGCATCGGACTTCAAAGGGAAGCAAAAACTATCCACAGGATTCTTGCCAGGGATTTCGAGGTCTTTTCGGTCTGCTGCAAGGTCTGTGGGATTGATAAGGAAGATTTTGGTCTCGATAAATTATACGGGGAAGGCTTTGAAGCAACCTGCAATCCCATAGGCCAGGCAAAAGTCCTGAATGAAAGTGAAACCGACCTGAACATCATTGTCGGGCTCTGCATCGGGCACGATATCCTCTTCACGCAGCACTCCAAAGCCCCTGTTACGACACTGGTGGTCAAGGACAGAGTGCTCGCTCATAACCCTGTGGGAGCCGTCTATTCAGGGTATTACCTGAAAAAAAGGTTTGGGATAAGCGAATGACTGGATAACACAAAAGAGTACGAAAAAACAAATAGGGAAAGGAATGGAAATAATAGGTTTCTCAGGCTTGTAATTGGAGTTAATTTACAAAAGAGGGAATGGGGTAAAAGGAGGGTGATGGAGGGTATCCACTTTTCTAATCCTCCTATTTAACTCTATTATGCCTGAAGGCACATCATTGTGTAGTTAAGGCAGATTGAAGCCTACTGCGAAGAATAAGTGCAGGCATCGGACATTCCTCGAGTATTTCGGAGAGGAGATCTCTAAGAGGCTGTTTTAAAATTCAAACTATTTCTACAGTTGGATAGTGGTCATTTTGGATAGTGGTCATTTTGGATAGTGTTCATTGCTGACTTTAAATTCAGACTGTAAATCTATTACATCAGGCTTACTCGCTTGATGTATGAAAGCAAATACATTAGACATCATGGTTAAAAATTACACTTTAGACATTTAACAGTTTAATGATATCGTTTTTCAGTTCAAATGGTAATTACTGTCACCATTGTAGAATCAAATTTAATTTTAAGACAAGCTCTTAGAAACTAAAAGCAAGCAAAAAGTTCCTTCAGGAAATAATAAATGAGATCTCCTAATATAATTGCCATAATAAAACTCGCTGTTATGGGAAGCATGAATGGAAGTCCTGGAGTTACCCATACAGTGCTGCCAAGGAGTCCCTGCTCCTCGTGTGATTCAAGTCGGGAAACCATATTATGGTTTACATTAATTCCTCTGCCTGCAAAAGAAGGATATAACTTCCCGTTATTCAGTTCAAAACGTTCAGCTAGCCGGATATGTCTGCTTTTATCCAGAAGCCTTCGCAGATCCTTAATTTTTATCCTGTATGCAAAGAGCATATAAAATGGTTTTTTGAGCATATCAGGAGTAAAATGAAGGATGTTGTAACAGAAAAGTCCTAAAGGAACAGCAGCGGTAAGAAATAAGGAATTTTCAAGAACAGTAAGTGCAAAGAGTCCGGCAGGGGGAAATCCAAGCAGGGGAAAAGTGTAGCCGTAAAACTCCAGGACAGGGTAAACCGGACACAGAATCCCGATTGCTATCAGGGCTTTTGCATCTGCGCCTCCGAAAACCCTGACTCTGAAAAGCAGATAAGTCAGAAATAAACTGGAAAAAAATGAAAAAACTAACTGGAGAAGAAAGGATACTCCTCCATTCACTATCTCATATATTAAGAAACCTGAAAGGGAGAAAAGCATAAGCTTCCATACACGGTTTGGAACCCTGCGGGTTTTCAGGTCCAGGTAGGAAGAATAAAAGAGAAAAGGCAGGCAGACTGCCAATTTCAAAATTTCGATCATGTATATTTTTCTACTCTTTTGTTTTGTGTGTTTCTCCGGTTACAATCTTTTTTCGTACTGGTTTTTATTCTTTTCTGTATTTTTTTCAGTTTTGCTTAGTTTAGTTTTGTTTTTATTCCTGTCTTTTACTCCTGATTTTTATTCCTGTCTTTTACTCCTGATTTTTATTCCTGTCTTTTACTCCTGATTTTTATTCTTGGCTTTTACTCCTGATTTTTACTCCTGGCTTTTACTCCTGATTTTTACTCCTGGCTTTTACTCTTGCTTTTCCGGGTTTCAGGGGCTTTCAGGGATGGCTTTTTTCAAAGTTTTTCCCATTTCTTGAGTTTCAGGATTTCTGAGAGAGTTCCACCTCTCCGGATCTCATCAAAGATTCTCTTTTCGGTTTTATTGACTTCCTTTGCCCTTCTTGCAAGTTCGTAGGCACGTTCTCCCGGGACAACTACAACTCCGCTTTCATCGCCGATTATATAATCCCCGGGTTTTACTGTCTGGCCTCCACAGGTGATTTCAGCATTGATTTCCCCAAAACCTTTCGGGTCCCCGGCATTGGGAACTGTATTGCTGGTATAAATCGGGAGCCCGAGAGTTTCCACCTCGTCAATGTCTCTTACAGCCCCTTCTATTACCACACCTGCAATTCCCTTATTCAGACTGCTCAGGGTTGCAAGCCCTCCCCAGCAGGCAATGTCCTTACTTTCATTATAAATTACTATTACATTTCCTTCTTTTGCGAGATCAATGGCTTCGACTGTTTTTGCCCAGTCTCCGGGAAAAGATTGCACCGTAATTGCAGTTCCTATCATTTTCCCTCTTACAAGAGGGTGGATACCTTTCATTGCCCCTTTTCCGTGCATCGCATCCGAAATATTCGAGGTTGAGACTTCCTTAAAGATCTCTCTTATTTCCTGGTCTACGGTTACTCTGTTCCGGATATCTACAGACCCAGGAGAGTCCACACTCTGTCTTATTTTTCTTGCAGCTTCGGTCACATTGTCAGAGCGGGTTATGTTTCCTCCCACTATCACAATCCTGGCACCTGCCCTGATCGCCTGAGCTGCACTCTTGGCATCAAGTCCTCCAGCTACTGCAAGCTGTACACTCACCTTTTCTGAAATTTCCATTAATATGGATATCGGGTCTTTTCCAATCATCTGCTGGTCTATGCCTACATGAACATTCACATAGTCCACACCCAGAGCTTCGAGCTCTACTGCCCTTTTTACAGGATCCGGAGCCGATATCAGGTCTGCCATCAGCCTTACTCCATATTTGTGGGCTGAACGGAGTGCATCAAGAACTGTAGAATCATCCGCACTGCCGAGGACGATTACTACATCCGCACCGGCTTTTGCAGCCATCTCGACTTCCATTGCTCCTGTATCTACGGTTTTCATGTCGGCAAGAATTGTCCTGTCCGAAAAAGCTTTTCTCATGGTGCGAATTGCGTTCATGCCTTCACTTTTTATCAGGGGGGTCCCTATCTCGATCCAGTCAGCGCCTCCTGCGATTGCTTCCTTTGCAATCTCAACTGAGCGGTCAAGTTCCAGAAGATCAAGTGCAACCTGAATTATGGGAACGATAATATCACCTCTATTGGGAAACCGAATAAAGTGAAAAATTGAGTTTTTGTATCGGTTTCCTTTCTGTTTTTATTTTTTTCAATTTTTATTATATGCTCTGAATTTTTACTATGACCTTTATTACCTTTTTGATTTACTTATTATCTCTGTTCATAGTTTACTGCTCATTTTCAATATGTGAGCTCTTCATTATCTATATTGCTTTTTATTCTGGTTACTTTTCCTTTGAATGTTTTTGTTTTTGCAGTTTTCACACGTGTAGCTGAAAACTCATCACTAAATAGTTGTCACAAAAAATTTTTTATAAGGGAGAACAATCTAGTTCGGGGATAGTTTATGGAAAAGATCCTTAAAACAGATGATAACAAAGACCCCTCTCAAAAGTATATAACAGATGCGGAACGCAAGCAGTTGTTGTCAGCTCTACATTCCCGGCTCTTCTGGGTCGGACAACGTATTCCGGATTATGTAGAAATTAAAGGAGAAAAACACCCGCTTCATAACTACGTGTGGGGACTGATTCAGAAAGAAAACCTTACTGCAAGCGAAAAGTCCCAGATAGATAAATGCATCGATATTATTTCGGAAAAAGAAAAAGAGGACGAAAAAGAGCTTGAAGAGGCACCTCTTACAGAGGAAAAGGCAAAGTCTCTCTACCACGAGACTGCAGGCTTATTGCGTGCGATAACGGATCTTAGAGATATTGAGAGTGGAGCACTTAAAGAGAGTTCAAAACGCTTCCAGGAGCAATTTATCAACCAGAGAGTCAGGGATGCCAGGCTCTGGCTTGAATTCATAAAGAACGTATCAAAGTGAAATGGCATAACTGATGTGCCAGATGATGCTTAATTGTTGCAGCTCTAACCTGGGAAAGTTTCGGAGCAAAGGTTATATCTCTGGGAACCATTTATGAAAACTGGATGTCATTTAAGAACCGACACGTCATATCAATGAAAGATTTTTCGCGGGAGGAAATCGACTATGTTCTGGATACCGCAGAAAAACTTGAACCTGTGGCAAGGGGCGAGGAAAGGTCCCGGTTGCTGGATGGTAAAATCATTTCGCTTCTTTTTTTTGAACCAAGCACAAGAACAAGGCTGTCTTTTGAGGTTGCTGCGCGGAGGCTTGGAGGTCAGGTCCTGAACCTGGGCTCAGTCGAGGCAAGCTCTGTCATGAAAGGGGAAAACCTTGCCGATACTATCCGCGTAATCAGTAAATATGCTGATCTTATCGTGCTGCGTCATCCTCTTGATGGGTCGGCACGAATGGCTACGGAAGTTGCGAGTGTCCCTGTGATCAACGGAGGAGACGGCTCTGTCCATCATCCTACCCAGACTTTTCTTGACCTCTATACAATCCGCAGGGAAAGCCATCTTGAAGGCCTGAAAATTGCCATGGCGGGAGACCTTAAATACGGGAGAACCGTCCATTCCCTCTGCCATGCCCTGTCTCTTTATGGAGCAGAAATGACCTTTGTTTCACCTCCGGAACTCAGGATGCCCTCCGAAATTGTCCGGGGTCTTCGGAAGCAAAATATCTGTGTAAAGGAAACCGATTCTCTTGAGGAAATAATAGGGGATGTCGAAGTCCTGTATATGACAAGAGTTCAACAGGAGCGTTTTCCTGATCCTGATGAATATGAAAAGGTTAAAAACAGTCTGAGGATCACAGGTGACCTTTTAAAAGCCGCAGGTCCTGACCTTAAAATCCTTCATCCTCTTCCGAGGGTCAATGAGATCTCTCCTGAGGTGGATGAAACCTCTCATGCACGCTATTTCGAGCAGGCTTTCTATGGAGTTCCTATCAGGATGGCATTGCTTGCTCTGGCAATGGGGGTGATTGAGTGAATGAAAAAAGGAACCTGAAGGTTCAGGCAATCGAAAACGGGACTGTGATCGATCACGTAAAGGCTGGACAGGCTCTAAATGTTCTGCGCATCCTGGGAATTTCCAGTGCTTTTCGGGAAACTATCAGTTTTGTGATGAACGCTCCCGGGGCGCGAGGCAAAAAAGATGTTGTTAAGATCGAGGGCAAGGAGCTCAGTATTGAGGAACTTAACAGAATAGCCCTGATTTCTCCTAAAGCTACAATCAATATCATCAGGGACTTTAAAGTGATTCAGAAAAATGAGGTCGTGCTTCCGTCTTATGTGGAAGGCGTTGTCCGCTGTACGAATCTAAACTGCATCTCTAACAGCAGCGAACCCATTAAATCCAAATTTTCAGTACTGCAGTCTGAAGAAGAAGGGGTTTCCCTTCACTGCCTGTATTGTGATCACGTGATTTCCGAAGAGATTGCGGAAAATTTGCTGTAAAAACTTTTATGAAAACTTCACCTTAGATTTTTTCGTGAAAAAAGTACAGCTTTTGAAAATTATTATAAATTGCTGTAACCGGAGGGAGAATCTAAATCCGGTTAAAAATATAATTTTTTGTTCTGTTTTTTATCCTAAAACTCCACCGGCTTTTCGGTGGGGTAAAAGATTATAAGATTGAACGAGGTTTTAGTTCCGTTGATGCTGTTCTTTAATTAAGCTCATTTGTTTTTTATTATAACTGCCCATTGTTGTAGGCATCAAGCTTCTTATACAGGTATTCTCCGGATGTAATTGGGCACCTCCCTACCTGCGTCCGATCCTGCCACATGGGGCTGCTTGCCTTTACACCACTGCCCGCTGGACCAAAGTACGGGACCGCCCCCATCCACTGGTTTGCGTCTGTGATTGTATTCTTTATCTGGCATGAAGGACATTTAGCAGCTACATTCAGTTTAGCAGCAACAAGTGTATCAAACATCGTGTAAGTCTTGTTCCCTTTTACAGGTATCTGCATGATTGCTATTGCCTGTTCTTTGGTCACTTTCAATGTAGATCGAAACTGTTTTCCAGGCAGGAATGGAAAAGAATATGAGGTCTGCGGAGTAATCATAAAGGTATATCTGGATTTGAGGAATTAATTTATGCTGAAAGATGAGACAAAAACAAACAAAACCGAAACAGAATCTCTTGGTTCTCAGGAACGCAACAGACTTCTCTGGAGCCTCAGGAGCGACTTTGCCTGGGCCGGGAAGAAAATCCCTGAAAGTGTGGAGATTGAGGGTGAGGAGTATAGGCTCCGGGACATGGTCAGGGATCTTGGGGAAAAAGAACGTCTCAATCCCGACGAAGCTGCCAAAATCAGGGCTCTTATCCCTAAACTGAAGGAAAGGGCAAAAGCAGATGAGGAACTGCTCGAAACCGAAGAACTTACACGGGTTGAGGCAGAAGCCCTTTATGAAGAAGCGGTCGGGCTTTTGCGGGCGGCAATGGAGCTGAAAGATAAGCTTGAGGGGAAAGGCGGGGAAAAAAGTGTCGATGAATTTAAGAAAATGCTCAATACCCAGAGGGTTGTGGACGAAAAGCGTTTTCAGGAGCTGATTAAAAGTCTAAAATGATGAGTTTGTTTTCTGATAAAACGCACATGAAACTCTTCGAATAGCAGGCACAAATAATGAAAGTACTTGAGAGCACTTTCATGCTAAATAAGCAGGATACCCGTTGCTTTAGCTGCGGGAGGAATGCGTCAACACCCAATACCTGCTTTTTACACCTCTGTTACCTATATAATGTATCATGTGTAATATATGAATGTGGATAGAACGATTAAACTTAAACTCGGTGTTTCTGAGGAAGATAAACCTATCCTCAAGAAAACAATTATTCTTTTTAACACTGTGTTTAACGAGGTCGCTAAATATGGTTTTGAACATAAAACCAATAGTAAGGTATCTATCCATCACGCTACCTATAACGATATTCGAGAAAGGCATCCAGAACTTCCTTCTTCTCTTGTTCAGGGAGCTAGAGATGTTGCTTGCGAAGCTCTTAAAGGAGTCAAACTTAAAAATCTTCCAACTGCAAAGCCTTTTGCTGCTATCAGGTATAATCAGAGAGTAATTACTTACCATCTGAAACATGGAAGTGTAAGCATTGCTACTATAAATGGAAGAATCAAAGCAACTTTCAATGTCCCTAAATATTATCAAGAGTATGTTAATTGGGAAGTTAGGAGTTCTACTTTGAAATACGATAACAGGAAAGATGCTTTTTTCTTGCATATTATTTTTAGAAAAGAATCTCCTGAACGTTCTGGAAACAAAGTTCTCGGAATTGATAGGGGTATCGTGAACATTGCCGTTTGCTCTAACAATGTTTTTTTTTAACGGAAAACAAATTAAAAATGTCAGAGCTAAATATGCTTTTCTCAGACAGAAATTGCAGTCCAAAGGCACTAAGTCTGCTAAACGTCTTCTCAGGAAGATTAGCAGAAAAGAAAGACGGTTTGTGACTGACGTAAATCACTGCATTTCGAAAACCATAGTTAACATGTCTCATGACGTCTTTGCACTCGAAGACCTGACAAGTATAAGAGTCCAATCCAGAAAGGGAAAAGAGTTTACTCGAAAACTCAACAATTGGAGTTTTTATCAGCTTGCTCAGTTTTTGGAATACAAAGCAGAAGCTCTTGGTAAGGCTGTTATCTACATTGATCCCAGATACTCTTCTCAGAAATGCTCCAAATGTGGAGATATCCGTAAGAGTAACAGGAAAGGTAGTTCCTACCATTGTAAAGCTTGTGGTTTTGATATGCATAGTGACCTTAATGCCTCTCGTAACATTGCTCAAGCGGGTATATCTTGCCTGAGTAGGCTGCATGTCAATCAGCCAAACGTGGAAACGGTTTAACCGTTATTCACATGCTTGCCATTTTAATGGCGAGTCATTGACACGCCTTCACAAATGCCTTTCAATAAATGATTTCAGCTCTGCAGCCGAGGCTTCATCTGTGACTAAGGAATAATAAGGAGTCCATTCATACCATTTTTTGTGCCTGGTTTTTATGTACAGCTGCGTATTCAGGTCCAATAACCGGGTTTTTTGTTTCCTCTGCATAAGCAGTAAGAAGGGAAACAGGGAGATCAATAGCAGAAGTGGTTTCCATTCTCCTTCTACTACAACCATGTAGATCACGAATCCACAAATGGCAATTCCTCCAATTCCCAGAAGTATGGACATTTCCTTTGAACGTTTTTCATGCTTGTATGAAGCCACACTTTCAATCTCTTCATAAGGAATTTCTAAATTCTTCAGTCTGAAGACCTGCAGGTGTACCCCGAATCTGTCTGCCAGAACTGCTGCCTCGAAAGTTTTGAGAAATAGAACGTAGTAACAGGTGTTAAGCAGGAAGACACCTGCCAGGAAAAGTGTAATGTCCTCCGGATATCTCAGAAGCAGGCTGATGCCTATATAAAAAAGTACAAAAACCAGATTTGAATTTGCAGGAAAAATTACATTTGAAGTTCTGAATTCCGGTGAATTTCCTGTTTTTCCGGAAATTGGGGTCACGTTTGCAAAATCGAAGGGCTGTTTTGTTTGCTGTGCCATTTTCTTGCAAGCCGGGCACCAGCCCATCAGCTTTTTGATCTGGTCAAAAACAACAGCTTTAGCAGGCATCTATTTTCTCTCCTTAACCAGATACAAGGTTTTCCAGGTCCCGCAACTTTTGAAGTAGAGCGTTTTGTGGTTTTTCCGCTCCCAGTAAATCATTTGCAGGTAACAGAACAACAGGAAAATGAGGGAGCCTGCAAAGAAAGAATAGAGAAACGGCAGGGCAAACTTCCTGATCTCAGACCAAAGGTAAAAAGTCAGGAGCAAAAATATGAGACCTGGAATTCCGTGCCATTTTTTAAACAATTTCATCTTGCCGGAGTAATCGAGCATCGGTTCTTTTTCCAGGGAATCATATCTTTTCATTTGCCTCTTCCAGTCGAAGATGCCTACCAGCATGGAAATGCCAAGTCCGGCAAGAAAAGCCCCCCGGTTCAGGCCTGTTATGGTAAGCAGCACGGGATACAGGAGGGTAAAAATCGCGTTTAACAGGAGCATCCAGGTGCTTGCTTTTCTGTACCCATACAGGGTTTTCGATGTCCCTGTTTTTTCTCTTCCTTCCCGGGCATTTGCTTCAAAATTTCCGGAGGGAATTAGGTACCCGCTTTCAGGTGTTTTTGCATAAGGGCACCAGCCCATAAGCTTTTTGATCTGCTCGAAAACAACAAGTTTTGAAGGCACTTATCTTTCCTCCCTGATCACATACGATCTTTTCCGCTTTCCACCGCTTTTGTTGAGATAGATCGTTTTATGGTTTTTCCGCTCCCAGCAGAGTATCTGGAGATAGCAAAGCCACAGGGAGACAAGCCCGCCTGCAAAGAAAGACAGGGTTCCTTTCATGAGAAGATCCCTTTCCGGACCTCCCGCAAAAATCCAGAACAAAAGTGTGGCATAAAAAACTAGAGTTATTATTCGAAACAGTCGTCTATACAGGTTTTTCTTGCCTGAATAATCGAGAACTGGTTTTTGTGCGAGAGCATCGTAGCTTTGCATCTGCTTCTTCCAGGCAAAAATGAAAAACGTTACGGAAACGAATAATCCGGCAAGGAAAGCCGCTGTATTTGCCCCCAATTGGGCCATTACAAGGAAATATGCAAGTGTAAGAAAAGAATCAACCAGAAGGAACTTGCTGCTCAGTTTCCGAAACCAACCGGGATTTTCCGGGTCTCCGGAATCTTCACCTCTGGCCCGGGTATTCGCACTAAAATATTCAGGGTGGGTGGGATATTGAGTTTCGAGTGTTTTTGCATTCGGACACCAGCCCATCAATTTTTTAATGTATTCGGTATTCAGGTTCACAGTTCTCCCGCCTTTTCTCCAAGGGCATACAGCTTTTGGAACCCCCCTTCACTTTTTATATAAATTTTCATATGGTTCTTCCTCTCCCAGTAAATTAGCTGAAGATAGGTTCCCCCCATAAGAATCCAGGCTCCTGCAATGAAAGAATACAGTGACTGAGCGTTAAGAAAAGAGGGTATATAAGACAAGATATAAGACAGGAAAACCATAGGCAAAATCAAACCCAAAATCAGGACTAAGAAAATCCAGAATAATGTTTTTTTAAAGGAAGAAGCAATAAAGGGTTTTTTTGCCAGGGTATCGTACTGTCGCATTTGCTTTTTCCAGCCGAGCAAATAAATAAGTAGAGAAAGTGAAAGGCCTAAAAGGAGAGCCTCTGCATTTACACCTGTTCGGAACAGCGAATTTATGTAAAACGGAGTTATGAAAATCATTGGCAGAAGGATTCTGACGTCAAACCTGGAGAAGAGCCTGGAGAATTGATTCAGAACCCCAGGAGTCCTGGCTTTTTCTCCTCCGGATTGAGCATATGCTTCAAAGTTGGCAGGGCTAATTCGAGGTCCGGTTTCAAGTGTTTTTGCATTCGGGCACCAGCCCATCAGTTTCTTTATGTATTCCAGGGACATGGTTGTTACTCCGCTCCTGCATTTACGATACAGATCTCTGACATTTTACGGTCATATACAAGCACTATTTTTCCATTCCTCTTTTCCCAGTATACATCCGTAAGGTAATACAGAAAAGCTGTCAAACAAATGCCGGCTATGCCAGATGAAAATGCCGTGTTGAGTGAACCGAAGTAAAAAAGAAACACCAGGGGAGTTGGATCAAACTTAAAGTAGTACATCAAACCTATCAAGCAAAAAGCAGAGATTAAAAACAAAACGAATCCCCGGTTGAATTGTGAAAATAAGAGATACAGAAATACCAGAGAAAGAATTAGATTTACAATTCTCCATTTTGACGATACAGTTATAATTTTTGTTTTTTTGCTTGAGTTCTTTATGTTATCCAGATAATTCCAGCTCCAGACACAAAAGGTCAGGTTAAAGATAATTCCGAAAATTAACCCGGACATGAAACCTTTATCCATGGGACGAACTCCCTGGAATCCGATCCAATATATGGAAAAGAGGGTAAACACGGAGGAAGCTATTAATGACCTATTATGACGTTTGTTCCACCAACCAGAGGGTAAAATAGGGGTATTTCCTGCATCTCTTCCCCTGGATTGGTTATCAGCTTCCGAATATTCAGGGCAGATGGAATGTTGGGTTTCAAGCGTTTTTGCATTCGGGCACCATCCCATTAGTTTCCGTATACTTTTTACAAATACATCCATCGTTTACCCTTCCTTTAATTTTACGTGCCTTTATCCAGGCCTATTCGATCGATTTTTTTAATTTCTCAAACAATTCGTCAGCTATTTTTGTGGGGTCTTCCGAACTCTGGAGTTTGAGCTGCATTTCTTCTGCAAAGTCCCAGAGGAGTTCGATACATTCCCTGTACCTTTCGCAGGACCCGCATTCTCCCTCATGTTCGTACCAGACCTGCATTCCATGTTTTACTGAGACAAAGACTATTGCGCTGGTCTTGAAAGGAACGGATTTCCCGAAGAGAATCCCTTTCTTTGAGTCCAGCTTTTCTACTTCTATCCTGTTTGCTCTGGCCATCTCAAGTAGAGTTTCTTCAATGCGTTTATCCATACTGAGGAGGGCTCTTGATATTGCCTGTCTGGAGACCCCGAAACGCTTTGCTATATTGATATTCGGGAGCCCGTTTCGGCGCAGGACCCAGAATTCAAACTGTTTTTCACCTGCCGGAATGAACATAAGTAAACATCTAGATGTTGACTATTTATACCTTTCTATCTTTGTAACTTTTTAGAGTTCCAGTTATGAAAATTTCTACCAGATTGTGGGGATCCTGAAGTTTTCTCTGGAATAGTTTGATGATCTGACCATAAAATATTTATGGAACAAGGTTAAAATTTGTTTTCGACTATGGCGATTTATAAACGAATATAAAAATTACATTTTAAATGTATAGGCAACGTTTTCTGAGAAGGCTTGGATTTTACTTCCACAAAAACTTCCAGGGTGAAACTGTCGTCCTTGATGAATTACTGAAAATAATTGATCATGGGAATCAAAGTTAATCTGGAGGAACAAAAGCCGATGGAAAATCTCAAAAGGAAAGCCTTTATAGGTGCGTCGATTCTGGTTTTGTTGCTGTCAGTATTTTTTGTAGTGCGGTTCATAACCAACCCCTATTACATAGTCGGGCCTCCAACTCCGCTTTTTTGCATCCGAAATATGGATGAAGGGGCGCATGAACTCAGGGTGGAGGTCTTTGATTCGGAGAATAATTCCGTGCTTAATGAAACATACGAACTGGCCCCTGGTGAAAAAATCAGCTATCCCAAACCCTTCAGGTTCCGGGAGATGGGGGTTCAAATGGTGGATTACACATTCAAATTCACATTGGACGGCAGGTTTACGGAAACGTATAGTACGAAAGTTGATTCTTGGGGCACTGTTGAAGTAGAACTCTACGCTGATTATGCGGAGGGTCAGCCCCTTTCCATAGTGGAGACAGCTGTTTAAGACCCCTTTCAGGTTTGTTTTCAGCAAAAAATGAGTTTTTCCGGGTTTTGCAGGGCTCCATCTGGTTCATGAGAATCTGTTTTTCAGCCGCTGCTTTTCATTTTCTGGAGCCTGCATTTCCTGGAAAGGATGGTTTTTATGTGGAAATTTGCTTGCAGGTAGGTAACCTTGTCTGTGTTGTGGGATGATATGGTGTTTTCAGACTTCAGGGGTCGGGTACCTAAAAGTAAGCACCATCCTATTTCCTATATACTATAATTTATAATTTTCGCTACGTTTGACGTAAAAATTATTTCCAGTGAAATAATGATATTTTCAAAAAGTCCGAAAAAACTCGAGAAAATCAGATGAAAAAGAAGGACTCTGGGCCGGTTAAGGCCTGGAATAGAGGTTGGTCCGAATGATTTCAGACACAGCCTGTACAATTAATTTCTTCAAACTAAGCCTTACAGCCCGAGTACATCGTCCATGGAATATATCCCAGGTTCCTGCTTGCAGATCCATTCGGCTGCACGGACTGCGCCTTTGGCAAAGATCTGCCTGGAATGAGCCATATGCCGGATCTCAATCCTTTCGGAATTTCCTACAAAGAGTACTGTATGGTCTCCGGTGATATCTCCTCCGCGCAAGGCGTGGATGCCGATTTCTTTCCCGCGGGGGGCGAGACCTTCCCTTCCGTATACGTATTCTTTGCCGCCCAGAGCTTCACTGACCACATCAGCTGCGCGAAGAGCGGTCCCACTTGGGGCATCTTTTTTCTGGTTGTGGTGAGCTTCGATAATTTCTATGTCATAGTCTGCAAGATACTTTGCAGCTTCCTTAATGATCTTGAAAAATACGTTAACGCCTACGGAATAGTTAGGGGATATGACTGCACGTACCTTGTTTTTCCGGATCGCTTCATCAATTACTTCCCGCTGTTCCGGAGTCAGGCCTGTAGTTCCTATTATCAGGTTTACTCCGCATCCTGCAGCAACAGGAGCATTTACAATGGTTGCACCGGCTATAGTAAAGTCGATAAGGACCTCAGCCTGAGTCTTTTTCAGGACGGTTTCTAGATCTTTAACATCTGAAACCTGGATTCCCAGGTTGCCAACATGGGCAAATTCTCCTGCATCCCTTCCTATGTTGCCCACATCAAAAGCGGCAACAAGCTGCATGTTGGTGGAGCAGGTAATGTTTTCTATAATTAAGGAACCCATCCTGCCGCAGGCTCCGAGTACTGCTGCGTTAATCATCTCATTATCCCCAGTTTCTTGAGTTCAGTTACAAGCTTTAACTGGTTGGCATCGCTCATGGGAGCGAGTGGAAGCCTCAGGTGCCCGCTCGCGAGCCCGACAAGCTCTGCAGCTTTCTTAGCCGGAATTGGGTTTGTTTCAAGGAAAAGGGCACGTATCAGAGGAGCTATCTCGAAATGAATCTTTCTTGCAGTCTCGTAATCTCCCTTGAGGGCTGCATTTACCATTCCCGACATTTTGTCAGGCACAATATTTGCAACGACTGAAATAACTCCGCTGCCTCCCATGGAAATAATCGGAAGAGTCAGCCCATCTTCGCCTGAGAGAACCACAAAATCGTCATCTATAGTCTGCTCGAGGATCTGGGAAACTTTGCCGACGTTCCCGCTGGCTTCTTTGATTCCTACAATGTTTTCTACCTTTGCAAGTTTGGTGATAACATCCACAGGCACGTTCTGTCCTGTCCGGGAGGGGACATTGTAGAGGATCATAGGGATATCTACTGCCTCTGCAATTTTTTTGAAGTGAGCAAGCAGACCTGCAGGATTGGGCTTATTGTAATAAGGTGAGATAAGAAGTACGCCATCAACACCCGCATCTGCGGCGTGCTTTGTAAACTGGAGGGCTTCTTCTGTGTTGTTTGAACCTGTCCCTGCAATTACAGGAACCTTTGCGCACTCCACTGCAATGTCGATTACTTCTTCATGCTCCAAAGCGGAAAGGGTAGCCGATTCTCCGGTTGTGCCACAGGGTACGATCCCTGAAACTCCTCCCTCTTCCACAAATGCGATATTTCTTCGTAGCCCTTCCCTGTCAATCCTGTCATCTTTTGTAAAAGGAGTGATCAGGGCAGGCATTGCTCCTTCAAACATATAGATACTCCTGCCTATTCCCTGGAAGTAAGTTCTTTAAAAATAAGTTCTTTATCTATTCCGTAAACTTATTCAGTAAACTTTCATGCGTGCAACTTTTCTTGTGACGTAGCCTGCAACCCTGTTTCTAATTACTTTGCTTTCAATGGTCGTATACTTTGTCATAAGGATTTTGTTGGTCTCAAAGTCTTTTGTAAAAACTTCTCCGTAGTTTTCAAGCAGGCTAAATGCAGTTCTTTTGATGTTTGTCTGTCTTATATTTCCCATCGTATCTCCTCTTGGTTTTTGTTTTTTATTCCAGTTATTCAAGTTTTTGTGGTTTGTCTAACCATGTTTCCCTGTGAATTCTGGTTAACGTGAAGCGGTTAACGTGAAGCTGGAGAAGGAAGCGTTCCATGACATGGGTTTTCTTCTATCTCATATTAATGATTTAGCGGAAACTGGATTCAAAAAATTGACTATACTGATTTCGTCGACTAATAGGTGACTTGAGATTTATAAGTTTTGGGGTGAAAAAGTATTTTTTGGAATGTCTCTACCTTTTCTGTAAATGTTTTTTCTTGCCTCTTCATCTTTTCTTTCTACTGTTGCTCTTTACATAATCAGTCTTTCCAAGAAAGCGGTCAAGTGTTCCTGCACTTTTAAAAACAGGTTCTCTTACTCCTTTGCGGTTAATAATAAGCCCGAATAAAACAATGAGCAGGCCAAGCTCCGGCTTTATCTCAATGCTGATTGCCCCTAATAGGATCAAGGAAGAAGCTGCAAGCCCCCGGAGGGCACCTTTCCTGTAGGAAAGATATCCTGTCCTTTTAAATATTCGAATATCTCGAATTGTCAGGAAGAGGACTACAAAATAGGCAAGCATTGCAATTTCCAGATACATTCTTTTCTCCATTTCTAAGTGTTGCGATATGAGTGGACAATATTAGATCTGAAAATATTATCGGTTATGTGAATAATATTTATGTGAATAATATTTATGTGAATAATATACTAATGAGCAGTTACATTGTATATTGGTACACTGTATATTGATACACTGTATATTGATGCCGGATAATAATGTAAAATTAAGTATTCTATATTATATATAAAACCAGCAGGTTTAAGTTCCTTCTGTTAATTCCCTTTTCGCCAAAAAAGCAGGCGAAAAAGCAGTTTTTTACGAAATAAACCGGGCACGTAGAATATATCTAGAGCATTCCCGGGTCAAGGAGCCCGCTCAGAAGCAAAAACCCGAGGAAAACAGGCTGGTGAATGAAATATATGAACAGAGAATGTTTTCCTACCCAGGAAATGAGTTTCAAAAGCAAAAATTTGTCTGCTTCAGGGATTTCAAACTTCCTATTCCCACCTTTATAAAGAGAGTTCCCAAGGAAAATTCCTGCAAGGAGCACTCCAAACCAGGGAAACAGAGGAAAATAGTCAAGGGTTATGAAGCCTTCAGGCTTGAAGCCCATCCAGAGTAGAGCAGAAAATCCGAAAGTTCTCTCTTTGAGGTAGAATCCTATAATTGTAAAAAACAGGCAGAAAAGCAGGTTTTCTCTTTCGTATTTCAGGAAAGGGTAAGCAAGCACTGCAGAGACTCCGAAAAAGTGCAGGATCCCGAAGAGAATATACTGTCCCGGAAAAAAAAACCAGGTTATCCCTGTGATTATCATTCCCATTGAAAAAAGTCTCAGCCCTCTTTTAAGGTATTTTGAAAAATTTTTTGCAGGCTTTCCTGAGACTTCATTAGCAAGAGCTCTTGAATGGCTTATGGAAAGAGCGGTTCCGGATATCAGAATAAAAAGGAAAGCTGAACCCCTACCAATATAAAGAAAAGTGCCGGACCTTAACTCAATATCAGCAAGCCCGAAAAAATCCAGGTCATAGAGAAAATGATATCCAAGCATTAAAATAACGGCAAAACCCCGCAGGCAATCAATTTCCCAGAAGCGATTTGAGTGCCTTTCCATATCCTTTTTCTCCAAAATGCCCTGAAATCTCGTTAATAAAGAACTTTTGACTCCTTCTAAAGAGAGCCACACTTATATATTCTGTGGGGCACAGGGCATAAAGAGGGCGGTAATCCTTACTTCTTTTTCCTTTTACTTCTTTTTTCTCTTACTTCTCCCCTCTCTTACTTCTCCCCTCTCTTACTTCTTTTTTCTCTTACTTCTCCCCTCTCTTACTTCTTTTTTCTCTTACTTCTTCCCTCTCTTACTTCTTCTCCTGACTACCAGTAAAATCTCAACACCTGTTACGATTCCGGCAAGCAAATAGAAGAATCTGAGAGCCTGATTTTCATACTCCTGAATTTCCCGCTCTTTTGCTGAATCTTTTGATGGAACTTTTCCAGCAGTTGTAGCCGTAGCAGTATCTTCATCTCATTAATTGTTGTGATTTTCAGGTTAAGCCTCATCTTCTGCTATACCGTCTATTCTAACCCTGTATGCTCCTGGAGAAACCCCTGAATAGGATACAGTAGCTGTTCCGTTACCGGTCTAGGCGCTCTCTGTCTTTGAGAGAACCTTGTAATTGTACTCTCTCAGGTATACAGGCACAGTCTTTTCAAAGGAAACCAAAATCTCCACTTCTTCTTCAGGGGAGGCAAGCCCGCTAATTATAAGGGTGTCCCCAATTTCAGGGTTCTCGGGGCTTAGTTTTCAGCCTGTTACCTTTGCAGCGGCAGGAGAGGTTGCAGCTCTGAAAAACAGGGTTGGTATAATGAATAAATAAAATAGGAGCTCTGGTCCTGCTCTGTTTGGTTTGAGCATCATAGACTTCAGTGGACAAGCTATCAGAAATTTTCTGATAATCTTCGACAAACAGGATTACAGATGGATACTTGCATTACTGCAAATATCCAAGTGACGTAATCATTCGAAGGAAGCTCCGCCCTCGTTTTCATCAGAAAGCAGGGTGGGGTAGTTCACTCTCTATTAACTTACTTAAGTTATGTGCTCTGTAATATGTAGTTTCTTTTATACTTTTTTCAACAGTTCTTATACCAGTCCCAGTCCAGGCCCCAGGTGAGGAATTAGCCCGTATAAAAATATGTTTATAAAACCGTGGATCATTACTACGAGAGCAAGGCTCTTTGTCCTGTAAAAGAAATACCCGAGTACGCCACCTGCAAGAAAAGTATATGCCATTTCGTAAGGTGTGCCATAGCTTGAATGCATTATCCCGAATAAAAGGCTTGCTAGCAGGATGCCTCCCGCAGGGCCTAAGAATTCTTCCAGCCTTGTCTGGATAATCCCTCTGAAGATGAATTCTTCTGTAAGGCTGACTACAAAAATCATTATAATTGTTAGTTCCAGCAGGTTAATGAGTGAAAGATCAGGAATAAGAGGCCTGGCTTGAATGAATACATTTTCTAACTCTGCAAAAATCAGGCCTGCAAGGATAGAAGAGGGCAGATAAATTTTCATTTTCTTGAGTAAATCTACTTTTCTTTCCCCCGGAATTTCCTGATAAACGGATATTATAATTGCCGGAATTGCCATGGGTACATATATGAATACGAATGAGTAAAGGTTGGATTCAAAGAAGATAGGCATTGAAAGGTTTACCAGGCGAAGAATGGGCAGGAGTATAAACGCCTGGTGAATTTTGCGTATCTCCAGTTTTTTTGAAACTATTATTGAAAGTGAAAAGATGATAAGAAGTAATGTATAGGTTATTGCGGCTTCTTTTATTCTGCCGCTAAAAATTAACAGTTCGGCAAAAGCAATAGCAATAACAGGACCTCCTGCGGAAAATATTTTTTTTAGGAACCCGTTTTTTTCATCAGTCTTCATTTTAAACATTTTCCCAAGCTCCGGCAAAGAGATCTTTCCTGCTTCCAGTTCCGAGGGTGGATATTCTGGAGGTGCCATCGTCAGGCCTCCTTTGTAACATTAATCCAGAGATGGACATTCCTGTAAGGTACGTTTTTTTCAGTATCATTAAAAAGCAGAAACTCCAGTTTCATATCCTTTCCTTCTATGGGTGGAGTAAAAGTGACTGGTTCTTCCCAGGATGCGTTATCGTCAAGGCTGATATATTTCTGGTTTTCCGGAAGAGGCAGGGGACGATTTTCAAGCCTCAGTTCCATCGTATAATCTACAGTTCTGTGCTCATGGTTTGCAATTCCTACCACTACTGTCCCACTGTCTCCGAGGGTGTAGTTTGTGGGGTAGTTCTCAGCCATTCTGTCAGGTCCCAGGATGTAAAATTCGGTGAATGACTCTCCTTCTTTGGGATTTCCTATGACATAAGCAAGGCTGCCAAGAGAGGCCAGAACCGAAATTACCAGTAAGATTGAAAGGGCTCTGTCGGTTCCGGACCCGTGCTTCTCCAGAAGCTCTGCCTTCAGGGCAAGGATAGACGCTTTGAACGGGACTTCAAAGGCTTCAGCTTCAGGCAGCTGGAGTCTTCTGTAGCATGCCGCCCCGCACATGAGAAGAGTAAATATTGAAAGCCCTGTGAGTACGGGAACTTCCCTGATTCCCCAGTCAGTGTAGTTCATTCCAAGTCCCATGAGTGGGACTACGGCAATGCTTAACCCTAAGGAAAGCAGGGCTCTCTCAATTCCTTCCAGATCTTTTTTTGCAGGAAAAAGAGTCCCTATCAGGGCATACCCCGGTAAGAAAAGGACCAGGAGAAGTCCAAGGATTGTGCGCAGAAAGCTCCCGCTAAGTACGGGCACAAGTACGAAAATATCAGTAAGGATTACAAGACCTGCTACAAGCAGCAGATCCAGAGGCAATTGTCGGTTTCCAGCCATTTTTATCACTGCTAAAATATTTAGTATACTCTCTTCCTATAATTTATAGTTATGTGAGCTTCCCGCCAATCTCCTATAGATTATTCAATTGTTCTGGTAAACCGATAAGTAAGCCACTAATTTGAATTTATTTTCTGGAAATTATCCAGTTCCCTCAAGCTGTACGGATAACTGTACTTTACTGATCAGCTGGTTTATCGTGGTGGCCTGAATTTCCCCAATTTTTTTAATTCCCCTGTATTCATAAAGCTTCTTTCGATGAAAAAATTTTCCCTTCTGATAAAATTTTCTCCTGATGATCTCTGTTTCTTCTATCTTTCATTTTTTTTATCCAAAACTATGGAACTTTCAGGCCGGCATGGAAAATTTTATTTTGTACCTTTTCCTTCTTTCGGAACATGAATGTGCTGGTTACAGGAGGAGCAGGTTTCATAGGCTCCCATATAGCTGAGTATTTCGCAGAAGCAGGACATAGTGTGAGGATACTTGATAATCTCACTACGGGTTTTTCCCGAAATGTCCCTCAGCACAGGAATGTCGAATTCGTTCAGGGGGATATCTGTGATTCCTCTTCGGTCGAAAAGGCTGTCTCGGGTATGGACTGCGTTTTTCATGAAGCTGCTCTCGTATCAGTGCCGCTAAGCTGTGAAAATCCAGTTGAGGCTTTCCGGATAAATACACTTGGAACACTTAATGTATTGCAGGCATGTGTCAGGGCAGGAGTCGAAAAATTTGTGACCGCATCCTCAGCTGCAGTTTATGGAAATAACCCTGAGCTTCCTAAAAGAGAGGCTATGTATCCTGAACCTGCCTCGCCTTATGCAATCTCCAAACTGGACGGAGAATACCTGGCAAGAATGTTTTATGAGGAGCACGGGCTTCGGACTACCTGCCTGCGTTACTTTAATGTATACGGCCCACGTCAGGACCCGAAATCTCCGTATGCTGCCGTGATCCCCATTTTTTTGGAAAGGGCAAAGGCAGGAAAGGATCTTCTTATTTACGGTGACGGACTTCAGAGCAGGGATTTCGTTCATGTAAGAGATGTTGTCAGGGCAAATGCAGCAGCTCTCGAGCACGGGGATGGTCAGTTTTTCAATGTGGCTATGGGAAAAAGTGTAACAGTCCTCGAGCTTGCTGAGACTATTCTTAAACTGACCGGTTCCTCAAGCCAGATCGTTCATGCCGGATCAAGGGCAGGAGATGTTCGAGACTCCAGGGCAGATGTCTCAAAAATTTCCGGCTGGTGGAAAGGTGAGATCGAACTGGAACAGGGATTAAAGAGCCTTATTTAAAGTCGTAAGAATTTATCTATTTCAAAAAAATTAGAACAGAAGACACAAGGTCTCCTGTTTTTACCTTTTTTTATGTATCTTATCTTTACTCAGGTTTCTTTTTTTTCATTATAATCGCACCTATAATGAGGATTGCAAGTAACCCTGCAAAGAAGGTAGCAATTTTCGAAATTGTCTGGTTTTTATTTTCCTGAGCTGCAGTGCCAGTCTCGTCTGTTACTTTTGGTTCTTTCTGTGGCACAATTTCTGAAGATCCCTGATTTTCTCCTCCCGCCTCAGTACCTGTCGCATTCTTTTCAATTGATATTGCAAACTGAGAGAAACCGGGAGTTTCAGCTTTAAAGTAAATATAATTCTTGTTTTCGCTAATCTTTTTAGTTGGAAGGGATGTCCATTTATCTTTGTCGAAGTGCTGAAGGGTTATTGAGTCGCTATTGATGTGGTTTTCATCAATCCAGTCTTTGCTTATCCTGAACCCTACAATAGCGTTCCTAAGGTTATCCGAATTTGAAAATTCACCATCGCCAATCCGGACATTGAAGTAATTATAGATTTCTCCTTCGGGTTCGATGGGCACAAGTGTAGATTTTTCTTTCAGTTCTTCGATAGTGGCTATTGTAGTTTCAGTAGTTATCTTGGATTTAAATTCCAGGTAATCAACGCAGGTATTTTTTTCAGCGAATTCGAATTTTACATAGCTGTTCTTTGTAACGAACTTCTTGCATTGTTCCTTGCTTCGGACATTTTCCTCAGGTTCTTTAGACTCTTTATCTTTCCATCCAGAACCATTGTGTCCGCCAGAACCATCGTGTCCGTCAGAACCATCGTCTCCGCCAGGACCATCGTCTCCGCCAGAACCATCGTCTCCACCAGGACCATCATCTCCGCCAGGACCATCGTCTCCGCCAGGACCATCGTCTCCACCAGGACCATCGTCTCCGCCAGGACCATCATCTCCGCCAGGACCATCGTCTCCGCCAGGACCATCGTCTCCGCCAGGACCATCATCTCCGCCAGGACCATCATCTCCGCCAGGACCATCGTCTCCGCCAGGACCATCATCTCCGCCAGGACCATCGTCTCCACCAGGACCATCATCTCCGCCAGGACCATCGTCTCCACCAGGACCATCATCTCCGCCAGGGTAGCCCTTTGGTATAATCAAAACTTTGAGCTGAGTAAGCCCTATAAGCTCCTTTCCCGGGCAATATGCTCCTACAAAGAGGTAATAGTGGCCCGCAGGCAGATCAAAAGTGGTAAGTGATAATGTTTTCTGGCCTCTTTCTCCTATTGCTATGGAACCTTTTTCTTCCCCTATCAGGACCTGGATTTCTTTCTGAAGCTCGTTTTTAGTCATTTTTGACCTGAAATTTGAGGAGTTTATGTCAAACTCATCTATAACGTCCACACCATTTACTATTACTGATGTGCCGCCTCTTGTGCCATCGGAATTGATATCTATTTTTGCCTCATATGCCTGTTCATTGATGAGTACTGCTCCATAAATACAGTTATTTTCGTCTGGAGCATTCGTAAGATCCATGCTTAAGTCTAGGTCTTTCCCGTTTTCTATGATTACAGGCATGCTCGTGTACAGGTCTTCAAGATCTATTATAGGAATGCTTATGTTCAGGTCTGCAAAAATGTCTTCAAGATCTTCAAGACCGTTCATGTTCGGGTCTTCCCAGTTTACTATGCTTCCAGGAGTTGAAACGAGTAGTTTATGTTCCATAACCACAAAGGCTGTTGCAGAAAATACTGTCAGACTGCCGTCTTCATTTTCCTGGGTCATAATTATACTGTACTGTCCCGCATCAAGTGGCCCTAAATTATAATTTAACAAATCCCCATTATTTCCGAGCACAGCAGAGTATTTTTTATAGTTCTCGTCCACGGTGTTGTTGAAGAATCTGTTTAAGTCTCCTACATCTTTTGTGTAAAAGGCGTCGAAGGCCCCGAACATTAAGTTCCGGGTCGCTTTGATAAGGTATATATCCACCTTTCCTTCCAGTCCGGACTCCCCATAAAAAGATATGACGATATTTTCTCCAGGCAGGTAAATTGGATGGGTGGTATAGGCATAAGATGATGGGTATATTATAGTGTAACTTTCATTTTCGTCTTTATACAGAGTTCCAGAAGCTTCCCCATATTCTATTGATTTCGGGCTATTGTATGTAAGTTTTATCGGCTGAGGAAGCTGAATTCTTCTCTCTTCGGAGGAACCTATTGCAATCCAATTTCCTTCCGCTGGGTTGTTGGTGTGGTCCAAGAAATAAACAACCCTATCGGTGAAGTTTATATCACCAATGGGGTTTGGACCTCTTTCGTTGTTGCCTGCAATTGCTGTTGCAGAGGTTAATATGAATATACTTAGTGTAATTATCAGTATACTTTTTTTCAGGTATATACCCCCAATTTATTTGTTTAGTTTTTTTTGACTATTCTTTCTAAAGATAGCAATATTTTTTGTATAATCACCTGACATTGTTGTTTTTTTACTTCATTTCTTCCTTAAATATACTATCAGGATCAGAAGTCCTGCTACCATTCCTGCTAACAGGTAAAATTTATCTTCAAATTGTATTGAAGCTTCGGAAGTTTGGGTATTATTTCCGGGAAGCTGTGCTTGATTGTCTCCCCCTACGAGACTTTCATCCGAAGTTAAATCTTCATAAACCCCACTTTCTTTCACAGTTTCGGAGTTTGTTGGTTTCATGGAAGGTTTGGTTTCTTTGGAAGAAGAACCTGAGAAAGAAGAATCTGTTGAAGAATCATCTGTCGAGGAATCACCTGTCGAAGAATCATCTGTCGAGGAATCACCTGTTGAAGAATCATCTGTCGAGGAATCACCTGTTGAAGAATCATCTGTCGAGGAATCTCCTGTTGAAGAATCATCTGTCGAAGAATCATCTGTCGAAGAATCATCTGTCGAAGAATCATCTGTTGAAGAATCATCTGTCGAAGAATCATCTGTTGAAGAATCATCTGTTGAAGAATCACCTGAAGTTGAGCCTGAATCTTCTTCAGACTTAATGGTTACTGTTTTTGTTATTCCCCCTACTTCTATCTCAAGGTCCCCAGGTGGAATCGCTTTTGTGTTATATGAGTAACTGAATTCTCCATTTGAATCAGCCTCTATACCCTGAAGAGCCGTAACCTTCAGTTTCACATTTGAAACTCCTTCTTTAGCGTCCCCATCTATCTTTATATTGTATGTCCCTGGAGGTACATTTGACTGTGAGACTACTGCAGTATTTCCAGAAGCCTCTGAGCTTTTTGTCACCCAGACCACTATTTTTACTCTGACATTGAGGTTTTTGGCTCCGCTGGCCTGGACCGTAAAGCGATTTTCGAACCCTTCAGGGATTTTCACGCCTTCCAATATGCACTCGTACTCCCCCCCGGATACTGGAACAGCTTTTTCAAAAGTTGCCTGTATTTCGATTTCCTCTTCTGGAGATGCACTCCCTTTAATTCGAAGGGTATCTCCAAGAACGGGGTTTTCAGGGGATAAATCCCAGTTGCTAACTGCTGCAGCTGTAGGTGAGATTATCAGTAAAGCCATAATCAGAACCGAAAGGGAGGTGATCATAAAGGCAGTTTTTTTTCGCTTTTGATGGGGGTTAATGGATTTTTGCACGGGCACTACTCCTTTTCAAACCAGAACTTTTTAATTATGTTTCTCATGTGTCTATTTAAATTTTTTGACATAATTAACAAAAATAAACATTTATAATTATGCTATTAAAAGAATATTCTATAGGTTTTTACTGTGAATGTTATATACATTTCTATTGATAGTGAGTTAAATTTTCTACAAATTAATTATAAAATTTTATATTTTGTTTGTTTTTTTAATAGTATATCCTGAGTTCTGCCTACTACCTATTTTTTTTTAAAATTAACAATATGTATAATTTTTATTTTAACTCTCTTTTGTTTTTATCAAATACTTCTTTAATGTTATTTAATGGTTATATTCTTTTCTTGCGTTTCTTCTCTACGTTTATAATTAATCTTGGCTGATAAATTTCTCTCTTAAACTGTATTTAGGTCTATGTATCTTGATTTTTCTCCTTGTTTTCCAATTTCGGTGAGATTTTTGTCTATAATTCTATGATAATAATCAAATCAATATCAAATCAATATCACATCCTAATTATTCAATCTTTCAAGAAACTTTTATATAGTATATGCTCTTTCTATATGACTAATTTAACTAAGTATTGTGTGTGTCTAAGTCATTATTTATGGGAGGTATCTTTATTCTATTAAGCATAATTTCGTCGAGTGCGATTTCCATGGTTACGAGTCCCGGGCTTCCTCAGTTCGGTGCAGCGGTAGTTATCGGGCTGATAGGCCTTCTTTCTTTAAAAGAAGTTCTTTCGGCATCCAAACACTGGAACAAGTCCCTTAACAGTTCTTTTAATATGGCAATCCTGCCTTTACTCTTCAGTTTTACTGCAATTGTCATTTTCCAGGTTGCCATGATTATTTAATTCCGGGCTTCCGGAATCATCTCTTCTTTTTTGCCACCAATAAACTCATTTCGTGCATTTCTGCACTACTTTTCTCTTTTTTAGTGACTTTTTTTCTGTATTTTATCTGCCGATTTTCTTTTTCATGAATTCAGGGTCAAGAGCCTGAAATCTGGAATGTCTGAAGGACCGGGATGCGAGAATATTCAAAAGCTAAGAAAAGCAAAGAAAAGTAAACAATATTGAGGGCTGCTAAAAATAAAATAACTTAAGGAAATACTAATGCCGGAAAATTGATAAAAACCAGGGCGAGATTGAGCATAGGGAAAAGCTGACTAATATAGGCTACAAGGGGCAACTTTTTAACAACTGTCTGCAGGGACCCGACCCGGATTATTTGCACAGTTTCATTGCCTATTTTTTATATCAATTCTTTATTTTATTTTGTTTGTTGAAGCCCTGGATTTTGTGGAATTCGAGTTTCTTATGTCCAGCATTTTCTCTCTCATGATGTTTATTTCTGTGTTACGAGCTTAAATACTTCCTGACTTAAGTCATAACCTTACTTTGCTTAATTGTAAAAATGTAGTCCTTTGACTTGAGGGCTGCCAAAGAACCTTCCTCCTCTTAAAATTTAGGAATTTGTAGAAAGAATTTTATAGTATAATTGTACTATTATGCCAATGTTTCTGTGTTACGAGCCTAAATACTTCCTGACTTAAGTCATAACCTTACTTTGCTTAATTGTAAAAATGTAGTCCTTTGACTTGAGGGCTGCCAAAGAACCTTCCTAATCTTAAAATTTGGAATTAGTATAAGGACTTTATAGTATATTGTATTATTATGCCAATAATCTAATATTATATCAGTAATTTATTCTTATACAGGTGATTCTGAACTATTCGAGGTATATGCTTTTGTGTTTATAGAGGCGTCTGTATGTTGTTAAGTATAATCTCATCAAGTGCTACTCAAACTGTATCTTACATGGTTACGATCCCAGGACTTCCTCAGTATGGGTCCGATATGGTTGTCGGACTTATTGCTCTCCTTTCTCTTAAGGAAGTCCTTTCGGCGTCCAAATACTGGAATAAATTAATTAACAGTTCTTTTAATGTGGCAATTATTCCTTTGCTTTTGAGTTTTACTGCAATTGTCATCTTCAAGGTTTCCACGATTCTTTAATTCCGATTTTTGAAAAAAGAATTCTCTTTTTCATTTAATTTTTTCATGCCCGGACTGTTTTTACTGAGTCTTTTTCTCTTCAGGAATGGCCTTTTCTTCGGGTTTTGCTTAAGGCCCCATTCCCCTTTTTTTCTTCTACAGAGTCTTCAGGATTTTTTCCGGAGGCAGATCTAAAAAAAGGAGGTTGAGTGCCGATTGCCCGGGGGAGTTTTCTCAAAAAAAGAATTTTTATATGATTTCTCTTGGGGTTGATAAACAAGATCAAATGCTCAGGTGAGGCAGGATGCCGAAAAGGAAAACATTGACAAAACCGTGGAGCACAGTAATAAAGGGCAGACTTTTTGTTCTATAATATACAAAACCCATGATAAATCCTACAAAGCCGGTATAGAGGATTTCCTGGTAGGTGCCGTATCCGGAGTGCATTAGCCCGAACAGAAGGCTTGAAATTAACAAGGCTTCCCGCACACTGAGCGCATCTTCGAGCCTGGTCTGCAGGACTGACCTGAAGATCAGTTCCTCTACAAGACCCACGAAAAAAACCATTATAATGGTAAGCTTGAGAAGATTTGTGAAGGTGAGATCAGGGATCAGGTAATCTGTCCTGATGGTCAGATACTCTCCAAGTCCAAGCAGGAAACCCAGTGGGACTGAGAGAAGCATGTAGGGTATTATGTGTTTCTGAGTAATCCCGATCTGTTCAAGGGAATACTGCTGGTTCATTACTATGATTGCCAGGGGGATTGCCAGGGGGCCGTAGATGAAAACGAAGGTATAAAGGGTTGTTTCATAAAAAATGGGCATTGACAGATTTATCAGCCTGAGGACCGGAAGCAACATCATGGCCTGATAGATTTTGTGGACTTCGAGATCTCTTATTAATATGTTGGAAAGGGAAAGAGCAATAAGGGTACCTATATGTATCCAGACAGCTGCTCCCATCCTGCCTGAAAAGATCAGGATTTCGGCAAGGGTTATGCTCAGGACAGGCAATGCGGTAAGGAGCCTGAGTTTTTTGACCTCGTCTTTTTCCTTATCAGTTTCTGCAGGTTCCTCAGACTCTTCGGTCCTGGCTGTTTTCCAAATTTTAAGCGAACGGAGGTCCCCAAGAAAATCTTTTGCAAGTCTGGGCTCTCCCGGATCCATGCGCAGATATGCAAGGAGGACCAGAACTGCTGCCCCTATTCCCATTATCGTATACCCAATGTGTAGATACTGTCCCATTTTCAGGGGTGTTTCAGGATCTTCATTCGAGGTTATAACAACTCCGGAATCTCCTGTTTCTTCCAGGGTGTCGGCACGTATCTGTTCTGAAACAGGCCCCCTCTCCGGAGAAGGTGATAACTCCAGGTTGCTGCTTGATGCGGCTTCCGGAGAAATTGCCAGTAAAGCCAGAATCAGAACTGAAACGATAATTAGAAGATTCAGTTCTTTTTGTTTTTTATGAGAATTAATTAACTTTTGCACGGAAATTTCTCCTCTTTCAAATCGGGGCAGGTTCAGACCTATTTTGTGTATTTCCTACTAAAATTTTTTACTGGTTTTTTTATTACAAAATTTTAAGGGATACTATGCAGATCTCATATTATACAAGCATTTATTGTGAATGTTGTATAAAGTTTTGTCGATAGTTGGCTATTTTAAATGATGAACTAATGATGAATTTTAATTTTTGTGAACTTCCTGAAAGCTGGAATGATTGGACTTTTCATCACTATCCTCTCACATCCGACCTCAGTCGGATATTGAAATCCAAAAGCAAAAAAAGTTCACAATCCCGCAGGAATTGTGTAAATGTATTTCACTCATAAAACCTCAGCAGAAAACCCGTTAAATCTTTAAATTTAGCGGGTTAGTTGACATGACCTGTTGCCCATCCTCTCTACTGATTAAGAGAATTTATAGATAATGCCCAGTTCGGATGAGTTTCTTCAAAAGGAAGCTCTGGAATGAAGGCAGATAAAGCTTGAAAGGGCAGCCGGTATTTAATATTAAGGTTGCCAGTCTGAGAGCTCTGGAAACTGTTGCTTTCCAGCCACGTTTTTGCAGTCTCAGAGACATTTGCACCCTCATCTATTGCTGAGTTTCTATTCTCCCTTAATTTATTCTCCCTTAATTTATTCTCCCTTAATTTATTCTCCCTTAATTATCTGTTGAGTTTACGTTTATCCAGAGATGGAGGTCCCTGTAGGGTGTGTTTTTGTCGGTTTCGTTGAAGAGCAGGAACTCAAGCTTCATGTCCTTTCCTTCGATCGGAGGACTGAGCGTCAGGGGCTCTTCCCAGGTCTCGTTATGGGCAAGCGTGATCTGCTGCAGATTTTCGGGGAGGGGAAGGGATTTGTTTTCAAGCTTTACATCCATTGTATAATTTACCGGGCTGTACTCGTGGTTTACGATCCCGACAATTACGGTCCCGCTTCCCCCGAGTGTATAGTTTGTCGGGTAGTTGTCAGCTATCCCTTCAGGCCCGAGGATATAGAACTCTGTGAAGTGTTCCCCTTCTTTCGGGGTAAGTATTACATAGAAAAGAGTTACAACCGACAGGAGGATGGACAGAACTAGAATAATTGTAAGGGCTTTGTCAAGTCCTGATCCCGGTTTTTCCAGGATTTCGGCTTTAAGCCCAAGTGCCGTTTTCTTGAAGGGCACCTCAAATGCGTCAGCTTCGGGAAGTTCCACCCGCCTCAGGTACGCAAGCCCGCACATTGCAAATGTGAATAATGATAGGCTGAGTAGAATTGGCAGAAGCCGTATTCCCCACGGAGTGTAGTTAAGGAAGAGGCCGATCAGGGGTACGACTGCAATACTCAGCCCGAAAGAGAGGGCTGTCCTTTCAATCCCGTCAAGGTCGGATTTTGCAGGAAAGAGTGCAGCAATCAGGGCATACCCGGGCAGGAAAAGTACAAGGGGTAGGCCGAGTATATTGCGGAACACAGTTTCACTTAATCCGGGCATAAGTACAAAAAGATCAGTAAGGATCACAAGCCCAATAACGGTCAAGAGGTCTGAAGGAACTTTTTTTCCGGTCATTCAGGTCATCCGGTATATAATTTTCAACAAGGTATTCTATTTCTCCGGTTTCTTTCGAATTTCTCCGGTTTCTTTCGAATTTCTCCGGTTTCTTTCGGGGAAGTACTATTTTTTTTCATACATTTTATTCTTTCGCTATTTTTCATTTTATAGGAAGAAGTGTAAACCCCATGAAATCTTAATTTCATGGAATATATATATCTACTTCCTCAAGTTTTAATGTAATTGATTCTGATTATTTATTTCTATTTTGAAGCCTATTACGCCGTGCTGAAATCCCAAAGCAATAATCAAGTACAGGATATAGGTATTTTGCTGTCATCACAATGCTCAGACAAGCTGGTTAACAGGGCAAATTTCACAATTATGTTACCCAGCCATTACTCAGTCATTTTACTCAGTCATTTTACTCAGTCATTTTTACTTTAACTTTACAGTTCTTTTCATTTTATTCATATGTGTTACTTTAAAGTTCTTTCATTTTATTAATATGTATAGTCTTTGCTTTAACTTCTTGCTTTTACTTCTTTAATTTTTGGGTGCACTTCTCCTGTCAAGTTGGGGTAGTCTAATTCAATTTATTTTTCCAGATTACTCTATTTCACATTTTTTCTTTTTTTTATACAGATGCGGCAAGTGGGAGATGGAGTTGAGTTGGGCTCTAAAGTTTCAGACCTCTGGAAATAAATCCCCGGGAATCCTGGAAAACAGGTGGTACCTAAGTACGGAAATCTAGTGTTCTCACGATACTGTTTTTTTCTGGGTCATTTTTTAATTTTTGAATATTTATATTTTTCACCCTGATATTTCTTATTTTTTTTGCAGGAAAGTATCTTGGTCATATAATGTTATATTTGTCCAATTAACGGCTCTCTCGTCTTTTTTATTACTAATTAACTATTATACGGCAGTCCTTCTGTCAATAAATTTATATATTTGTGTTCCAGATGTCTATCTAAAAAATTAAAGTATATTAGGAACTTACACAGTCGATTCGAAATTCATACAATCACACCATAACCGGTATTCAGGGGCTTTTGAGCCTCTATAATCATTTTTACTTCATAATATCAATTTCACAGGGGTCATACAAATGAGTAACGAACAGCTTGTGGGCAACAGTACCCGGTACCCGGCCCATAAAGAGAACCGGCATTTCAGGGGAACATCTTCTCAAAATATAACCGCTATCCTTCCAGCTTACAATGAAGAAGTCTCAATCGGAAGCCTGGTTCTTCTTACCAGACTCTATGCCGACAATGTGGTCGTTGTCGATGACGGCAGCACTGACCGGACAGCTGAAGTCGCCAGAAAAGCCGGAGCTGAAGTGGTTGCTCACGGAGCCAACAAAGGAAAAGCCGAAGCCCTCAAAACAGGATTCAAAACCGCAGCTGCCCTCGGCGCAGATATCATAGTTACCATGGACTCGGACGGCCAGCACAACCCTGCCGATATCCCGAATCTCCTTGCCCCCATCCTTAAAGGAAATGCCGAGATGGTCAACGGCAGCCGTTACCTGAACTATCAGGGCAAAAACTCCTCCATTTTCCGCCGTGCAGGCAAGAAGATGCAGGATACCACCGCAAAAATGAACTTCAACCTCAAAATAACCGATACGCAGAGCGGCTTCCGCGCCTTTGCAGCTTCAACAAAAGACATCTTTCGGTTCAGCGGCAAAAAGACCGCCATAGAAAACGAAATGCTTGCCGACATAGGCAGATCAGGCCTTCGCATAAAGGAAGTCGAAATCGGAGTCCTCAACGACTCTGAAGCTTCACCTGGAAACCCGGTAAAGTACATCGTCAGAGCCCTGAAAACCGTAGCCGAAGATATGGAAGCAAACAGGCCCCTGTACTTCTATACGGTACCGGGCTTTGCCCTCGCTACCTGCGGCTTCTGTATGGGTTTCAAGTTTCTTGAAGCCTTTTTCTTGGGCAGTACGAGCCTGAACTTCGAGCACACATTCCTTATGGTCTTCTTGTTCCTTGCAGGGGCATACATGGCTCTCAGGGGAATTATAGCGCATTCCATGGCAGGGTCGGTTAGACAAACCGACCCTCCTGATATATTATTTCACTAGACGGTATTTCAGTTTGATTATCTTCAACAACTAGATGCAAATAAAGATGCAGGCGCACTAATTTGAAAATTAAATCGATTTATATTATTTATATGACAATATTGGTATATTTATAATCATCGGGTTATTTACAGTACGCAATACCTTTATATGTAATCACATCTTTGTAATTTTGCCTACGTTTGATTATATTATTATGGGGTTATTCGAATGAATCATGAGTTGGTTATGAGTAAGAGCGCCCAGTTAATATCTAAAAATGAGGAAAGTTCAGCTACGAGAGGGGCAACCCCTCAAAATATAACCGTGATTCTCCCCGCCTTTAACGAGGAGGTTTCCATCGGCAGCATAGTCCTCTTGACCCGGCACTACGCAGATAACGTAATCGTAGTCGACGACGGCAGCTCAGACAGGACCGCCGCAGTCGCCAGGAAAGCAGGAGCTCATGTGATTGTGCACGAGACCAACACGGGTAAAGGAGGCGCCCTCAAAACCGGCTTTACAGCCGCAGCCGCCCTCGGAGCCGACATTATAGTTACTATGGACTCCGACGGCCAGCACAACCCCTCTGAAATCCCCCGGCTGGTAGCCCCAATCATCGACGGCTACGCCGAGATGGTCAACGGCAGCCGCTACCTGAACCATACGGACAAAAACACCCCAGTCTACCGTCGGGTCGGCCAGGCAATCCTTGACACTGCCACAAATATGAACTCGGGCCTCAAGATCACAGACTCCCAGAGTGGTTTCCGCGCATTTGCAGGCTCAATAAAAGATGTCTTCCGCTTCAACGCAAAAGGAATGGCAATCGAGAGTGAAATGCTTGCCGATGCAGGCCGCTCCGGCCTCCGCATAAAAGAAGTAGAAATCGGAGTCCGCTATGACGTTGACGGCTCAACCATGAGCCCGATAAAGCACGGTTTAGGCGTCCTTGTCATGGTCTTAAAAGACATCGAGTTCAACAGGCCTCTATATTACTTGACCGCCCCTGGCATTGTCCTCGGATCAGGAGGCCTGGTTATGGGTACTAACTTCTTCCATAATTTTTCTAGCTTTGGTACAGGTTTGCAGTTCGGGCCTACGATGGTCATGATCCTGCTTATTATTGTAGGAACTTTTATGTCACTGACAGGGATTTTGCTACATTCGATGTCTGCGGTTATGAGGGAATCGAAGACGGCTTAAAAATTAAAAATTAAAACGGGGCTTTTTCTTGAAAATATTGCGTGTTGCACCTGACATATATCCGCATATGGTTGGTGGATTTGGTATTCATATTCATGAAATGTCTAAAGAACAGGTAAGATTAGGAAACGACGTAACTGTATATACAGCTTCCGAAGGCGTCGAATCCGCATATAGGGTGGCTGATGGTTATTACGTCCGTAATTTCAATCCACTTATAAAAGTACTTGGCAATTCTATCATGCCTTCCATGCTTTTTGACCTCCTTAACGAGCAGTCTGATTATGATGTCGTCCATGCTCATTCACATCTTTTCTTTTCAACCAATCTTAGTGCAGTTGCAAGAATACTTGGCTCTACTCCTCTCGTCATAACCAATCACGGTCTGAACTCTCAGACTGCTCCTAAATGGTTCCAGGACTTCTACACTGCAACAGGTGCACGTCTAACTTTTGCAGCAGCAGATAAAATTCTCTGTTATACTGAGACCGAAAAACAGGAACTTGTTGATCTGGGGATAAAATCCGAGAAAATCGAAGTAATCCACAATGGAATCGATACAGATCTATTTGTTCCTGCCAAAAAGCCCTGTTTTGATAAACAAAATTTGCTCTGGGTCGGCAGATATGCAAAAGGAAAAGGTCTTGATTACCTTATTGAAGCTTTCAGTATTTTGAAAACAAGGCATCCTGATATCACTCTTACAATGGTCGGCAAAGGCCCTGACAAAGACCACATTACTCAAAAAATACGGGATCTGAATCTGGAAAGCAGTATTATAATGAAAGATTTTGTCCCAAATTCCGAAATCGTAGACATGTATCAAAATTCAAGCGTTTTTGTACTACCAAGCCTTGAAGAAGGGGTCCCAAGGACGATTCTTGAAGCAATGTCCTGTGGGATCCCTGTTGTCTGTTCCAGATTACCTCAGCTTGTCGATATTGTTGATGGTTGCGGGTTGCTTGTGCCCTTAAAGGACTCTCAAGCCCTTGCAGATAGTGTTTCAAAAGTACTTTCAGACTCTTCTCTCGCAGAAAAATTCCGGGAAAATGGTAGAAGAAACGTAGTTGAGAATCATTCCTGGAAAGATACCGTAAAGAAAACGGTCCAGCTTTACAAAAAGTTGATTTGGAATAATGGAGGAGGGAACGTTGCTGAGAATCATTTTTGGAAAGATACCGTGAAGAAAACGGTCCAGCGTTACAAAGAGTTGATGCCGTAACTAAAACAGTCTAGCTTTACAAAGAGTTGATTTAATATGTCCAAAATAGTGATCACAGGTGGTGCGGGTTTTATAGGCTCTCATATTGCAGAAAACCTTGCAAAAGACGGTCATGATATTATTATTGTTGATAACCTTGATCCTTATTATTCTGTTGACCTGAAGAAAAGAAATCTGGATATTGTCCTTAAAAGTGGAGATGCCACTTTTATTAATGCCGATATTACTAATCTCTCCAGAATGAAGGAGATCATTGACAGCACAGTAGATTATGTTTATCATGAAGCTGCCCAGGCAGGTGTCAGAATCTCAGTTGAAGATCCTTTCAAGCCAAATGATGTAAATGTTCTGGGTACTTTGAATGTGCTTAAAGCTTCACTTGATGCAGGTGTAAAAAAGGTAATTAATGCTTCTTCATCTTCTGTTTATGGTAAAGTAAAATACCTGCCTTTCGATGAGCAACATCCTACAGAGCCAGTTTCTCCATATGGCGTCAGTAAATTAGCTGCAGAGCATTACTGCAGGGTATTTTATGAGGTATATGGACTTCCAACCACTTCATTACGCTATTTTACAGTATACGGGCCAAGGATGAGGCCTGACCTTGCAATTTCAATATTTACCCGGAAAATGCTTGCAGATGAGCCCATTACTGTATTTGGTGATGGAGAGCAGACCAGAGATTTTACTTATATTGAGGATGTTGTAGAAGCAAACAAAAGACTTCTTTACAACAAATCAACTGATGGAAAGGTTTTGAATATTGGTGGCGGAAATCGGATCAGTGTAAATGACTTGATTGAAAACTTAAGGTCTATTACCGGTTCAGCATCTGAAGTAATAAATGCTGGTAAGCAGAAAGGAGATACCGAGGATACACTTGCAGATGTTGATCTGGGAAATGAAATGATAGGATACGAGCCTTTATTCAATATCACTAAAGGTCTGAATAAATTCGTAGATTGGTTCAAAATTGAGGGAGATATTCGTGGGTTCATTAAACAAGTTAGTGTTACTTCATCAGGTTCGCAAAAATCAATGGCTTAAACCCTCAGAGCTTGAAGAGTTACAAAACAAAAAACGGTGTAGTGGTTCATCTTAATGTTTATTGATTCAATGCTGTGAATGATTTTTATGAAAGTTTTGGTTTGCACTTCTGAATATTATCCTTCTGGATCTGGGATAGCTAATGTTGTATATAATGTGGTAGAGCAATTAAAAAAAAAGGGCATTGAATGTACAGTTTGCTCTCCTAATGGTCCTGATATAGTAGCTATAAGCTCAGAGTATAGGAATAATTTTGGTGGTATTGGACTTGCATATTTTTGGTATAAGGTTAGTAAATCCTTTCAGGGGCAAGATTCCAAATTTGACGTTGTTTGGTTACATCAACCTATCTTTTTATTGAAAAAATCTCCTTTCAAAAAAGCTATTATCACAGTTCATACTACTTATGTTGGAAAGGACAACAAGCAGATAAAATACCCACGATTGAAAAAAGCATATTATATGATTATGAATAAAATTGAACAATTTTCGTACTTAAGGCTCCCAGTCTCCTGTAAATATACTTACATCGACAGCAATATTTTAAAAGAGCTTAAAAGTATCGGAGTCAAGAACCCAAGTGTATTTATCCCTAACGGGGTAGATACAAGTAAATTTTCTCCTAATACTAATGTTTCTAATGTTAGGACTAAGTTTAACATTCCTTATAACCACAAATTGCTTCTTTCGGTTGGAAGGCTGATTTCAATAAAAAGGCCATTTTTGATGCTTGATATCTTTAAACTGATTCAAAATGAGTACAATAACGCTAGTTTACTTATTGTAGGGAGTGGAAACTTAGAGAATCGTATGAAGAGATATGTTAGTGATAATAATATTCATAATGTAATATTTGCAGGTTTTGTAGATCATGAATTTTTGCCAGAATTTTATTCATGTGCAGATTATTATATCATGACTTCTGAATATGAAGGACAACCTCTTACACTTCTTGAAGCAATGGCATCTGGGTTACCATGTATTGTTTCTAGTATACCAAATTTAAGAATTGTGGAAGGTGCGAATTGTGGAATTGTTATTGATTTCTCAAAAAAAGAGGCGGCTTCAAATGAATTAATTGATTATATTCAAAAAAATAATTCAAATCACGCTAATAATGCTAGAAAATACGCTGAAGAAAATTTAGATTGGAGTATTATAGCAAATAAGTATTTACATGAATTTGAAAAGGCTAAATTCAATGACAGTTTCACCTAACGTTTACTTATTGATGAATGTTTAAGGGAATTTTTTATGGTGTGATTTATGAAATTATGTTTAATTTCTTCTATGTTTCCATTGCCCGGAGAATCACCGTCTTTTGGGCCAGATAATGTTGTTTTCAACTTAATGAAAGGTCTTAAAAAAATAGCACCAGATATGTCTATAGATATTATCACTGTACGCAAAGATATTGATAAATCATTTATTTATACGGGTCTTTTACCTAATGTTCGAGTTCATTATCATTCAGGTTTTAAGTTTTTACCTAGATGTTTACAAGATCCTATTATTATAAGAAATTTCTTCCAAAAAAATAACTTTGATATTATACATTCGCATTCTCCTATAGCATTATCTCAAATTTTGAACTCTAAAACTCCAAAAATACTTACCTTGCATGGAATTTATTGGAAAGAAAAAAAATTTGTCAAAAATCCATTTCTTCGTTTAAGCTTTTACAATTATAACACTTATATGTTCAAAAAAATTTTTCCAAAAATTGACGCCTTTGTTGCTATCAGTCCATATGTTTTAGACGAAATAACGAGTATGAACATATGTGATCAGCCTCCTAAAATGTTTCAAATAAACAATCCAATAGATGATTCTTTTTTCACAAAGACTTCATATAAAGAAAATGATAATATTATATTTTATCCAGCTGTTATTAGAGCATTAAAAAATCAAGTGGTTTCGATAGATGCGATTAATATCATAAAAAACAAAATCCCTGATTTAAAACTTACATTAGCCGGTTCAATTTCTGAACCTAAATATTTCAAAAAAATTAACAGTGCAGTTAATAGGAACAATCTCTCCAATATTGTAAAATATGTGGGCAAAGTTTCAAGGGATGAAATGCTGAATTTGTATCGTAAGTCTTCAATTGTATATCTTTTATCTAATCATGAAGTTCAACCAATGGTTGTTCTTGAAGCAATGGCAACTGGAACTCCAGTCATCGCTTCAAATCTAAAATGTATTTCATATCTTGTTGAAGATGGTGTTACAGGTTATTTAGTAAATCCCAATGATTATGATAAAATCGCGGAATATACTCTTAATCTTTTATCTGATAAAGCGCATTTTTTGACAATGGGGAAGAAAGCTAGAGAATATGCATTGAAAAATTTCCATAGTGATCTTATAGCTAAGCAAACAATTAACATGTATAATGAAGTTTTGCAATCCAAAACGTGTGGCAAATCTTCTTTTTAAGTGATACCTATGATGAAAAATATGCAGATTAATAATTGTAACATTAAGACGTTTCTTATTGTTATTTTTTCAATTCAATTATCAATGTGGGGAGTACTATTTCTAGAGACCACTGGATTGGAAATTCCATTTCTTAGAGAACTCGTGGGTTTTGCTTATCTCTGTTTCCTGCCAGGAATCCTAATTATTAGAATTTTAAAATTACATGATCTCGACGTAACTGAAACTTTGTTATATTCAGTTGGACTGAGTCTTTCCACATTGATGTTTGTTGTTTTCTTTATGAATAAGATATTTCTTTATTTTGGTATTCTAAATCCAATAACAACTATGAATTTATCAATTACATTAGGAGTTATAATAGTAATATTCTCCATTTTAGCCTATTTAACTGATAAAAATTACATTCTTGACTTTAAAACTCAAAGTTATTGTCTAAAAAAGTGTTCATTATCTCCTATTAGTTTATTTTCAATTCTTATTCCGTTTTCTTCAATATTAGGAACTTACTTGATGAACTTTTATCAAAGTAATTTTCTTTTGATACTTATGTTCTTTATGATTTCGGTAGTTCTAATTTTTTTCTCTTTTACCAATTGCATTGGAAAAAAATTTTATCCTTTCTTAATTTTTTTAATTTCTATTTCTCTTGTATATCATGTGTCTTTATTTTCAACAAACTTATGGGGTGGTGATATCTATACTGAGCATTATTTTTCGAATTTGGTGTTGAAAAATTCTTTTTGGGATTCTACTATCCCTGGAAATGTTAATTCAACATTAAGTGTCGTTTTATTAGCTCCCGTTTTTTCTAATATTTGTAATTTAACTTTAACATCAGTGTTCAAAATAATCTATCCATTTTTTCTTTCGTTAGTTCCCGTTGGTTTGTACAAAGTCTTTGAAAGTCAAACAGATAAAAAAATTGCATTTCTTTCCTGTTTTTTTTTCATTTCCTTGTTTATTTATTATTTTTGGATGGCTTTAATGCCAAGACAGATTGTTGCAGAAGTTTTTTTAGTACTTTTGATGATGGTAATTGTTGACAAAAAAATATCGAATGCTATAAAGTCTTTCTTATTTATTTTGTTTAGTTTTTCGATGATAGTTTCTCATTATGGTCTTTCAGATTTATTCTTACTGTGTATTATTTTTGTGTACTTGTCGATCTTGACGACAAAATTTGCGAAAAAAAACATCTTTTTTCTGGAATATAACACTGTCAAAAAAATAGCTGTCAATAGAGATTATAATAATATCAGTCTTAATATTGTCATATTATATTTTGTTTTTTTAGTTTCATGGAGTATTTATGTTTCAACAAGTTCTGTTTTTTCCACACTCATTAATATTGGCAAAAACATCGTTAATAATCTTGTCTCTGAATTTATGGATCCTGCGGTGACTGGTGGGATGGGCACTATTCTAATGAATACGGCATCTCCATTACATGAACTAAACAAATATATTCATATTTTAGCCCAAATATTTATCGTAGTTGGTTTACTCAAGGTATTTTTTGGAAAAAACAAATATAATTTCCATCAAAATTACTTATTATTTTCTATTGCAAGTTTCTTATTATTGATTTTTAGTATTGTGATTCCATATTTCTCTTTGGCAATGACGACATCGAGAATATATCATGTAACACTGTTTTTTTTGGCTCCTTTTTTTGTAATCGGAATTACATTTATCACTAATTTAATTAAATCCATAGGGAACAATAATTTCGGTTTGGAGTTCCAAATTAGTCCTATGAAAATGGCATCTGTTTTTTTAATTATTTTTCTATTTTTTAATACTGGTCTCATCTATGAGATCTCAAATGATGTTCCAACTTCTATTCCCCTAAATAGTACGATAGATTCTACTGTTTTTAATGATGGTGAGTGTTTTGCTGCTAACTGGTTGCTTGACACTAGATATGATCATGGTATATACGCTGATAGTAATCGAATAAGAGCTTTGGGTTTTTTTACACATTATAGAAAAAATCAATTGCCATCATCAATTTCTGATGTACCAATCGGTTCCTATATTTATATAGGTTCTTTCAATCTTGAAAATAATTTATTATTTAATGGAAAAAAATCTTTAGATTTTAAAATAATTGAGCTCCAAAATAAAGTATATGATAATAACTGCGCAGAAGTGTACTATGTCTTCAATGGTGTGTGATATATATGTGTCAAAATCCACTGATTAGCGTTATCATTGCTACTTATAATAGGGAAACTTTACTTCCCAGGGCAATAAATAGTGTATTGAATCAGACATACGAAAATTTTGAAGTTGTGGTCGTTAATGATGGATCTGATGATAATACACGTTTTTTTTTAAGTTCAATTTCAAATAAAAAAGTCGTCGTCCATAATCATGAAAAAAATAAAGGTGTAATCTTCGCACATAATACTGGTATCAAATTAGCAAAAGGAAAATATATTGCTTTATTGGGAGACGATGATGAACTATTACCACATGCGTTAAGCAATATTGTTGAAGAATTTAATAAACATTCTCCTGAAAATGTCAAAATATTGTGGTTCAATTGTGCTTATTCACAAAGCGGTAAAAATACAGGAAAACAGATTTTAAGTGGACATAACGTTGAATATACCGATCTATTATGTCAAAAATTCAAAGGAGATTACTGGGTAGTATTAGATAGAGAGTGTTTCAAAGAAGGTCTTTTTGATCAAAGATTACTGGGGGATCACGGGCAGCTGTGGTTAAAACTACACAAAAAATTCAAAGGATATTATGTCCCTAAAATTTTATATCTGGTCCATAGGGAGCATGGAGTTTCAATAACTATATCCGATCCTATTAAATCTTTGGAAAAGAAAATAATAACAATGAACATTTTTTTAGAAAATTTTGGGGCCGATTTGCAGAATAAATGTACTAGAGTTTATGGTAGTCAAATAGAATTACTTGGTTTCTTGCAGGTCTTGAACGGAGATAAACAAAATGGTAGAAAAAATCTTAAAGAAGGTTTAAAAAATAATTTCTCATTATTGTATCTTTTTATTTTGATGGGGCAGTATTTTTTAAATGAAAAACATATACAATTTTTGTATTATTTATATTTCCGTTGTAAAGTATTGCTCATTGTTAATAAATAAACTTGATCTTATAATTTATCTTACTGGGCAGTTATTTTAAACGCTTCATGGGAGACATGGGAGATTTTTTTTATGAGTGTAAATAACGATATGTTTTCAGAAAATAGGCTTCATAAAATATTTTCTTACAATAAAATCCAACACCTTCTTTCTAAAAATATTGGTATGTACCCTTTGGTTTACTATTTTATGAGGCTTTTTGTCAGTTATATTTCTCTTGATTTAGATCCCCTTGATATTTCTAAGTCTATAAATTCTAGGTCTATAAATTCTAAAAGCATCATAAGGAATTTCATTCAAAAAAAAAATATTTTTAAATTTCTACTTAATAATTCTGCAGCCCATGATAATTTGGATATATTATTTTATTCAAGAAGTCGTTTTGTTCCTATTAAAACCTTTGAGGGAAAAGAAACAATCGTTGATTATCTTTTTGGAAGCTTATTTAATCATATAAAGGAATATCAATCCCAGAGAAAAGTGCTTTTCTTTGTGGACAATTTTTTTAAATCTGTTCCAAAAAATTGTGAAATGCCAGTACACACTTTTTATGAATATAGTGATGTTTGTACCTTAACAAAATCTTTAATATTTAGTTTTTTTGTTTATTTTGAATGGATTATCAACAAAAACAAAATAATTAAACACTTAAGGCTTGATGGATGTGAGTTTCTAATTCCCTTATTTACTCGATTTTTCAGTTTTCAGTCATTATTTTCGTTTATATTTTATGATTATTGTTTTCAGAATGCGATAGTAAAAAACAAGCCTAAAATTCTTATTGCAAACGATGATGTACTTTCGTTAAAACCAAAACATCTACTGAACACTAAGTTTTTTGTGATGCAGTCGGCATCTCTAACTCTACAAAAAGAACAACTCGTGAAAATGTTCATTACGTCTTTTTCATTAGATGATTATCTTGTAGATTATTTTTTAGTTACCGGTGATAAGTTCAAAGAGATGAAACAAATAGCTGGGGATTATAAAAAAATTAAAGTTGTAGGCCAGCCCCGGTATGATTCTCTTTACTATTTGAACAAATTAGAATCCAAAGATCTTTTTTTTGAGAAATATGATATAAATCCAAAAAATAAAATCATTTTGTGGACTACCCAATGTAGTGCGATGGATAAAGAAGAGAATACACGTAATTTTGATTCTGTGTTTAGTGCTATAAAAGATCTTAGTAATGTTACTCTTATAATAAAACAGCATCCTGGTGAGACCAATTATCACAGGGAATTAATTAATCTTTATTTAATAAAACATAATTTGAATGCTATAGTTCCTCCTAAAGATTCTGATACATTTGAACTCTTAAACTTCTGTGATCTGATGATATCTAAAGATTCCACTACTGTACTTGAAGCAGTCATATTAAATAAACCAGTTATTGTTTTAAACTTAGGAAAAAGCGCTGATAAAAGAGATTACGTTAAAGAAAATATAGCTATAGGTGTATATGATGAAAATTCTTTAAAACCTTCGATTGAGAAACTATTATTCGAAGATGATTTTTTGGCAATAAACAGGAAGTTGTTTATTAATAGATATATATATAGATTTGATGGTATGTCTACAAAGAGGGTTATTGAATTAATAGATAATGAGATTAATAATATTTAATATGAAAAGTAATACCTGCTTTATCCTCGGTTACTAGTGTCATGGCAACTTAATTTTGGGTCATATTTAAAGTTTTTAATCCCGTCTATATCTTCATTCATGGCAAAAATAAAACTTGAAGAAGATGAAGTGCAGTACCTTATATACTTTGTTAAAAAGGGACAGAAAAGTGCACGAAAACTAACAAGAGCACGAATCCTGTTACTTGCCAACAAAAATAAAAAGAACACCGAGATCGTAGAAATATTGAATGTTGGTAGGAATACTGTTGGGCAAATCAAGAGAAGGTACTTGGATGAAGGTCTCCAAAGCGCTCTTGAGGATAAAGCAAGAACCGGTCAACCTATAAAATCCTATAAAATACACTGAAAAACACGCTGTTGAAACCACAGCGTAAGCATGTACCCCACCTCCTGATGGTAGAAAAAAGTGGACGCTTGTACTGTTTGCTGAAGAACCGAAGATAAAAGAAGGGTTTGAAACAATAAATACTGAATATAGAGAAAGAATGTACAATATTCTCAATCTGTATGAAGAAAAATATGACCCGAAAAAACCTCTCATATGCCTTTTGACGATAAACCAAAATAACTTCTTAGAGAAAAGAGGAAAGCCATTCCGATGAAATATATGATTACGAATATGTAAGGAATGGAACAGAAAATGTATTTGTGGTGGTAGAATTCAAAGAAGGAAAAAGGGTGATTCAAGTAACCAAAAGGAGGGCTAGGAAGGATTTTACACAATTCGTGAAAATTTTCGTTACCGAAAAATATTCTGAAGCTGAAGTCATCTAACTGGTTACGGATAATCTCAATACCCATAACAAAAAGTCATTCTACGAAACATTCTGCGAAGAGGAAGCAAAACAGATTCTGGAAAAAGATAGAATTCCATTACACGCTAAAACATGCAAGTTTGCTTAATGCCGCAGAAATAGAGATCAATGCGATGGATATTGAGTGTACAGACAGAAGGATCGAGGATGTGGAGACACTTACCCACGAAGTGGGTGCATGGACAAAGAGAAGAAATGAACATGAAAATAAGATCAACTGGAAATTTACGAGAAAAATTACTGATGAGAAAATGCCTAAATATTATACACCATATTTAAATTGTTAAGACACTAGTGTAGCGTCAGCAGTAAAACGTCGTGTAAAATCGGTTACAACAATTCTGAATCATTCAATCATTGAGGATTGAAAGAAAATTTAAAATCATCAATTGAAAAGCTAATAACAGACGATAGTGATTTAGCAAAAAAGAGAGACGAATATATTCAACAATTTTTCTAATTAGAATATCTGTTTAAATAGTGCAAGTGAGAGTTCGATGAAAAATGGCTGAATACAAACTTTTTCTACATAGAGTTGGACTAGTAGCTATTGTTCAACTGTTTACAAGCTTAAGTGGAATTATTTTACTTCCTATTCTAGCAAAAAACCTGCTTATAGAGGAATATGGAATATGGGCGCAGGTAATGGTTACGATAGGAATTTTTCCAGGAATTGTAATGTTTGGATTACCTTATACAATGGTCAGATTTTTATCCGGTTTGAAAACACAGGAAGATATTCAGGAAACATTTTATTCGATCTTTTTTTTAGTTGTTTTTACAAGTGGAATAGCTTCATTGTTATTTTTCATTTTTTCTGAAACAATTGCTTCAATATTATTTGATAAAAATGTTTTTGTAGTCAAGATACTATCTTTAATTGTTTTCATTGAATGTTTGAACTCTCTTTTTACAAATTATTTAAGGGCAAGACAAAGAATTAAAAGTTATTCTTTATGTATTTTCTTTAAAACAACAATTCAAATTTCTATCGTAAGTTTTTTTGTAATAATGGGGTACGGAATTTCAGGTGCGATTACTGGAGTGTTAATTACTCAGATTGTTCTATTTTGTTATATTTTTAGGCAAATAATTTTAGATATTGGGATCAGACCTCCTAAATTTAAAAATATGAAAGAATATCTAAAATTTGGAGTGCCTACTGTACCAGGTAATTTTTCAAGTTGGATTGTAAATTCTAGTGATCGTTATGTCATTGGAATACTATTAGGAACTGCTTCAGTAGGATATTATTCTCCAGGATATACGCTGGGCAATATTATAAGCATGTTTTTTGCTCCTCTTTCTTTTTTGCTTCCTGTAACGTTATCTAAGAGCTATGATGAAAATGATTTAGAAGAAGTAATAAAAATATTAAGTTATTCTTTCAAATACTTAATGACCATAGCGATCCCCGCAACTTTTGGAATCTCTATTCTGTCAAAGCCTATTTTAACTATTCTATCCACTCCAGAAATTGCTTCTCAGGGGTATCTTATTACTCCTTTTGTTGCGTTGGGTGCTCTATTATTAGGGGTTTACGGGATAATAGTGCAAGTATTAGTTTTAGAAAAAAGGACACTAATTACGGGTAAAATATGGATTATTGCGGCGATATTAAATCTTCTATTAAATTTTGTTTTTATCCCTTACTTTGGAATTGTGGGAGCAGCCATCACAACATTAATTGCTTTCACTATCAGTCTTATTTTAACAATGCATTATTCATTTAAATTCTTAAAGTTTGATGTAAATTTAGAATTCATATTAAAAAGCGTAGTTTCTTCAATATTGATGTCTTATATAATTTATTTATTAAATCCAGAAGGGTTGATCTCCATTTTACTTACAATAGGGGTTTGTGCATCAGTTTATTTTATAGTGTTATATTCTTTAAAAGGATTTGATAAAAATGAATTTGAATTACTGTATAATATTATAAAACATTAAAGGATTATCTGTTAAAAATTGGAACTTATCTGAGGTTTTGCCATTTTCTTTAAAATCACTTATTTTTCAATAATATTTAATATAGCCCCCTCTTTAATTCTTTACTCGGAGAAGGCTTGTAATTCCTTCCTTTCTCTAATCCCGTAATTTACAGTTATCCCCCAGACTTTCCGCAGATCTCGGATTATTATTCATACATTTTTATTGGAAAACTGTAAATACTGTAACTCGCTATTGAATTTTTGAATTTTTATGCACATTACCCTCAGTTTGACAGTACCCACTAATTGGTACTGAATATTTCCCTTCTTTTTTGGTTCAATCGGGCTTGACAAGTCCTATAAATTTATAAAAATTTATTATATATTCTATGTAATTTCATTCCTTTTTGCTACTATCAAGCTATTGATCCAGTCAAAATTCGCAAAAATATGGTTTTTGACACCATTTATCTTGAACTTGATTGTAAGTGTCAAATTCTTCAAGCTTTTTTTAATGAATTTTGTAGACGTGTGTTTTAGCTCTTCAAATTCATATCGCATCAGCGATATGAATAATTGGGCGATAAACCCAAGGATAATGGCTCCATAAATGCTATCTTCCGACCACAACCTTAATGGCTTAATCTGAATTTCATTTTTCAATGAATGGAATATTTTCTCAATAGAATCCTTTTTTCTGTATGTTATCAATGCATCTTCAAGTGTCAAATGCCTGTTTGATTTCAGACAGAAAAATCCTTCTCTTCCATTAATCAGTGAAGCTTTTAGGAGTTCTACAGCTTCCTCGTCACTAAGCTCTTCTAGCTTAGTTCTAAAAGAGTAATCAATCTCGATCAACTCATTATTTACTCTGAATTTCTTAGGAAGCTTTTTGTTGTTTATGATGGCCTTCTGAATCTCTTTTGCTTCCTTTAATTTCCTCATAACAGCTCTTGCTTTTGATTCTAATTGCCTTTTCTGTAGAGCTTCAGAGAAATAGAAATATTTAATGCTGCTAGGCTTGACTATTTTTATCCCATATATACCTTTTTTGGAATCTATCAGTTCTGCTCTTTCCAGATCAAATTTCTCAATTATTTTATCGTCACTCGTATTCAGTTTCATGGAAGTGAGATAGTCCATCTCATCTTCCTGTATAATATCGATATTATCTTTGGTATTAGCTCCTTTATCAAAAACAATAAAAGAGCCTTTTTTAAGTCTACTTTTCACCTGGTTATAAGTGTCAGAAAAGTGCTCAAGATCAAGAACGTTTCCTTTATTCACTGTAACTCCAATAGGTATGTTAATGGGGTTAGCTAATTCACTAATTCCAACAGTTATCTGCAGCTTATCAGGCCTGTGATCTCTGCTATACCCGTATTTACCAAGGTTGGATTTAGTCCCATAAAGGACTATACTCGTCCAATCCATTTTTATATCCTTCTCTTCAAAACCATATACACAAAATAGAGAATCCAGAATATCAGAGAGAATTTCCTCTCTGTTACGTCCTAAGAGTTCAAGAGTTCTGTAAAGAACTCTTTCATGAAACCTTTCAAGATTCAATATCTCGAGAATTTCTTCCTGATTTAACCATTTGCCAGCTTCTTTGATACTAAAATTTTCAGTCAGCTTGTAGCTTAGCAAACCGATCAGCAAACTATTGAGATCAAGACCCTTGTTTTTATGTTTGCCAAAAATATCACAGAAATTAAGCTTTTCATAAAAGAGTTGGACGGCAAGAATCGATCCGATAGGAACACATATATTCTTGTTAGGAATTGTAGGGAATGCTCTCTGTTTTGTGATGTTCATTTGACCGAATAACACAAAACAAAGAGCACTTATTTTTATCTAACTGTCAAAGTCAGGTTACTACTAACGCCCTGGACCATCACGGTATAGTTTGTGGAATTTTCGATGAACTTGAAATTGGAAGTATTATCGATGAAGTGTTTCCCAAAGTTGGGCAGCATAAATTAGCTCATTCAATAGTGATAAAGGCAATGATTCTTAATTGCCTTGGATTCACTGACAGTCGACTTTACCTGTACTCTCAATATTTTGAAAATCTTCCCGTTGAAAGATTACTTGGTCCTGGAGTTAGTGTCAAGGCCGGTGAATAATTCCTCATTTTAGCCGGATTAAAATTCCCCAATTTCCAATCCTTGAGAAAAGCTCGAGGATCATAAATAATGCTGAAAACGGAGGAATGGCTATTGATACGAGATTTGTATTCACAAGGCTTTAGCATCAGTGAAATCGCCAAACAAACAGGCTTTGACAGGAAAACTGTGAGGAAATATCTCCGACTGAAAACCTTGCCCGAACCCCAGAAACGTTCTGGAAGAAAGAGCAAGCTTGATCCTTTCAAACCTTACATACAAGAAAAACTCAAAGAAGGTCCCTATACTGCTGCTCGCCTCTATCGGGAAATCAAAGAAATGGGTTTTGATGGAGGAAAAACCATAGTCAAGGACTTCGTACAAAAAGTCCGACCTGAGCAGGGAATCCCTGCCGTACTCCGCTATGAAACAAAACCAGGTGTCCAGGCTCAGGTTGACTGGGGAGAGTTAGGAACAGTTGAGGTTGATGGAAAGGTAAAGAAACTCTTTTGTTTCAACATGATTCTTGGATATTCCAGAATGAGATATGTTGAATTTACACTGAGCATAGACACTCCAACTCTTATCCAGTGTCATCTGAATGCTTTTGAGTACTTTGGAGGATTTACACAGGAGATTCTATACGATAACATGAAACAGGTTGTTATCAAAAGAGCATTAAAATCATCAGATTCTGAATGGAACTCACAGTTTGAGGATTTCTTTAAATGCTTTGGTTTTGTTCCCCGGTTATGCAGGCCTTACAGGCCTCAAACAAAAGGCAAAATTGAAAATATGGTAGGGTATGTCAAAAGGGATTTCTTCCTTGGAAGAAGGTTTACATCTCTCGAAGACCTGAACGGCCAAGTTAACAGGTGGTTAGAAAGGGTAAATTCAATTGTCCACGGAACAACCTATCAAATCCCTCTTGAACGCTTTAAGGAGGAGAACCTGAGCCCTCTGGATCAGGTTCCTCCTTACAAAGTTGTCCATAAGGAGGCCAGAAAGGTCTCCAGAGACTGTTATATTTCGTTCCTTGGAAATAAGTATTCTGTTCCTTACAGGTTTGCAGGAAGAACTGCAGAACTTCATATTTTGGAAGGAAAATTAGGGATTTATGTTGATCATGAGAAGGTCTGTGAACATGAAATTCTTCCTGGTAACTGTAGAGTTTCAAGGAAAAAGGAACATTTCCAGGGTCTACTGAGTGAGATTCTTAAAGAGAACTCAAAATGCAAAAAAGGCTCACAGATTCCGTTGAAATTCTCAGGTCCCGATGTTGAAAAAAGGTCTCTTGATATCTATGAAACATTCAGTGAAGGTGGTTTTGAATGAACAACTTCAGCTATGAGAGACTTCACAGTAACCTGCAGTACCTGAAGCTGAATACTATTGAAGAGCTCTTTGACAACTACCTTGAAATTGCTGCAAGAGACAGCAAGACAACAATGGAAGTCCTTGATTATCTGTTTGAACAGGAAAAGAAACGCAGAGAAGCTGCTGCAATTGAGAGAAGGATGAAGATTGCAGCTTTTCCTGTGAAAAAGACGCTTGAAGAATTCGATTTTGAGTTTCAGTTATCTATTGATAAAAAAGTCATAGAAGACCTTGCAACCTTGAGATTTGTTCATAATGCAGAAAACGTTGTTTTGCTCGGTCCTCCTGGCGTTGGAAAGTCGCATCTTGCAATTGCTCTTGGAATTGAAGCGGTAAAAGCAGGAATTTCGGTTTACTTTACCAATACAGGAAACCTTATTGAAAGGTTGAAATTAGCAAATAGAGAAGGAACGCTTGAAAAGAAACTCAGGGACTTGATGAAATATAAAGTGCTGATAGTTGATGAAATAGGATATCTTCCATTTGACGAAGAAGGAGCTCACTGCTTATTTCAGCTAATCTCCAGACGTTATGAAAAGTGTTCAACGATCCTGACATCATAACAAGTCATATGGAGAATGGGGAGAGATATTCCAGGATCAAGTAATAGCGGCTGCTGTGCTGGATCGCATACTCCATCATTCTACTACGATTAACATAAAAGGAGAGAGTTACAGGCTAAAGGAAAGGAAAAAACAGGGAATAAAAATGGGAAATATGTATCAGTGACTTTTAGAGTAAACTTTTAAAAAATTGAGTAAAATTTATATCAGCATATGAGGAAATTTATACCGGCTAATGTGAGGAAAAGTAAACCGGCCTTGACAGTTAGTGCATCAGATCTTACTGATGACGTTTTAGGGCGAACTCTTGATAAGATCTACGAAGTAGATCCTACTCAACTGTTCATGAAAATTTCCATGAAAATGATGGAAATTGTGAACCTTAAGGTTATACAACTTCATTGCGATGATACCAATTTCAGCGTTCATGGAAACTATGAACCTGAAGATGGTAGCTCTGCCATTGAACTCACTTATGGTCACGCAAAAGATAAGAGATATGATTTGAAGCGTTTTTCAATGGGGATGATTGTAAATCAGTATGGTATGCCATTATTTACACAGGCTTATTCTGGAAATTCATCCGACAAAGAAACCATAGTAGAAGCCATGAAAAGACTTAAGGAAAACATAGAGTTCCCTGATGATGTTTATTTCATAGCTGATAGCTCTCTGTATTCTGAAGATAATGTCAAAGCATTAAAAGACATGAAGTGGATCACTCGCGTTCCCTCAACTATACATCTTTGTAAAGAGCTACTGATTTCTGATATTGAGTTTAAACAGGGGAAAGACTCACGCTACTCGTTTTATGAAACAATGGTTGAATATGGTGACATAAAACAAAAATGGGTAGTTGTTCACTCCACCGAGATGCATAAAAGAAAAGACATTACTCTTGAAAAGAAAATAAAAAAGATAGTCAAGGAAGCTCAGAAAGAGCTTAAAGAGCTGAAAAAAATAGAGTTTGCATGTGAAGAGGACACAAGAGCAGCCCTAGAAAGATGGAAAAAGGAAAACCCTTACTGTTTGCTGGAAACAGTTGACATCTCCACGGTATCAAAACGAGAAAATAGCAAAAAGGGCAGACCAAAAAAGGGTGAAAAACTTGTCACTCATTATGTTGTAGATGCAAAAGCTATCAGGAATGAAGAACTCGTACAGCATGAAAAAAAGTATCATGGAAGATTTATAATCGGAAGCAGTGACCTGAATCTTGATGCTGAAGAGATGTTGGAAAAATACAAAAATCAGAGTAAAGTGGAAAAAGGATTCAGGTTCATAAAGGACAAAAGTTTCAGGGTTTCTGAGGTGTATCTTAAGAAACCCGAAAGAATTGAAGCATTGTCAATGATCATGGTTTTAACTCTGATGGTTTACTCTGTAGCAGAATGGAAGCTGAGAGAAAAACTAAAAGAAACAGGGGAATCAATACCGAACCAGGTTAAGAAACAAACTCAAAAGCCGACGTTGAAATGGGTTTTCATGTTGATGAGGGGGATTACGGAAGTGGAAGTAAAAACGAAATCAAAAACGAAAATTCAAGTTGCCAACTTGGATGAGATAAAAGAGAAATTAATAAGGTTGATGGGAAAGAGTTGTGAAAAATACTATTTTTGAGATGAGGGTTACGCTCATTAACTAAAAAATCTCAAAGGTTTCAGGTAGCACAAGTAGCGGATGCTATTATGGAATTCAGGAAATACCAGTCATACAGTATGAAAAATATGAGCATAGTGACAAATTCAGTTTATTCTGTTTTAAGAATCAACGAATTTGCCATAATAAAGATCAATTATTATTGAACAGTAAAATATTTAATAAAAATTATTTTGTTTTTGTGGACATTTGCGGAATGTCGGATACTGTTCTTTAGCTGTACTTTTAGTGGGGATCCCACATTCCGCAGTATTTTTTTCAAAAATCGTAACTATTCAGCCACTGATAAAAAAAGTATGTTTTTTCAGCAAAATGCTGCAATCCTTCAGGATAATAGCGGCGCTCCGTTGAGCACCGCTATAATAGCATCCATTACATTCATTCCATTCTTTTTAATTGAGGATATGTATGCCCTAATTCTGCAGAAAGCTACCGCTCCTTCTATGCTTCGGAAAGTTCCCGAAATTTTCTGTTGTAGCTTCATCATTCTGATATCTCGCTCTGCTTGATTGTTATCAAACGAAACTCTCAGGTTATTGAGGAATCTCAGAATCGGTTCTTTGTGTCTTATGAACCTATCAAGGAGATTCTTTGCTTTTGTTTGTGCTGGTCTTCCTCTCTTTTTCACCTGATCTTTTGAGGGATCAGGTGGTGGATTTTCCTCGATTCCTTCTTGAATTATTGCATCGTATATTCTCTCGAATTCCCTTACTTTTTCTGGATCTATTGGAATTTCCATCTCTCTGCATCCATCAGTATACTTCTTCATCTCACTGAGGAGTTCATTAATCTCTTTAGCCCATTGCTGTTTAAAATTCTCTTCAATCCCAGTAAGTTCCCTTTTAAGATGAGCGTTGCACAGAGCATGTTCACATCCATACTTGTTGTATGAAGCAAGCCCATCATGAACTGCTACTCCCTTGTATTGCGGAAGAAATCCCAGAGCATCCATTGCTTCTGTCCCTCTTTTTGGATGTGCGAAATAGTAGGTCCACAGACTGTTTGATACTACATGAAGCCACCATTTAGTCCCTAAAATTCTCATCCCTGTCTCATCACAATGTGCAGAATAGGAAGCTAATAAATGTTCCATAGCAGCTTTTTCAAAAGGTTCCAGGTTCTGGAAACATTCCTTTTCCGCTCTTTTTATGATAGCTGGGCTGATACGTATACCGTATACATCCTCTACTAAATCACAAATCCTTTCATAAGGAATCAATTGATAGTTCCTAAAATACATAATTGAGGCTAAAAGACGAGGACCATATTGAATTGGGAATTTTATAGACTCTGGAAAAGAGCCTTTGTTAACTTTTCCGCAGTGAGGACACTTCTTGATTTCACAACGATGCTCAGTAAATATGATTTTCACAGGAGGAATTTCAGCTTCTTGTCTGCGTTCATAGTCATTAACTTCAGTATCTTCAAGATGATGACCACAATTTTCACAGCAGTGAGGTGAATGGACTATGACATAATCAGGATTCTAAGTCATTTCAAGAGTTTTCCCAGAATGGCCTTTTTGACCACCAGGTTTTTTGCCACTACTTTTACGGAGACTCGTAGGTTTAGGTTTTTCATTACAAAAAACATCAGTAGAAGGAGGTTTACTGCTATTTTGGCTGTTTTGATTTAAACGAGCCTCTAAAATTCTTACACGCTCTTCAAGTTCAGCAATCTGAGAAGATTGTTTCTCTATGATATACTCAAGTCTCTGGATTACAGCAATAACTGCTTCAGGACCAGCTTCATAGATTTCAAGGATCTCTTCACGTGTAAGCATGATGTTGAAAAAAGAGAGTTATTTTATATGCAACTTTTCCTCGGAACGAGGAAAAAATTGCTTTTATTAAGGGTATGGCTGAATAGTTACCAAAAATCAATATTTTCCCTGATAGCATTTTTGAAACAAATCAAATTAATTTGGACTTTTAATGGAACCTGGTGAAAATTGAATGATATCGTTTTTTTGTCTTTATGATACACCATATAACTGCTTTACCTCCTGCATAAAAGTCCAATAAATCCACGTTTTATTGAAAATCGATAGCAGGAAAAATTGTGAATATGCAAAAATTTACTGCGGAAAGTGGGTTGAGGTCAAGACCTTTACTTTTATGTTTGCTAAAAATATCACGGAAATTAAGCTTTTCATAAAAGAGTTGGACGACAAGAATCGATCCAATAGAAACACATATATTCTTGTGAGGAATTGTAGGGAACGCTTTCTGTTTTGTGATGTTCATTTAACCGAATTACACAAAATAGAGAGCACTTATTTTTATATTACTGTCAAAGTCAGGTTGAATACAACAATAAGCACAGAACCATTTCCATTGCAAGTGCTTCTATTCTTGATTCTTTTTTCAGGTACACCTCAGACACTTTGAAACTTTCAAGGGCGGTTAATTTTTTTCCATTTTTGGCTTTTAAAGCGTTTTGGTGATTTTTGGCATAAGCTCATCTCTCTTTTTGATGGGGCAGTTTACTTGATAAACGCTTTAATTTTTGTCAAGTTGGCAAGATCCTCATTAAAGGATTCAAGGTTGCATCTTGGTGTTTCCAAAGTTATGTTTTTAGAAAGTATGAGTGAGACATATTGCATTAAAAACCCAAAGTCATAATTTCCTTCTCCTATTGCTAGGTGCTCATCTTTTTCGTTAGCCAAGTTTCCATCTGAAATATGAAAGTAAGAGGGGTTTAATTTTAAAAATTCTTTGATGTATTTTTTGTAGTCTCTGTTTAAACTAACAGCAGCTTTAATTGCATGATTCATATCAAAACAAAACCCAAATTTTGATCCCATAAGTTCAGAAATTTGCCCTGGAGAATAACCCACCATTACTTCATCAAAAAGTCCAACTTTGGGCATGTTTTCAATTAAGATCCGTTTGTCATCGATACATTCCAAAAACTCTATCGACGAAGCTAGAGAACCGAATCCAGGATGAAGGATTAAATAGTCAACTTTAAGTTGATCGGCCCATTCAATGCAGTTCTGAATTGCTTTAAGGTTATAATCCTTTTTATCCCTGTCAGCAATGTTCACACCGTATCTTTCCGTTGTTATGTGAATTGTATAAGGCAGGTCGTAAGAAAGAAATGCATCTATTTCTGAACCGGGTATTGGAGTCAATTCAATGTATTGAAATACATCATCCTTTATCAGTTGCTCTGCCTGTAGGAGCGTGTCTTGGTTGATGGACCAGAGTTTTAAGCCGAAGTTCATTTATATCCCCCTGAAATATTTAAATATTCATCCTATAAGATCCCAGTTGAGAGGGGTCCCTTTAGTAACAGCCTTTGCAGCTTTTTTGCCCAGGACATCGTTCAGATATTTGGTGTGAAGTCCAAAACCGGGCCTAATAGACTTTATATTTTTCTCAGAAAACACTTCTCCCTCTTTCATATCTTCTACGACAAAAAGAGATCGAGAAAACTCACGGCTTTTCTTCATCTTGTCCGTTAATTCATAACTGACTTCTCCAAGAGCTTTTTCAACTTCTCTTACCGCTTCAACCATTGCCTTAAACTCCTGGGGTTCAAGAGAAAATGCAGCATCTGGCCCACCCAAACTCCGGTCAAGTATAAAGTGCTTTTCGACTATTTTTGCTCCAAGAGCTACAGCTGCAATCGGTACTGATATCCCAAGGGTATGATCGGATAAACCTACGACTGTCTTAAAAGTGTCCTTAAGGTTTGGGATTGTGTTCAAGTTTACGTCCTCAAGAGGGGACGGATATGCAGATGTACATTTTAATAGTGCAACCTGTTCGTTTCCCATCCTTTTGCAGGCGTTTAAGGCTTCTTCAATATCTGCAAGCGTGGCGATACCTGTAGAAATAATTACTGGTTTCCCTTTTGAGGCAATGTATTCTATGAGAGTTATGTCAGTAATTTCAAATGAAGCGACTTTGTAGGCAGGTACGTTCATTTTCTCCAGAAAATCAACGGCAGTTTTGTCAAAAGGAGAGGAGAAACATAAGAGTCCTAAGTCTTCAGCTATCTTTTTTAACTCCGGTTGCCATTCCCACGGAGTGTAGGCTTCCTGATATAGCTTGTAAAGGGTTCTGCCATCCCACAAAGTTCCTTGCTTAATCCTGAAATATTCATTCTCTGAGTCAATAGTTATTGTGTCTGCTGTATAGGTCTGGAGCTTGACTGCATCAGCTCCGGTTTCCTTTATGGATTTTATGGTTTTTACAGCAAGATCAAAATCATGGAGATGATTAGCAGATAATTCTGCGATTATAAATGTATGTTTACTGTTTCCAATTAACTTGTTCCCAATTTTGATTTCCATCTCTTTCAGTCCTCATTTATTTATTATCCCCATAATTATGACGTTAAGCCATTTCCCATCTTTACATACAAATTCCTTAAGTATCCCTTCTTCTTCAAAACCCATTTTTTTGTAAAAATCTATTGATCTTTCGTTATTCTCTATAACTTCGAGCTTCAATGAATGCAGCTCAAAGATATCGAAGGCCACTTTTTTTAGACAATTGCTAAGTAAACTGCCTTTATTCTTCATTTCACAAAATGGATTTGAATATATGCCCAGGTAGGCATTTTTATTTTTTATGTTTATATTGTTTAAGGAAATAACACCTATAAATCCTTCATCTTTATAGACAATCCAGTAAAAATTCTTATTATCTTTTTGCAAATTTTCTAAGAAATTAAAATGTTCTTCCTGAGATATAATTTCATCTGAGTACATCCATTTTCTGATCCTCTCGTCGTTTCTGCATTCTCTTACCATTTCTTTTTCTTCTATTGAAGCATTGGTAAAGTTTGTTAAGAGAATCCCATTAAATGAAAAGTTTTCTTTTAGATTCATCATTCGTGATCCTTAGTCTGAGAAATTGATGTACATAAGTAAATTTTTGATTTTTTCCTATTATTATATGCTTTCAACAATTTACTGTAAAATTTGTTAGACCACTACCATTCTATTCATCATAATTTCAACAATCTCAAATCAAATGGTTCATCAATATCAACTGTCTCTCTCCTCCATCACCAAAAAACCAACATTTCCATCAACGATTTCATTTTTTTCCATTAAAATATCTGGTCGTGGGGTGAGTTACTGAAAACCGTAAGCATAAGAATCTCTCTACATTTTTCCTAAATACGGAGGACTTCAACTACCATATTGTCCATCCCCCATCAACTACGATATTCTCACCATTAATGTAATTGGAGGCATTTGAAGATAGTAACACAATTACACCTTTCAAATCATCTGGGGACCCTATTCTTTTTAGTGGAACTTTATTTTCAAGCATCTCTATAAATTTTTTATTTTTTTGAACATCTAAATTTGGAAAGGGGCCTGGAGAAACAGAATTTGAAGTAATTCCAAATTTTCCATAGACGCCTGCTATATATCTCGTAAACTGTATCACTGCAGCTTTACCAGCACCGTAATTTGCAGGGTTATAATAGTTGTTACCTTCATAGATTGATACATCAGGTGAAACCATTCCGTACATAGAAGCAATATTGATTATTTTTCCATAATTATTTTCCAGCATGTATGGTAAAACCGCTTTTGTGCACCTATATACCGAGTTGATACTTCCATCAATTCCTTTATTCCATTCATTGTCATCCATCGAAAGCAATTCTTTACCTGCTCCATAATACGCATTATTAATTAGTACGTCTATTTTACCAAACCTTTGAACTATATAATCAATATTTTTTTTTATATTTCCGAAATCAGACGTATCCAGTTCAAGAGGATGGTTTTGGTTTCCAAACTTTTCAAAAAGATCTTTTGCAACTTCTTCGGTTTTTCCAAAGCTCCTGCTACTTATAACAAGGGTGGCTCCAAATTCTGCAAGTGCTTCACACATTATCTTCCCTAAATATCCACTGCCACCTGTTACTAAAATTACTTTCCCACTTAAATCGAACATCTCTTTTAAGAGCATACACTTTTCACCATTTCCTTGGGTCAATAACGTTTTCATTTATGTTTGCAAATGCAGACATATCTATGCCTGGTGTATCATTAGATTCAAAGTCTTTAATATTTTGATTCAATTGTTGAAGAGAATCCACCCCAATAACTATGGAATCAATTTCCTCTATTGATTTTACGAAATCTAATGCCAATTTTGAGATCGTTACTTTTTTCTCCTCCGCCAGTTGATCTAGTTTGATTAAATAATTCTTTGCATGGGTCAAATTTGTGGGCAAATTTCTCCTATCTTTAAAAAACAATCCTTGCAAAAAAACGCTTCTTGAAAAAATGATAAAATTTTTTTCCTTTAATCTTTTCAATAACGAATTGCTAAGAAATCTTTGATCAAAAATATTTAATGGAATTTGTATTGTATCAAAAGCATTCATTTGCATGACTTTTTCAGCTTCATTAGGCGTATAAATAGATACTCCTAAATTATCAATAAGTCCATCTCTTTTGGCTTTCTTTAAGCTGGGAAGAAGTTCATCGTAAAAAAAAATGTCCTGAAAATCATGTATGAGGTAGTTATCAATACATTCTATATCTAAATTATATGCAGACTTTTCAATACTCTCATAAATTATTCTCTCTATATCTTTTTTACTAACATTATTTTTACTCAACGATTCCAATTTCGATGTAATATAACATTTGGAATGTTTGGTTTTTAAAAAATTACCGACTATGGATTCACTATCTCCATAGGCACTTGCTGTGTCGAAAGAATTTATATTGTTTAAATATGCATATTCAAGAATTTTTAAAGCTTCTCTCTTTTTTGGTTTACCAACCAAGTTGTTAATCCCATAATCCAAGCCCAGTTGAGCAGTACCTAATGTTAATCTTGAAATCATACACACCTCATACAAATATAACTACAGACCCTTGTATACAAATGTGAATATTATTTTTATTTTTCAATACAATCACTTATATCGTTTTGAAATTAGTAGATTTGACAAAATTAAATATGTAATTAACATTTATGAATCACTAAATTTATTTACTGTTTATAGTATCTCTGTTTGACATGTTGATTTATTCTTTTTATTTCTGGATTTGAGTCCATAAAATTAATTATGGTATTTATGGAAACAAGAGACAGGTCCCCCAAATAATTATAAAGTTCTGAATAAAGCTTTAGATCTTCTGGAGTATCAATAGTTAATCTGATATCTTCCCTTTTGAGAACTTCAACAGGATTCACATATGCCACTTTAAATTTTTTATCGTTTTCGCGGATATACGGTGTAACGTGCTCTTTTTGAAATTTTTCTTTTGAATTTAACCATGCATCTTCTAATGCTTCGAAAGTAAAAACTTCACTTCCTGTTCCCAATATTACCTCTTTAGAACTCACATAGTCACAATTATTATTTAATAAATAATTAACAATATCTTGCATTAAATCGGAATCTGTTAGAGGGTTGTCCGCTGTGATTCGTACAATTATTTCAGCATTATATTCTTTAGCAGTTTTGTAATATCTATCTAACACATTTTCTTCAGATCCTCTGAAGACATTAAATCCATTTTTTAATGATATTATCTCAATAATATCGTCTTCTTTTTTTGTTGTAGTAGCGACAATTAATCTGTTAATCAAGTCTACTTTCTCAATACGGCATAATAATGTTTCTAAAACTGTTTTTTTCCCTATTTTTTTTATAACTTTGTTAGGCAGTCTAGTAGACCCAGTCCTAGCTTGTACAATACCTACTATATTTTTCATCGAATCCCAACTTGGCAATAGTCTTAATAATACTCAATTTTTAATTTTTTTCACCAAATCTTATTTACACTCAAATGAATGTCTCTGACAAAAGAGTTTTCACCACTAACTCAACGTCCTCATCACTCATCTTTGGGTAGATGGGAAGGGTGATGATCCTTTTAAAAACGTCCTCAGTTACGGGGTAATCATTTTCATCAAAATCAAAATGTTTGCGATAGTAACTAAAATGGTAAGTCGGGATATAATGTACATTCACACCGATTCCATTCTTTCTCATACACGTAAAGAATTTATCACGATTAACGTCTTTTAACAAAATCGTATAAATATGCCATCCATGTTTTATACCTTCTTTTGTAACAGGGATTTCCACAAATTCACAGTCTTTCAGCAACTTATTGTAAAGCTCTGCAATTTCTCGGCGCCTTTTGATAAACATGTCCAGCTTCTTCAGCTGAGAAATCCCCAAAGCTGCCTGGATATCCGTCATCCGGTAATTCCTTCCAAGCATTTTCATATCATAGGCCCAGCTCGCATCGGGTCCGTATCTCTCAGTTGCACTTTTATCAATACCATGACTATGGAGTAGACGAGCCCTTTCTGCGAGTTCGGAATTATTTGTAACAACTGCACCTCCTTCTCCCGTGGTAATCGGCTTAACCGGATGAAAGCTGAAAACCGTGAGGTCAGCAAAACTACCTATCTTTTTCCCGTAATAACTGGCTCCGAGAGCATGGCAGGCATCTTCAATGAGGTAAAGGTTATATTCTTCTGCGATTTCCTTAATTTCCTTGATGTCACAAGGGTGCCCTGCATAATCAACGTAACTTATTGCCCTTGTTTTTGGGGTGATTTTGCGTCGAATATCTTCGGGATCGATATTCCGGGTATCTTTTTGTATGTCTGCAAATACCGGCTTGAGACGGTTATAGAGAAGTGCATTGCTGGTAGCTGCGAAGGTAAAAGGTGTGGTAATTACTTCAGATCCTTCTGGAAGATCCAGTGCTCCTACGGCGATATCCAGGGCACTTGTTCCGCTGTTTACTGTCACAGAGTGTTTGCATTCCACGTATCTGCAGAGGGCGTTCTCAAACTCCCCAACCTTTGGACCTGTAGTCAGCCAATCGCTACTCAGCACTTTCATGACTTCTTCTTTATCTTCTTCATCAATCCATTGAAGTCCATAGGGAATCATATGGTAACCTCATAGGGAACAGTGTCTTCCTTATCCTCGGGGTTTTTACTGAAAACCATCAAGCTTGCCTCATGTTCCCAGTTATTTTTTATTGCATGAGCTACAAAAGGTGGAATGTATATCATCTCGTATTCCTTGGTATGTGTATCCAGAATTAGTTCCCCTTTTTCACCTGATATAACATTTTCAAGATGTAGCTCGATTTTTCCGGAAGCCGGTGCGATCCATTCCTCTTTTTTCTTGTGGTAGTGGTTGGCTCTTACCATTCCGGGATTCACAGATACCAGATAAGTGTGTATGCAGTTGAAAGGCTCATCATCATAATTCATTGAGACCAGTTCAGAGAGCCAACCATCTTCTCTCGTATGTTTAACTCGTGATAATTTCTTGAAGAGCATCTGATCAGCACATTCTTTTGAGTTCTTCTTTGGTTAGCCACTTATCGTTGATATCACTTGAATATCTGTACCCATCTGGAAGTGAATTTCCATCCACATGTTTTTCCTTATCCCAGAATGCAAACTCTGGTTCAATTATGAAATAATCGGAAAACTCTTTTGCATGCCTTGCTTCATCTTCGGTGATCATAATTTCATGAAGCTTTTCACCGGGTCTTATGCCCACAATTTCTTTCTTTGCTTCAGGAGCAATAGCATCTGCAAGATCCATCATCCTCATACTGGGTATTTTGGGGACGAAAATTTCTCCACCTTGCATTCTTTCTATTGAATTAAGGACAAAATTGACTCCCTGATCTAGAGTTAACCAGAAACGTGTCATTCTCTCATCTGTGATAGTCAAAACACCTTTTTTCTTCTGCTCTTGGAATAGAGGAATAACACTACCTCGGCTGCCAATAACATTCCCATATCTTACGCAGCTGAATCTTGTTTTTCTTTTGCCAGTATACGTGTTCCCCTGAATAAACAGCTTTTCAGCTACCATTTTAGTTGCTCCGTAAAGGTTCACAGGATGTACTGCCTTATCTGTACTAATTGCCATTACTTTCTCTACAGAGTTATCGATAGCGGCGTCAATTATGTTTATGGCACCATCAATATTTGTTCTTATAGCTTCAATAGGATTATATTCACAGGCAGGGACCTGCTTCAGGGCAGCGGCGTGAACTACAATATCTACCCCGTTCATTGCGCGGTAGAGTCTGTCACGATCTCTTACATCGCCTATCAAAAATCTAATCTTTTCATCCTTGAATTTTTGATCCATTATATATTGATTGTATTCTCCTCTTGAATATATTCTAAGACTTTTTGGATTATGTTTGAGGATCATCTCTGTAAATTTATTTCCAAATGATCCAGTTCCACCAGTCAACAAGATGGTTTTATTTTCGAATAATGATCTTTTTTCATTTTTTTCCATATTTTTCACAATCCTAAATAGTGTTATAAGATTATTTTGATTCTATTCCTTCTATACTTGATTCGGCAAGTTACAGATGATCTATGCTTTGGATATTTTATGAAGAATACTTTCTGTTTCTTAAAATTGATTTGTTCCAATAGTTTGTATGGAAAATTCATTCTTGTCCCATAAATTTTTAGAGATGACATTCCTGGTGTCGAAAACATTGAATTTATGCATTTTCCCACAAAATTCACTCGGATTCATTTCCCTAAACTCTGAATGGTCCGTCAACACAACTATACAATCACTTCCCTCCAACTAATCCCAGAATCGGATAACACCATCCCTTCACAAACGGATCATAAATCTTAACCTTGAACCCTTCTTTCTCTGCAAGCTTGATTAATTTCTTAGTTGGAGTAGCTCTCTTATCTGCAATATTTCCCTTATACGCAACCCCAAAAACAGTAATCGGATTTTCAATTCCTGCAAGCATTTCCTTTACCATTTTCAGGACATACTGGGGCATTGAGTTGTTGATCTGCTTGGACATCATAATCAGGCTGTTGCTGTTGATGTTTTTCGGCTAAGAACCAGGGGTCGATAGCCATGTAGTGGGAGACGTAGAAGTCTTCGCACATTTTGAGGGTGGGCTTTTCTAGGATTTGTTTTACCTGCTTGTCACAGGTTTTGGGTGGAATTGTGGATTCTATATTACGAGGTTGCCTTTTCTCAGGTGGGGGACAATCATCTCACAGGCAGATATTACGTATTTGAGGTCTCGGTTGGTGCAAAGAGATAATCGGAAGTATGGTCTGCAATAATTCTGTTGGTTTCTTCGGGCATTGTTCGATCAAAGGACCTTAAACCCGCCTCCACATGGCCGATTTTAATCTGAAGTTTGGACGCAGCAAGGGCACCTGCAAGGACCGTATTTGTATCTCCCTGGACGAGGACAACATCTGGCCTGTCTTTTATCAGGATTTCTTCGATTCCGGCGAGCATTTTTGCGGTCTGTTTTCCGTGGAGACCTGATCCAACATCAAGATTGTACTTTGCCTGCGGGAGTTTCAGCTGCTCAAAAAATATTTTATCCATTTCGTAGCTGTAGTGCTGGCCTGTATGCAGTATATAATATTCTATGCCCTGTTTTTCACATTCTCTGATTATAGGGCTCATTTTTATAATTTCAGGTCTTGTGCCGAGAATTATTGCAATCTTCATATTTTTACCGCGTCCTTGCCAGAAAATATATCCTTACTTTCATAATTTTTAGTAAATTACACTTTATAATTATTTAAATCCTTTGGTTTCTATCTTTCAGCCATAACGCATGTATTTTTCGTTTAGTATTCTCTTATTTATGCTCTATCTTTTGCATAGATCATTATGGAGTTATGCTGAATTATGATAAATTTTATAAAAATGTGTAACTAAAATATCAATGTGGGAATTATTTAAAAAAAGTTAAGGGTTTCCTGAAGGTGGGGGCATGTGCGGACTGATGGAAGAAGGTGCAGGGGATTCAGGTGTTTGAGGGATCGAAGAGAGGGGGTTTGCTGTATTCCTGGTCCGGCTGCGCCGGGGAAGTTTGGGGAGAGGGCCGGGACTGAGTATCTATAAAATTCATGTTTTAAAACAAATGGCGGCCCAAGCCTCCATTTTTTCGTCTTCATGTGCGGGTTTTATGCCTAAATCATGCGGATTCATTTTATATATTTTAGGTATGTTTTTTGGTTTAGACAACTTATTTTCAGGTGGTTTATTCGTGAAATACATAAAAATTTATCCAATCTGCAACACAGAGTTCTTTGTTTTGGAATCCGTGGTTGATAAAGCCGTTTACTGCACTCTTGGATGCCTGGTAAAGGCTCAGGGAGATACAGAAATGCAGAAGCTTTTAATTTTTTTTCCGTGATTTTCAGCTGGAGTCCATTCTGATTTTCATTTTTTTCTTAATTTATCGGAAGAGTCTGCTATTTTCTTGAAATTTCAAAAAGGTTCCATTTCTCGGACCGTTAAGTTTGTCCTCGTTATGTGTTATATCTCTCATACCGATAAGGTGCCTTTCATGGCGACAATTGTCTATCAAACAGATAAACGATCAAGCATCACCTATGCCTATCAATCCGTATCATACTGGGACAAAGATAAATAACAATCTCGTGCCAGGCGCACCTTAATTGGGTGGGTGGAAAAGGAGTTCTGGACTTATGATACAACCACTTTGTCCAGTTCCTCAGAACCCTCCGACAAGTACAGTTTGGCTTCAACAAAGAGGATGACAAGCTGCCTCAGTTGAATGTGGCTTTGGTATTCGGGCAAGAGTCAACCTCCCTTTCTGCTACAGAAAACTCGCGGGTAATATCCCTGATCAGACTTTCCGCAGATCTCGGATTATTATTCATACATTTTTATTGGAAAACTGTAAATACTGTAACTCGCTATTGAATTTTTGAATTTTTATGCACATTACTACTAACGCCCTGGACCATCACGGTATAGTTTGTGGAATTTTCGATGAACTTGAAATTGGAAGTATTATCGATGAAGTGCTCCCCAAAGTTGGGCAGCATAAATTAGCTCATTCAATAGTGATAAAGGCAATGATTCTTAATTGCCTTGGATTCACTGACAGTCAACTTTACCTGTACTCTCAATATTTTGAAAATCTTCCCGTTGAAAGATTACTTGGTCCTGGAGTTAGTGCATCAGATCTTACTGATGACGTTTTAGGGCGAACTCTTGATAAGATCTACGAAGTAGATCCTACTCAACTGTTCATGAAAATTTCCATGAAAATGATGGAAATTGTGAACCTTAAGGTTATACAACTTCATTGCGATGATACCAATTTCAGCGTTCATGGAAACTATGAACCTGAAGATGGTAGCTCTGCCATTGAACTCACTTATGGTCACGCAAAAGATAAGAGATATGATTTAAAGCGTTTTTCAATGGGGATGATTGTAAATCAGTATGGTATGCCATTATTTACACAGGCTTATTCTGGAAATTCATCCGACAAAGAAACCATAGTAGAAGCCATGAAAAGACTTAAGGAAAACATAGAGTTCCCTGATGATGTTTATTTCATAGCTGATAGCTCTCTGTATTCTGAAGATAATGTCAAAGCATTAAAAGACATGAAGTGGATCACTCGCGTTCCCTCAACTATACATCTTTGTAAAGAGCTACTGATTTCTGATATTGAGTTTAAACAGGGGAAAGACTCACGCTACTCGTTTTATGAAACAATGGTTGAATATGGTGACATAAAACAAAAATGGGTAGTTGTTCACTCCACCGAGATGCATAAAAGAAAAGACATTACTCTTGAAAAGAAAATAAAAAAGATAGTCAAGGAAGCTCAGAAAGAGCTTAAAGAGCTGAAAAAAATAGAGTTTGCATGTGAAGAGGACACAAGAGCAGCCCTAGAAAGATGGAAAAAGGAAAACCCTTACTGTTTGCTGGAAACAGTTGACATCTCCACGGTATCAAAACGAGAAAATAGCAAAAAGGGCAGACCAAAAAAGGGTGAAAAACTTGTCACTCATTATGTTGTAGATGCAAAAGCTATCAGGAATGAAGAACTCGTACAGCATGAAAAAAAGTATCATGGAAGATTTATAATCGGAAGCATTGACCTGAATCTTGATGCTGAAGAGATGTTGGAAAAATACAAAAATCAGAGTAAAGTGGAAAAAGGATTCAGGTTCATAAAGGACAAAAGTTTCAGGGTTTCTGAGGTGTATCTTAAGAAACCCGAAAGAATTGAAGCATTGTCAATGATCATGGTTTTAACTCTGATGGTTTACTCTGTAGCAGAATGGAAGCTGAGAGAAAAACTAAAAGAAACAGGGGAATCAATACCGAACCAGGTTAAGAAACAAACTCAAAAGCCGACGTTGAAATGGGTTTTCATGTTGATGAGGGGGATTACGGAAGTGGAAGTAAAAACGAAATCAAAAACGAAAATTCAAGTTGCCAACTTGGATGAGATAAAAGAGAAATTAATAAGGTTGATGGGAAAGAGTTGTGAAAAATACTATTTTTGAGATGAGGGTTACGCTCATTAACTAAAAAATCTCAAAGGTTTCAGGTAGCACAAGTAGCGGATGCTATTATGGAATTCAGGAAATACCAGTCATACAGTATGAAAAACACACATGAAATTCTTCGAATAACATGCCCAAATAAATGAAAGTCCTTTTCACTTACCTTTTTTGTATATTAACTCCATCATTCTCTTAGGACAGGAAAGTTGTCTTTTATTTGGCTCTTCGAAGCCGTAGAAAAACTAACCATTGAATTGCCCTCGAAGGCTCAAATGTGACTTTGATCACGGATGCCAAATTGCCTTTTAGGTAATTCTACTGTCCTATAAATGATGGAGTAATGTAAATTGGCAGGAGAAATAAACAAATCTTGCGGTTTAGATATCCACAAAAGTTTTTTGATTGCTACTATCCTCAGCAGATCCGGTGAAAAACAGCAACAGCGTATCAAGAGAGACGATGATGGAATTTTAAGCCTTAGAAATTGGGTTACATCAGAAAAATGTGACGTTGTTGCATGTGAATCAACAAGTGACTTTTGGGTCCCTATTCATGATTCATTGATAAAACATCTGCCTTTTATAGTTGGAAATGCTCGCGACATGAAAGCATTTACACATAAAAAGACAGATAAAATAGATTCCGAAGTCATTGCAAAACTTGCACTGAATGGCATGGTTCAACCATCAAGAGTTTTCCCAAAAAAACACAGAGAATATCGTTCATACATTCGGCTTCGCCACAAACTTGTACAAAAAAGAACGGATATAAAAAATGAAGCTCATGCCATTCTCGCACCTGAAATGTTTAATCTAAAAGATGTGCTGACAGACATTTTTGGAAAAAATGGTAGAGAGATATTATCAGGAATCTCTTCAGGTAAAAATGTTGACCAGATTATACAAAACCTTTCTCCAAATGTTCGTAAAAAAAGCGCTCAGATCCGAGAGCTTCTGGACAGAGAAATCTCCCAGAGTGCTGCAATCAGGCTTCAGATATGTTTGAAGCTAATAAAGAATTTTGACGATTCAATCGAACTTTTGGGAAAGGAAATTTTCAATTATGCTTATGGAAATCATAAGCGAGAAATGGAAATTTTAAAATCTGTTCCAGGCATAGGGGAACTTGGTGCGGCAACTTTAATCGCTGAAATAGGTGATTTCAAAGATTTTGCTTCAGGGGACAAGCTTGCTTCATGGCTTGGACTGGTTCCTAATGTGTACCAATCTGCAGATAAATACCACAATGGAAGGATCACTAAGAGAGGATCAAAGGTAGCAAGGTGGATTCTAATACAGATTGCTCAAGCAGCAGCAAGAACAAAAAATAGCAAGTTAAAAGAGTTTTTTAACAGAAAAAAGAAGTCAATTGGACATGCAAAGGCGATTGTTGCCCTGGCAAGGAAAATTGCAACGATAATATGGCACCTTATCACAAATGATGAGATGTACGAAGATGAAACGGGATATATCAAGGGAGAAGTTCAAAGGAGGAAGATTGTTGAGACCGAGATATTTTCGGTTGATGAACGTATCTCAATAATTAGTGAAATATTCGCAATTGTTGAAAAAAAGAAACCTGACATTAAGTGAAGGCGAAGTATCCTCACGTCCACATTCCGGACCCTGGCTTCTATTTAACAGGACAAAAATGCTATATTTGCTTCCAACATAATCAGAAATTCTGAATGAGGGTCCGGAGTGTGAAATCAGAGGTACTTTCATGCCAAATATGAGCATAGTGACAAATTCAGTTTATTCTGTTTTAAGAATCAACGAATTTGCCATAATAAAGATCAATTATTATTGAACAGTAAAATATTTAATAAAAATTATTTTGTTTTTGTGGACATTTACGGAATGTCGGATTCAAAGGTAAAGCTGGTCATAGACCGTTCTTAGAAGAGAAAGGGAGAGTAATCTCCCTGATTTATTCGACTAACCTAACTTCCGCTTTTTTAAGCACATAAATTCAATTTTCCCATCAACTCTTTTTGCTTCTTGTAAGTTCTGTAATTATTATTTCCCATTTTGTATTTCTACTTTCATGAAATTTTCAATGTGTATCTTTTTTAAATAAATACCTGTAATAATTATTTTACATAATAAAGCCAGATTTTCCACGAAGATTTGTCATTTTCAAAAGTTCGCATAAATTCAAGGTTATTATCTTCATAATTTTTAATCTCAACGGCAGAAATTATATATTTTCCTCCCATCTCTTCAAAAGCTTCAGTATTGAATTCAAGATTTGTTATTGGGGAAGACTTATCTTTTGTAATTACAGAATCTTTTTTCTTTTCAGCGGTAAACACGTAGCATCTGGAACCCCAGTAATCAAAATACTCTTGTATTTCCTTATCTTTCTCCAATTCCTTTTCAATCAATCTTCTGAATTCATGTTTATATTCAAGTGGATAGTTAGGCTTGTATGAATCAAGACTGTAAAATCCATTATACTGGCTGACTGATGGATGAATTCCAATACTTACTACACGATAGCTTTCTTGTGGTTCTCCTATATAAGTAGCTATTTCATTGAAGAGATCCGGTGAATAGAATTCCTCATATGTCATCTGACCACTTTTCAACAATCCTATACCTCCGGGTTGATACACATCTGAGCTGGAAAACGAGAACAGATATCCTGCTTGGAGTAATAGGAGAATCACAACCACATGTTTTCCATATTTTAAGTTTTTAATTATAATCTTTAAAGACATTGAAAATAGCATATACCACAATAGCGGATGCAAAAAATGAAACCTCGAAAAATTAAATGATTTAAGAATCATTATTTGTTCTTTTATTGGGGATATAGAATTCCAGTTCCAGAAACCGTAAATGAGAGCTATTGCAAAACAAATAAACAGAAGCGATATAAATTGGTAAGATTCAGAATCTGGTGAAGATATTTTAAATCTGGAACTTTTTTTATTTATATTCTCAAACACAGTTTTTAAAACGGGTTTGAAAGTTATCTGTAAAATCAAAAGTCCCATTATTAGGGTAATCATACCCCATATCATCGAGAGTTCAACCGTTTCGCTCCCAAACCCGAAAAATAAAGCTAGACAGATTAAACCAATAGTGAAAAGCACCGAATATGAAAGTTTATTAGAAGCATTTAATTTTTTTCCGAAAAACTTAAACTGAACAAGTAACAATGAAATAATAATTGAAATCCCTATCCAGAGACTATGTAGACTTACGGCATGATACTGCCCGTATATGAAATTACCGCCAGCAGTAATTATGCATTTTATTAAACCATCTCCACTTGAACCAAATTCTACTCTCTGCGATATATAACTAGAATCAAAGAACATCCCATACACAAGTCTGTATTCCACAAGTAGGAAAATACCTGTCATAAGGCAGATTGCCCCAAGGAAATGAAGATTAGCATCCTTTTTACGAATAAAGTCAATAAACCAGAGAAATCCCATTGCTGTAAGGAAAAAGAAAAAGCTCAGTGCTAAACTTGAATAAAAAGGTAAAATACAAATAATCAACCAATCTTTATATGAATAATCTCGATTTCTGATATTCAAAAATGCGTATAGTGCAAGAGGCATCCCTGCAATACTCAGCCCCCCGAAGGGCCAGAATGGAAGCAAAGCAAAACAAAGTGCGACCCCAACAGCAATGAAACTGTATTCCTTTTCTCTCACAATATGTCTTGAAAGCAACAAATACATTCCAAAAAATGCGATGAAATGCATGAAAGTAAGGTTTAGAGCATAAGCTGTAAAAGGTGGAAAGAGATCGAACAACAATAATATAAAACTGAATTCAGACCCTAAACAGTTCCTTGGTAATCCGTTCATTATCTGAGGGACGGTGGAATCCATTGAGCCAAAAATCTTACCACTTTGAACTAGGGTAATATGCCGCACCAGATTTGAATCCAGATTATCATGGACTAAAACCGGAGTGTCTTCTCCTAAAATTATGAAGGGGCTCATATATGCAGCGATTATTATAAGGGCAACAATTATAAGTTTTTCACTTGGGATTTTATCCATTAATACTCCTCATCTTATACTAATTTATATTCATATCCATTTATTGTTCGCCCGCCCTTCCGTGATTGTTATTTGGCAGTGTCGCGAAATTGCTGTGAATTCAAAGTCAGATTTTTGTATAATGTATAAAATTTGTTTATCTATAGTGGAATTTCTTTTCCAATAACATCTTGGGATTTGTAATTTTACAGAAAAATCGACACACTGCCAAATGGTGTGTCAAAAGCAGGCATAAAGCAATACCTGTTGCAAAAATTGTGTCTTCCTTTGTAAGCACTAATACAAATCCCTCATTTTTAAACTATTATGTAAAATCTATGCAGCTATTTCAAAGTTCCATAAATTACTCCACCAATTGCCCCAACACCAACCTTTACAAAATATAGTAATAAAGAGATCATAACTGCAATTGACGAGTCTATGCCAATAAATGAAAATAAAACCGCCATAGTTCCCTCCCTGACTCCAAGTCCTCCAAAAGATATTGGAATTATTGATGAGATATATACCAGGGGCATAATCACCATAATGTGATATATTGTAACTGGTAGAGAAAAATTATAACAAAAAAGTCTAACTATTAAAATGTCTCCAAATTGTCCTAGAATGGACAGCAGAAAAATGATTGTTATTAGCTTATAGTCAATATCTATTTTCTTCTCCAGATATGTTTTGAGTGAAACAATAGCTGTAACGATGATAACTATTATAAGAAATAAAAGTGACCTATCATAATTTATCATCTCATAATAATCCGAAATTATAAGAGAACCAAGACAAAATATTATAATAACTGAAACAAGACCAACGATTCTCTCTATGAACACAAATAATGTGGATTTTTTGACTGTTATATCATATTTTTTTGAAGCATTATAGACCCTTGTGATATCTCCTCCAATTGCTCCAGGGAGAAATATATTGAAGAACATGCCTATTAAGTAAAAGTTAAAAAGTTCTGACAATAAGCATTTACATGATGTATATTTTTTTAGGAGGATTTTCCATCTAAAAGACATAAGAAGTAAACTAGAAAGAGTAATAATTAAGCATATAACCAAGTATCCTCCTGTTAAAAAACTTAATTCTCTCAATACATTAAGATCTATTCTTGTAAATATGTACAGCAAGAGACACAAGGATATAATCAGTTTGAATACCGTTTTATTTCTTGTATTCTTCATATATAACCTCAGGATTTGTGAACTCCCTTCTAAAGTTGGTGATTATATATTCTATTCTTTTGACCAACCATCTTAACAAACCTTTTTTATCTTTTAGTTTATAAAAATTCATACTAAAGTGTAGCAGATATTCAAAACGTATTTTCCATCTTTCTCGGTTTTGATACTTTTTATTAGAAATTTTGTTGTTAAATTGATCCAAACTAATCCTTTCCTTAAAAGTAGGATACGGCTGGCCTTTTTTATTTATGATACAGTTTATTTTCTTAAACTCAAGTTTTTCCGCTATGTCTATTTGTAGTATATAGGCATCTCTGCATCTTTTTTGCCAGTAATCTGATACAAAATTACCTAGACTAAAAAAAACAGGTTTTGAATTAATTAAATATTCTTTCTGCAATACATGAGGGTGATGTCCAATAATTACATCAAATCCACAACTTATTGCTTCATTGGCTATATCCAATTGCTTTTTGGTTGGTAGTTTTACAAATTCCGAACCCCAATGAACATAAAAAATTTTATAGTCAGTTTTCCCGATTTCTTCAAAAATAGTCTCTAATTCATCTTTCGAAGGGTTGTGGAAATACAAAGATTCATTATTTTTTTTCCTTAAATAACAAGCAGCAACTATCGCAATTTCTTTATTATTAACTGAAATTATTTCATAAGGCTTTTCCTTTAAACCGATTATCTTTATCCCATAAGATTCTAAAGTTTTCTTCATGAACAAAAAACTATTTTTTCCATAATCCATAGAATGATTATTTGCAAGAGAAACAATGGGGATATTTGCCTTAAGCAACTCTTTACATATTCTTTCATCACAGCACATTTCCCATTCTTCAAACTTATTGTCGTTAATTCTTGACTTTATAATAGATTCTAAATTTCCAATTGAAATTGCTGAGTTGTTTAATTCATCCGAAACATTTAAAAAAATAGTTGAATACTCCGTTTTACTATGGAGACTATCAACACCATATCCAAAAGTAATTGGTTGATCTCCAAACATGAGATCACCAACAAAATTGATTGAGTTGCTATTTTTTAAATTCAAAATTATTTCCTCACATTTTATATTTTTTCATGTTTCGAACGTTATTTTTGTATGCAAAACTGGTTAAAAAACAATACAAAAATATATTGTTAATTTTTGTAAAAAGTATCCTAAAATATTATCTTCAAATTGCGTTATTATAAAACAATTGGATTTTATGACTTTTAGCATCAGTTAACAAATTTTATGCACAACTTTGAATACTACGAGTAACGATTTTCCAACAGAATTCGCTTAGACGTTGCATAAAAAATAGCATTTTTTGACATTTTGCTCCTTAACCTAATCCAAATGGATTTTATGACTCAGTACCAAAAATCTCAAATATTGATTTTGATAAAAGACCTGATTTTTCTTGCGAATTCTGAATTTCAATCAAGAAATGCAAAAACCACTAGATTTTGGAACAGGGTCGATTTTATACCAGTTCGATCTTAATTTGATTCATAAAATCAATGCATCTTTTTTCAGCAGTTTCTACATTATCACCTTTTACAATAATTTCTCCAATTCTATCTGGTCCAATCTGAAAACTATTTACGGAATCACCTTCGTTAATATCTCTTGAAATATTTACAATGTATGGACTATCTTTTATTTCTTGGGGGATTATGGCACTTTTAAAAATTCCAGCTTTTTTTGAAGTAATAAGCATTGCAGCAACAGCTTGCTTTTTTTGTACTTGGAAGTTAGGTTTTTTTCCCATAGATATTTTTATACATTCTTTTGTAACATCAATTCCAGTATACACTTCAATTAACTCTGGAATACAAGTTCCTCCCATTCTGGCTCCAATTTCGAATATTTTTATTCCATCCTCAGTTTGGATCAGATCCATATTTGCAGCACAGTTGTTCATTTTCAATGCTTTGATTCCTTTTTTACAAATAGATTCTACTTCATCCAAGATCTCAACATTTTTAAAAGGATAAGAATGCCCTATTGGTACACAATGTGGCGGGGGTGTTGTTGTAGTGTTATGTACGCAAATTAATTTTACTTCTTTATTATGTATGAAAGCTTGAATGCCAAACTCTTTTCCTTCAAGAAATTCCTCTATCAAAATACTCTCTTTATTTTTTGAATATTTTTTTGCAAATCCCCATGAAGTCTCTAATTCAGTGTCTGAATTTGCTTTTGTAATCCCTCTACTTCCTGAACTATTTGTTGCTTTTACCATTACAGGATACCCAATAAGATTAGCAGCTTTCTTTGCTTGCTCTACGCCATCTACAATTTCAAATCTTGAAGTTGGAACTCCATTTTCTTCAAATTTCTTTTTCATAAGTAGTTTATTTGTAGATAACGTACATGTTTCATAACTCGATCCTACGAGGTTGAGTTCATCATTAACTTTCCCTAAAGCAGGTAATGCAACGTCAGTACCGGTGGTAAAGACTCCTCTGACATTATATTTTCTTGCCACCTCCAATACTTTAGGAATATCTGTTGTATCTACATTAAGGGCAATATCGGCAAATTTGCTGCCGGGGTATTCTTCAATGTTATAACTTAAAACAATGGTATTATACCCCAGTTCTTTAGCTTTTTTTATCGCAGGAACCTGATAAACCCCTGCCCCCAATATTAAAATGTTCTTTTTATTTTGTCTCATGTTTATCGCCTAGGATTTAAGTTGATTGTTAAGGGCTCTTTACGAAATAACCTAGGTAACGCATAATTATTTTGGGATTTAATCAAGGGGCTTGTTTGTGAAAATGGATGAGTACAGTCTAAAAAATTACCTATATTATTTCGCGGTGGGTCCTAAGTTCTGTATTTAATTACTCTTCCAGGATTCCCAACTACAACGGCGTATTCAGGGACGTCCTTAACAACAACAGTTCCTGCTCCAATAACAGCCCCATTTCCTATAGTTATACCTTTTAGTATTGTGACATTTGCCCCAATCCAAACATCATTCCCGATTTTTATTTTCTTATATATGTGGGGTTGTTTTCTAATTAATTCATTTTTTGCAATCCCGTGATCTCTGCTCCACATTACTGTTTTTGGGCCTATTAATACATCATTTCCAATTTCTATCTCTCCTAAGATATGGCACCCTGAATTCATATAAAAATTGTTCCCGATTATTATTCCGGTTCCTGGGTATCCATTGATTCTGCAATAAGGCTCTATAGTAGCTTTCCCTAAAAATTTAACTCCATAAAATCTACAGTTGTTATAAATATAAACTCCTTTTCTTCCTAACAAAATCCTTTCTATATATGTCCTCAGTCGTGTTTTAAGTCTTTTAGTCATTATAAGCCACATCTCGATTTTTGTCGATTTATAAAAGTGTATGGGGGATTTCTAACTAAAATCTTAAAAACTTGTTTCTTTTATTATGTATTGGGAATCGCTGTTAACCTGCCTGATTATTCTAATTAGGTATTCCCCAATAATACCAACAGAGAATAGAAGAATCCCAAAGAAGAAGAGATTTATTACGATTAAACTTGTCCATCCTTGTGGAGCCATATTAAAAACAAATTTTTTCCAAATATAATAAGATGCTAATACAAAACTAATGAATGATGTAAATATCCCAATGATACTAATTATTTTTAAGGGGATAGTGGAATAATTTATAATGTTATCCAATGTGGTTTTAATCATTTTAGGTACGTTGTACCCTGACTTGCCTACCCTTCTTACTTCGTGCTCAAACATTACATTTTTCAAATTTAGTGTTGTTGATAAAAGTATTGGTCCAATTGTCGGATTATGTGATTTATTTTGCACCATTGCATCTATTATTTCTCTTTTAAGGAGACGGAAAGATCCCATCTTCAAATTATTAGGCTTGCCAAATATCTGTTTATCCATCTCTCCCACAAACCAACTCCCCATATTTCGAATGAACCCGTGTTTTTTTTCATAGGCCTTTCCAATAATGCCATCAAATTCATCATTTTCACAGAAAGCAGAAATCAGTTTAGGGATTTCTTCAGGTGGATGCTGCAAATCGTCGTCCATTGTAATTATTTTAGAACCACAAACATGGTTAAAGCCACACATTAATGCATTGTGTTGGCCAAAATTTTTAATCAGTTTTATTATTTTCACTCGTTTGTCTTTAGAATGAAGTTGTTTTATAATATTCCAACTGTTATCCCGACTCCCATCATCGATTAATACAATTTCGTAATCCTCTGTAATATCTCCAAATACATTTGTTATTCGTCCATATAATTCATCTAATGTAGATTCTGAATTGTACACAGGAATCACAATGGAATATTCAGTGATGTTAACCACCATCTTCTTATAATTTTTTTAATTTTTCCATTAGGCAAGTCAATAAATATTCAAGTTCTTCATCGTTCATTCCAGCGTATAAAGGCAACCTTAACAACTTCTTGCTGATATCTTCTGTAACCGGAAGATCGCCTTCATTATTTCCTAATTTTAGCCCAAAAGGTGCTGAATGAAGAGGAATGTAATGAAATACAGAATTAATTCCTTTTTTCTTTAGTTCATTCATAAAATTGTTTCTTGTCTCATTGTCTTCAAATAGTATGTAAAACATGTGAGCATTATGCTTGGTATAATCATGGATAATTGGTAAACGGATTTTCCCTTCATCCTCAAAAGGTTTAAATGCATCATAATAAGCATTCCAAACCTTCATCCTCTTTTCCTGAATTTCATCCAGTTTCTCCAACTGGGCATATAGAAAAGCTGCCAGAATGTCACTTGGAAGATAACTTGATCCGAGATCAACCCACGTATATTTGTCCACTTCTCCCCGGAAAAACTTGCTTCTATCAGTTCCCTTCTCTCTGATGATCTCAACTCGTTCGGCCATCGCTTGATCATCAGTATTAATTAAAAGAGCCCCTCCTTCGCCACAAACATAATTTTTCGTTTCATGGAAACTGTAACAGCCAAAATCCCCTATTGTCCCGAGATATTTGTCTTTGTACTTTGCGTTGACACCCTGGGCAGCATCTTCCACTACTTTCAGGTCGTTTTCTGCTGCGATTTCCATTATCTGTTTCATATCACAGGAAACACCTGCATAGTGGACAGGATATATGGCCTTCGTTTTGGGTGTGAGTTTTCGTCTTATATCTTCAGGGTCAATGTTCAGGGTATCTTCTTGGATATCTGCAAAGATCGGTTTTGCTCCTGCAAGTAAAATTGCATTCACAGTTGAAGAGAAAGTATAGGATGGAACAATCACTTCATCCCCGGGTTTGAAGTCAAGGGCATGACTTGCAAGTTCGAGGGCGCTTGTGCCTGAAGTTGTGAGCAGGGCTTTTTTTGCTCCAAACTTTGTTTCCATAAATTCCTGTGCTTTATGGGTATATTTTCCATCTCCACTAAGATGTGAGCCGTTTTCACCATTTTGTACAGAATTAAACAGATCCTCTATGTACTTCAGCTCATTTCCAGTAAAATAAGGTTTATTAAATGGAATTTGCATGGGAATCCTCTGGTTTTATTTTATCTCAAAAAGCATTTTACTTGCGTACTGGAAAGACTCAAAAGTTCCGGCATCTGTCCAGTTCCCTTCACAATTCATAGTTTTATTGGATTGAATATCAAAGACTCTTTATCAATAAGTAAAAGGTGTTTGTTTGTCTCTTTTGTTAGGGGGTAAAGTCTTGTTCCTGTGCTACTTGCTAAAATGATACCTTTAATATCAATCCCTCCTTTTGATGGCAACTAAAAGTAAACTACTACCAAATCTAAAATCAAGATATGGAATGAATTGAGCTTCAATTCTGAAAATTAAATAAAATAGGCTGTTTAGAACTGGATTTATTTCTATTTCATTGAATACTTGAGTTTTTGACTTTATAGTCTCTGATTTTCTATGTAAAGATAAGAAATTAGCAAACATCCTCGAAAATGCAATAAATGGAAATAAAAAAGTCATGAAATAACTTAATTTTAAGATTTTAAAACCAGTCGATTCAACTTTTTCTTTTAATTCTTTAGCAGAATACCTTCTTTTATGTTCTGCAAGTTCATCAGTATTAGACCAGAGCTTTTTGCATGCTGGAACTGTTAATAATAAAAACCCGCCTGGTTTGAGTCCTTTATACATATTTTTGAGTGCAAGTCTATCATCATCAATATGTTCCAGTACATCAAATGCACATACCCCATCAAATTCCTCTACAAATAAGGGATCATAGAGGTTGAACTGGTAATATGCATTCCCTGCGTTTCTTTTTTGGCTGTATTTCAACCCTTCTAAATATAGATCTGCACATTCAACTTGATATCCAAGTCCCTTTAAATGCTTTGAAACAAATCCTGTACCGCATCCCACCTCAATAAGCCGTGATTTGAGAGGTAAATAATGCTGAATAGTCGTTCCAATGATAATGTTTCTAACTAGAAACCAAAAATTGTCGTTTTCGTTTTTATAAAGTCTGTCAAACGAGTTTTTTGGAAAATGTGATTCTTGGTGTTTTTTGTTTAAAAAACTTGAAATTCCATCTTCTGTGGAATAAGCTCTGCCACAATTTTGGCAAATATACCGATTTTCTTTTTTTTCCAATGAACTCAAACAGTAAATGCATTTTAACATATTATTTCCCCTCAACCTTCTGTTCGTAAACCCGCCCGTAGTAAGTAAGGTAATCTCCAGTCGAAATAGAATCGGACCATTCCTGACTATCCAGGTACCATTCAACTGTTTTTCTATATACACTCTTCAAAGGACATTGAAGGTTCCCAGCCAAGTTCTTCTTGGATATCTGCAAAGACCGGTTTTGCTCCTGCAAGTAAAATTGCATTCACAGTTGAAGAGAAAGTATAGGACGGAACAATCACCTTGTCTCTCCTGTTTGAAGTCAAGGGCATAACTTGCAAGTTCAAGGGCACTTGTACCTGAAGTTGTGAGCAGGGCTTTTTTTGCTCCAAACTTCGTTTCCATAAATTCCTGTACTTTATAAGCATATTTTCCATCTCCGCTTAGTATATTTTCCATCTCCGCTTAGATGTAAGTCGTTTTCACCATTTTGTACAGAATTAAACAGATCTTCTATGTACTTCAGCTCATTTCCAGTAAAATAAGGTTTATTAAATGGAATTTGCGTGGGATTCCTCTGTTTTTATTTCATCTTCTTGTATCCAGCCATTGGTTTGGATCTCATTATTAATCTCAAAAAGAAGTTCGTTTGCGTACTGGAAAGACTCAAAAGTCCCGGCATCTGTCCAGTCCCCTTCTACAATTCCGTATGTAAGCTGGTTTTGTTTTACGTACTCATTGTTGACGTCGCTGATCTCAAGTTCACCTCTGTCAGAGGGCTTGATTTTTCTAATTATGTCAAAAACAGAGGGGTCATACATATAAACTCCAATCACTGCATAACTACTCTTTGGTTTTTTCGGCTTCTCTTCAATATCGATTATCATCTTCTTTTTTTCATCAAGAGCAGCGACGCCAAATCTTTCAGGATCTCCAACCTTCTTTAAAAGAACTCTTGCCCTGCTCAACTGCTTTATATACGCATCGACATGGGGTTTTATGCTATTAGTGAGGATGTTGTCTGCTAGGATTACAGCAACAGAGTCGCTACCTACAAAATTCTCTGCAAGTAATAATGCCTGTGCAATTCCTCCAGCCTCTTCCTGGACTCTGAAGGTGAATTCACATCCGAATTCTTTTCCACTTCCGAGCAGGCGAACTATTTCACCCATATGTTCTTTACTGGTGACCACTAAAATATCGGTAATTTCCGCCGAGATTAGTTGTTTTATTGGATTGAATATCATCGGCTCTTTACCAACAGGCAAAAGGTGTTTGTTTGTAACTTTTGTTAGGGGAGAAAGTCTTGTTCCTGTTCCACCTGCTAAAATAACTCCTTTCATGTTAATCCCTCCTTTTTACGGCAAGTAAAAGTAAACTGCTGCCAAATCTAAAATCAAGATATGAAATAAATTGAGCTTCAATTCTGAATATTAAATAAAAAAGGCGGTTTAGAACTGGATTTATTTTTATTTCGCTGAATACTTGAGTTTTTGACTTTAAAAGATCTGATTTTCTATGTAAAGATAAGAAATTAGCAAACGTCCTCGAAAATGCAATAAACGGAAATAAAAAGGTCATGAAATAACTTAATTTTAAGATTTTAAAACCAGTTGATTCAACTTTTTCTTTAAATTCTTTAGCAGAATACCTTCTTTTATGTTCTGCAAATTCATCAGTATTAGACCAGAGCTTTTTGCATGCTGGAACTGTTAATAATAAAAATCCACCCGGTTTGAGCTCTTTATACATATTTTTGAGTGCAAGTCTATCATCAATATGTTCCAGCACGTCAAATGCACACACCCCATCAAATTCCTCTACAAATAAGGGGTCATATAGGTTGAACTGGTAATATGCATTCCCTGCATTTCTTTTTTGGCTGTATTTCAACCCTTTTAAATATAGATCTGCACATTCAACTTGATATCCAAGTCCCTTTAAATGCTTTGAAACAAATCTTGTACCACATCCCATCTCAATAAGTCGTGATTTGAGAGGTAAATAATGCTGAATAGTCGTTCCAATGATAATGTTTCTAACTCGAAACCAAAAATTGTCGTTTTCGTTTTGATAAAGCCTTTCAAAAAAATCTCTTGGAAAATGTTCTTGCTGGTTTTTGTTTAAAAAACTTGAAATTCCATTTTCTGTGGAACAAACTCTGCCACAATTTTGGCAAATGTGCCGATTTTCATTTATTATCAATGGACTCAAACAGTAAATGCAGTTTAGCATATTACTTCCCCTCAGCCTTGTGTCCGTAAACTCTCTTGTAATAAGTAATGTAATCTCCAGTCAAAATAGAATTGAGCCATTTCTGGTTATTCAAATACCATTCAACTGTTTTTCTTATACCCTCTTCAAAGGACATTGAAGGTTTCCAGCCGAGTTCTTCCCGAATTTTTGAAGAATCAATGGCGTATCTTCTGTCATGCCCTTTTCGGTCCTCTACAAAAGAAATAAGAGCTTCTGAAATACTACTTTTAGGTAATTTTTCCGAAAGGATGGAGATTATAGTTTTTACAATTTCTATGTTGGTTTTTTCATTATTTCCCCCAACATTATAGGTCTCTCCAATCTCTCCTTTTTGCATAACTGCGTCGATAGCTGAGCAATGGTCTCCAACATATAACCAATCACGGATATTGAGTCCATCTCCATAAACCGGTATTTTTTTCCCATACAAGCAATTTGAGATTATTAATGGGATTAATTTTTCTGGGAATTGGTAAGGTCCGTAATTGTTTGAGCAGCGTGTGACGATCGCTGGAAAAGAATATGTTTTGTAATAAGCTCTTGCTAGGAGGTCAGCTGAAGCTTTACTTGCAGAATAAGGGCTGTTTGGTTCAAGATGGTTCTTTTCCGTAAAAAATCCCGAATTTCCGAGAGAGCCATAAACCTCATCGGTTGATATTTGAATGAATTTTTGTACGGAATTTTCATGCGAAATATTTAAGAGATTTTGCACTCCCAGTACATTTGTTTTAATGAACTCCTCTGGATTCTGGATACTTCTGTCAACATGAGATTCAGCGGCAAAATTAACAACATATTCAGGGGAGTATTCTTTAAAAGCAGACTCTAAGTTATTTTTATCACAGATATCCCCCTTGATGAAATGATAATTTGAATTATTTTCAATATCTTTTAAATTCCAAAGATTCCCAGCATACGTCAATTTATCATAATTTATGATCTCTAAACGCGGATCTTTTTTTAACAGATAATGGATAAAATTACTTCCTATAAAGCCTGCACCGCCTGTTATAAGAATTTTTTTTGCCTTTTGACTCATAGGTGATCCCACCATCGAATATGATTTATTTATCTCTGTTAATTATTCTCGTCTATGAATACTCATTCATATGTCGTTGTTTAGATTAATTTTGAATCTGAAATCCACAACAGAATTCTTTATTTTTTCCAATACTTTTATCAGGATTTCTTCGATTCCGGCGAGCATCTTTGCGGTCTGTTTTCCGTGGAGACCTGATCCAACATCAAGATTGTACTTTGCCTGCGGGAGTTTCAGCTGCTCAAAAAATATTTTATCCATTTCGTAGCTGTAGTGCTGGCCTGTATGCAGTATATAATATTCTATGCCCTGTTTCTCACATTCTCTGATTATAGGGCTCATTTTTATAATTTCAGGCCTTGTGCCGAGAATTATTGCAATCTTCATATTTTTACCGCGTCCTTGCCAGAAAATATATCCTTACTTTCATAATTTTTAGTAAATTACACTTTATAATTATTTAAGTCCTTTGGTTTCTCTCTCTCAGCCATATCGCATGCATTTTTCGTGTAGTATTCTCTTATTTATACTCTTTATCTTTTGCATAGATCATTATGGAGTTATGCTGAATTCTGGTAAATTTTATAAAAATGTGTAACTAATTAATCGATGCGGGAATTATTTAAAAAAAGTTAAGGGTTTCCGGAAAGTGAGGGCATGCGTGGGTTGATAAAATATGCGGACTGATGGAAGAAGGTGCAGGGGTGCAGGGTTTCAGGTGTTTGAGGGGTCGAAGAGAGGGGTTTTGCTGTTATTCTGGTCCGGTTGCGCCGGGGGAGTTTGGGAAGGGGGCCGGGACTAAGCAAATATAACATTTCTGTTTTAAAACAAATGGCGGCTCAAGCCTCCATTTTTTCGTTTTCAGGTGTGGATTTTATGCCTAAATCATGCGGGTTCATTTTAAATATTTTAAGCGCGTTTTTTAGTTTAGACAACTTATTTTCAGGTGGTTTATTCGTGAAATACATAAAAAAAATTTGTCCAATCTGCAACACAGAGTTTTTTGTTTTGGAATCAGTGGCTGATAAAGCCGTTTACTGCACTCTTGGATGCCTGGTAAAGGCTCAGGGAGATACAGAAATGCAGGAAAGCTTTTAATTTTTTCCGTGATTTTCGGCTGGAGTCCGTTCTGATTTTCATTTTTTTTCTTAATTTATCGGAAGAGTCTGCTTGAGTGAAGCTCACTGAAATAACTCATCGAGTAGTCCTCTTGAAAGCAGCGAAAAGGATCACGGTGGATATACGTGTTTTTCAATCAAAAAATCGGTCCTGGATGGGTTCTTAATAGGTTCTTAATAGGCTCTTAATAGGTCCTGAATGGGTCCTTAATAGGTCCTGAATGGGTCCCTTAATAGGTTCTTAATAGGTTCTTAATAGGCTCTTAATAGGTCCTGAATGGGTCCTTAATAGGTCCTGAATGGGTCCCTTAATAGGTTCTTAATAGGTTCTTAATAGGTTCTGAATAGATCCTTAATGTGAGTCTGAATAAATATATCATGCATGACCGAAAAGTCAGTATTTGAAAAATCTCCTTTATATAAATGAAGAACGAATATATATTCTCTGAAAAGTATCGTATCGAAATGGCTGGGCATTGATTTTCAGCACTATATTTTACCTGATGAAATGTTCCTACCTTTAGTTTTAAAATATCATAATCCTTCTGGGGGTAAAAGAATTACTTCTGTGATATCTGAAAATGCAGGACCTGAGGAACTTGAGGCAATTGCAGTTGCAGTCCATTCCCTTTTAGAGCTTCCAACCACCATCCGCAGTCTCAATCAAAAGGGGCTTCGCCTGGAAAAAGGGAAAATAATTGACAGGGAATATACGGGACCTGTACTCGAAGAGGCGCTCAGGACCGGAAAGACCGTGCGTGGAGTCCCGAAGGGAGGCATATACCTCGGTAGGAATGTGGTTGTTTCTCCTATTTTTTCGGAGGACGGGAAGGTTGTTGCAGCAATAGGGATTGTAGACCTGTTATCTGTTCTGAAGATGCAGGAAATAATCAGGACCGTGGTAAACAACAGTCCTGCAGTGGTTTTCCTGTGGAAAAATAAGGAAAAGTGGCCTTCAGAGTTTGTTTCGGAAAACGTTGTCCATTTTGGGTATACGGTTAAGGATTTTATTTCCGGCGATATCTTTTATGGAGATATCATCCATCCCGATGACCTGAAAAAAGTTGAAGAGACACTTGAAAAGCGCATCCGGAGAGGTGAAGTTGATTTTAACGCGGAGTACAGGATATTCACAAAAGCCGGAGACCTGCGCTGGGTCAGCGAAAGGACATTTATCCAGAGGAGTGAAGACGGGGAAGTAACCCACTTACAGGGGCTTGTCCTTGATGTAACTGAAAGAAAAGAGAACGAAGAAGCTCTCAGGAAATCTTTTGAAATGCAGAGGCTGCTGAAAACCATAATCAGCAACAGCCCTGCAGTAGCTTTTCTGTGGGAAAACAAAGAAAACCTGCCTGCAGAATATGTTTCGGAAAACGTGGCCCAGTTCGGTTACACTGTAGAAGATTTCACTTCAGGAAAAATCCCTTACGGAAGCATAATTCACAGGGATGATATTGGAACGGTTATTGAAACCCTCAAACGCAACATCGCAGAGGGTCAGGATTCTTTCAGTATTGAGTACAGAATTTTCACAGGGGACGGAAAAATGCTCTGGGTGGATGAGAAAACCTTTATCCAGAGGGACAAAGAAGGGAAAGCAACTCATTTTCAGGGTCTTGTTGTAGATGTTACCGAACGAAAAGAAGCCCAGAAAATGCTTGAGATCCAGCGGGAACTTGGAACTAAACTTAATACTACCTGGAATCTTCATGCCATTCTTGACATGATGCTTGATGCCTGCCTGCAGATAAACGGGCTGGATGCCGGAGGCGTATATATTAAGGACGAACTCCTGGACCAGATAAATCTTACTGCATCCCGGGGAATTTCACCTGAATTTCAAGAAAAGGTTTCAAAATATAAGGCAGACTCAAATGAGTCAAAACAGATCTGGACCGAAAAGCCCATTTACTCCCTGGATTTTTACTCGGAACATATGGCTGAAGCGGTAAAGGAAGAAGGAATTACAGCAGTTGCGGTAATCCCTCTTAAGTATGGTAAAGAAATCATAGGCAGCTTGAATTTTGCCTCCCGTACCCTGGATAAGATTCCCTGGAACATCCGTAACTTCCTTGAAAGCATCGCTCTCCAGGTGGTAAACCACATCGCTCCGGTCTGTATCCAGGCGGACCTATCATAACCAGCTATGGACAAAAGTCCACTGGTTTCCTTTCTTAGTTCTCAAATCTTAATAAGCAGTAAAAGAATAAAGTTGTTACCCAAATAATCAGGTCTAAATAATAAAAACAGAACTCTTTTTTTAAATCAGCTACGGACCCCATTTAAGACTCTGCATAAGGTTAAGCTGGACAAGGGCTTTGCTGAATGGACTGCAAGTAGATTTTTAGGACCATTTGCTCTTTGGAATTTGCTCAAACCCCAGGGCGTACTCAGGAGAAAGACTCCTCCAGCATTCCTTTAAGAAATCATAAGCGAAGACTAAATCGGGGTTCATTTACAGGAGGATGACAACTATTGAAAGGGAAGAGAATACTCATATTTACTGTTGTTTTTACGCTGCTTATCCTTATATCAGGTTCCGCAGCCGCAACTACTCTTTATGTGAAAGAAGGAGGAGGTACAGGAGCATACGGGAGTCTTCAGGAGGCTATAAATGCTGCTTCTGATGGAGACATTGTCCTTGTTGGAAAAGGTGTATACAGTGAAAACGTACTCGTAAATAAATCTCTGAAAATAAGCTCAGAGAGTTCTCATCCAAAAAAAACCGTAATCGCTCCCCTGGACCCGGAAATCCCTTTGTTCCATGTGACTTCTGATTCTGTAAAAATCAGCGGATTCACTTTGAAAGGAGCAAATTCAACATATGGTATTTACCTTGACGGGGTTTCTGGGAGTAAAATCAGTAATAACTATTTTTCTGAGAACTGGAGAAGCATTATGTTGAGAGATTCGCATGAGAACACTCTGAAAAATAACCGCTTATCTAACAGTGATGACGGGATCTGGCTTGAAAGTTCAGAACAGAACATAATTAAAGATAACAGGGCAACCTCTAACCGTCATTACGGCTTCTATCTTAATTCATCCCAAAACAATACCCTCAAAAATAACTGCGCCTTCGGAGGAGCCGTTGGGATCTACATGGAAAACTCATCTGGCTGCCGTATACTTAACTCGGAAACATCAAACAACTTTTATGGAATCTACCTTCTCGATTCAGGGGAAAGCCTGCTCAAAAACAACATCGCAAAATCAAACGCGATGTACGGTATATACCTCGGAAACTCGAATGTAAGTATCCTGAAAGGAAACAGGGTAAAATCAAACCAGTGGGGAATCTATCTTGACTCAAACTCCAACACGCTTCAAAACAACAAAATGTCCTGCAACAGCAGGAATTTCGGGGCTTATACCTATCACTACAGAGGAGAAATGAACAACACCATAGACACCAGCAATACGGTGGATGGAAAACCGATATACTATCTTGTAGGGGTTTCAAATCAGACTCTTGATTCAAGTTCGAATGCAGGAGTTGTCTACTGCATTAACTGTGAAAATATCACCCTCAAAGACCTGGTTCTTGAAAACTGCAGTTTTGGAATTTACCTGTACAATACTCAAAATTCTCTTATTGAAGGAAACAACATCTCAAACAACGAACATGGGATTTACCTCGGAAACTGTTCTATTACAACTCTAAGGGGCAATTCTGTCAATTCAAATGAAGGAGATGCCTTCATCTTAAGCAGTTGCAGAAACTGCTTTGTAGGAGAAAACAAGGCTTCAAACAACATGGCAGGGGTCTGGCTCTGCGATGTGAGCACAGACAACCTCCTGAAAGAAAACACAGTTACCTCGAGCAGCTGGTGCTGTATAGACCTTGGGGATGCAAGCTGTAACAATACTCTTGAAGAAAATCTCCTTTCAGAGGCTTATGAAGGGGTCTATCTCTACGGGGCCAGTGAAGAGAATACCCTGAAAAATAACACCATCACAGCCAGCTCCTATGGACTATATACAGAAGGCTGCGGCAACAATACAATTTCAGGAAATAATATTTCAGGAAATAGTGTAGGAATCTCTTTTAACCCGAACTGGACCGATGGGACAGGTTCGAATTATAATGTAATCTATAACAATTACCTGAATAACAGCCAGAACGCCGAAGACTACGGAACAAATACCTGGAACATTTCAAAGACTGAGGGCATGAATATCGCAGGAGGGCCTTACCTTGGCGGGAATTTCTGGGCTTCTCCGGAAGGAGATGGATTCTCAGAAACAGCTCCGGATGAGGATGGAGATCGGATTGCGGACCTTCCTTACAACGTAACAGAAACGAATTATGATTTTCTCCCCCTTGTATTCGGGAAAACTGTAAAAAATACAGAAACTACAGACGGTAACAGGTGCAATAAGACAGAGTAAGTCCGGAGAAGAAAGGAGAACAAAATATGTACGGAAAGAATTTGAATCTATTTGTTCTGTTAGTCCTGGGAATGATTGCTTCTCAATTAGTTTTCCCGGTATCAGCCGGAGATTCCAGTGGACAGGAAACCAAGAGTGCAGGGACAGTCATAATCGCCACTGTTGAAGGAGATTCTCACACTTACGGAAAGGATAGTATTGCGGCTGCGCTTGAAGAAGAAGGTTTTGAAGTCATTAATCTTGGAGACGGGATTTCGGCTGAAAGCTTTGCTGCACAAGCAAAAGAGAAAGAAGCAGATATTGTATTCAGTTCAGCCTCCATGAGTACCACCATGATCCGGCAGATCCAGATTGAAGAGCAGCTCAAAGCCACAGGGATACGGGATAAGGTAATAACAGGGGTCGGAGGATCGCTGATTACTCAGGCCTGGGCTGACCAGATAGGAGCTGACATCTATGCTGCAGGCCCGGAAGACGCTGTTTTCAAGGCGAAATCTGCCCTGTTGAACGGCAGCATCCCCGAAACTCATATTTCGGCTAATGAAAGTACCAGTTGTGGAAGCTGCCATAGATAAGTTTTTGGAACCCGGCAATCTTTGAAAAAGGATGATGTGAATGGTTGGGAGGTGGGGGTGCTCCCAATCGAAATTTCTGGAAAGCCATCTTTCACAAAGCGCCGGGGGAAGCAAAAGTAAGGGGGAAGCAAAAGTAATGGCCAGGATTTCCAACAGGAAAAAAGTTTAGAAAAACAGTAGTTAGTTGAAAAAAGCAGTAGTTAAGGGATTTGAGCGTTGAGTAAAAGAGAAAGTCAGAAGTAAAAGAGAAAGTCAGAAGTAAAAGAGAAAGTCAGAAGTAAAAGAGAAAGTCAGAAGTAAAAGAGAAAGTCAGAAGTAAAAGAGAAAGTCAGGTGGTTCACAAGGTTTACCTTGTGTCATGAAGTATAATATTACCGGATCAGTTTTGAGGCTGTCCTGCTTTTACTCCATTCTACAGTATCCTGTGTCATGAAGTATCATTACTGGATCAGTTTTGAGGCTGTCCTGCATTTGCTCCATTCTACAGTAATCCCTTATGAACCAATTATAAGTATGTAAGTAATATTATAAAATCATGTCGATAGAATCCATGTTTCTTTGATGAGTCTCGATTTCCCCGAATCTCCAGTGTACACCTGAGAAAAGGAATCTTCAGTGTATACTTGAGAAAAGGTAACTTAATTAGCCTCAAACTCTCTGCTATAACAGTATTTTCGGGTCACTTTATGAACTTTTAGATTTATTCACGAATACAAGCTCACTTATTTATTATTTTAGTATGGATTGTGTTATTATTTTAGTATGGATTGTGTAATGTTATGGAAAACTCGAAGTTAATAACTCAATAACTCAAATTTAATTAAGAGTTTCCATTTTTAAGGAATTTTTGAGTCGGATGAAGAAATCATGATCATGTGGCTACTCCCATTGAACAAGTGACTTGGAGTATAGTTCAACGGATTATCAGGAAGCCATTTATAGTGATCCCACAAAATTTGGAAATAACACTACTTTTTTATATGGTTAGCTTGCCGTGTGAGAATCCTATATCTCATTCGAAGACACTGTAGTTATTTTTTAAAAGGAATTATTTCCATCAATTAAGCTTTTATGAAGGGTAATCAAAATTATCATTATAAGCTATTGAAAGGTTTTACTGAAAAATCCCGGAAAATCCAAGGTGGTACACATATAATCAGTCCCAAAAGCAGGTCCCGTCTGAAAAAAAGTGTAAAGAAGACGCTAAATACGATAAACCAGAGTATTCCTCTCCTGCTAGGGGTCATCTCTGCAATCAGCCTCCTGAACGCTGCGGTTCCGGAGGGTGCTTATTCGAAAATATTTTCTGGCAACATTTTTCTCGACCCACTGCTGGGAGGTATAATCGGAAGTGTTGCAGCAGGAAACCCTATCACCAGTTATGTTGTAGGAGGCGAGCTTCTCAGTGAAGGCGTTTCTCTTATTGCGGTTACGGCTTTTTTACTGACCTGGGTTACTGTAGGACTAATCCACCTTCCTGCCGAGATCGACCTACTCGGGAAAAAATTTGCCCTGGCAAGGAATTTGATCTGCTTTATTGTTTCAGTTCCTGTAGCCGTACTGGTGGTAATAACCGTGGAGATAATCGGAGTTTTGTTTTGAGACAGTGATTGGGAGGCTATGATATTTATGGAGATTTTATGTGGAAAGAGATTATGAAGAAAGAGGTCGTAACATGAAACAGTACTACTTTCTGGCTCTGATGGCTGCAGTCTACATTTCAATATATTTTACGTTTCCTCAATTATTCAATGAAGCTCTGGAAGGAACGTATTCGATCCTTTTGAAAGTGCTCCCTATTCTTATTCTGGTTTTTATTTTCCTGTTCCTTTTCGAACTTTTTGTGAAACCCGAAAAGGTAATAAAGAATCTGGGAGAGCATGCGGGAATAAAAGGCTGGTTCTTTTCAATCGGAACAGGAATCCTTAGCTCAGGTCCTATGTATGTATGGTACCCTCTCCTTTCAGACCTTAAAAAAAGTGGAATGAGAACGTCCTTTATCAGTACTTTTCTCTATTCCCGTGCCGTCAAACTTCCGCTTCTACCTGTGATGGTTCATTATTTCGGCATAACCTATACTGCCGTACTTGCCATCTACATGTTAGGGACTTCAGTAATCGTAGGATCTCTCACGGAGTTGTTTGTTAACGATAAGGATCGATAATTATTCCATTATTCCATTTTAATAGGATAGAAGTTCTACCGATTGGAAGGATGTTTACTTTGTTAATTTTATTTACAGGTGAATGAAGTCTTTTTTATATTTATCTTCTTTTTATTTCATGTATTTACCGTTCTTGTTTTCCCCGTTCTTCTCTGCATCTGATTATTTTTTATTTCAGATTATTGTGATTAGTTGCTAATAAAACCGGTATAGATATGTATTATGAATAATTACCTTAAAAAAGAAAAATATTTTGTGTGAATATATTATCTTAATGTATGAATATAGCCAGCGACCCCCCTGTACAGATCATATTTCGGAGCAGCATATAGATGACATTTCGGAGCAGCATATAGATGACATTTCGGAGCAGCATATAGATGACATTTCGGAGCAGCATATAGATGACATAATACACGACACTACATAAAATATTAAAAAGGGCAGGGTGGGAAGAAGTTGAGGATTTTTCTGAGCTGCATAAAATCTTCATTAATGAGGCACTTGCATTCCTGCTTGCAGCTACGGCTGTAGGGGCTATGGTGAGCGGGACGGAGATCACTCAGAGGTATTTGCCACTCTCCGGGTCCACCTGGGGCTGGGAAATTCGGCTGAAATGCAGAACATGCATTCTACCATTATATGGGATATCCACATCCTCTGCATCCCTCAGACGGTTTCGGTCGGAGGAGCGCTTGCAATTGCAGGAGCGGTCTTTCAGAGCGTCTTTCAGGCGTCTTTCAAAACCCTCTTGTGGAACCTTACAGATGGTTATGCCCCGCTGCATTGCTGCCAGAGACTGCGTCGCTTCGGAAGAAATAACAATTCCCTGATAATATGACAATAATCCAATTCACGACCTACAAATTCGAGGTCAACAGCCAAATTACATAGAGTTCGGAAGGAGAAAACAGGAATGGATATTCACAAGATTGACTGGAACGAGGTCTGGAAAAATCTATATGAGCAAAACCTTTCCAGAAGAGGGAAAGGAGAATGCGCATCGATATGGGAATCAAAGGAGAGTGCCCGCGAATTCCTCACACGTTCAAACAAAAACCCTCAAAGAGTTGCTAAGGTATTTGCTGATCTGGGAGCAGGACCGGCTTCCAGGGTGCTTGATGTAGGAGCCGGACCGGGCACCCTTGCAGTACCCCTTGCCACCCGCTGTGCCCATGTAACTGCCGTGGAACCTGCTGCAGGCATGGTTGATGTCATGAAGGAGTTCGCCCTCATAGAAGGGGTTAAGAATCTGGAAATCGTTGCAAAGAAGTGGGAAGACGTTGACCCTGCAGAACTTTTGGGCCCTTATGACATCGTATTTGCTTCCTACTCTCTCGGGATGCCGGACATCCGTGCCGCCGTGGAAAAAATGTGTAAACTGGCAACGAAGCGTGTATGTCTCTACTGGTTTTTGGGAATTTCCCCCTGGGAAAAGTGGATGATTGAGCTCTGGCCAACCCTGCACGGTCAGGAGTACCGCTCCGGTCCGAAGACTGATGTTCTTTTCCATGTTCTCTATGATATGGAAATCTACCCAAACATGGAGACCCTGCAACTGCCATATACCCGAGTATTCTCCGACCTTGATGCGGCTGTCAAGGACTTAAAACAAGAATACCGCGTCGAGACAGATGCCCAGGAAAAAATACTCCGGGAATACCTCTCCTCCGTCCTGCAAGAAGATGGAAGTGAACTGGTCCTTTCCGGAAATTCAATGCGAGTAAAACTCTGGTGGGAGATGGACCAGCGCGTTTAATGCCAGTTTTCATACTCATCAGCGTACTTCTTGAAGCTCTTCTGGTATCGAGATGTGTCGACACTGCGGAAACTTCCTCCAGCTCGACCCTCCCTTCTGACTCCGATCCCTCTGGTTTCAATCCCTCCGTTCAGATACAGTACCACACGGTTACCGACATGCGGGGTAAACCATCAGTTCGGATGTTGAGTTTATCCGCAGCCTGACGGCTGATATCCCGGAGGAGGAGAAAAAAGGTGCTGTACTTCGGCGCCCCGACATGGGCTAAGGACAAAGGTGGTGCAGGCTACGCTTTCAGTCCAGGATCAACCTAGATGACTATGACGGAAGACATCATCAATGTACGCAACGCATATACTGAATCCAGCACAAACATGGTTTCCGCTGAGCAGATGCTCTCCCTCGACCCGGACAAGATAATTTTTTTGAGCTATACGACAGCAATGAAACCACAACAGATGAACTGATTGATGCCCTGATGCTGGAATATCTGAAGATTATCTGACCCTGCTGCTGAATTACGGCAGCAATAATGTATGGAAAATTAAGCCTGGATTATCAGGCTTATAAACTAAATATGGAAAGTAATACTTGAGAAATCAGGTCTGGAAAAAAGTTTGAGAAATTTAGCCTGCAATTAAGGAATGGAAAGTAGAGAAGGAAAGTAAATGTACTTAAAGATGTAGCAGATGTAGCCAAATGATGACGCTTCGATAATCTGAACAGTTACGAGAATTCATTTCTTAGTACTACACAAACAAAACCGTACGATATCGGAAATCATGCATCTTTGAAAGCTAAGTTTTAGTATGGATTATGTAATATTATGGAAAACTCGAAGTTAATAACTCCAATTTTTTTAAGAGTTTGCGTTTTTAAGGGATTTTTGAGTCGGATAAAGAAGTCAGAATTGTGTGGCTACCTCCATTGAACCAGTGTATAGGTCAATGGATCATCAGGGAACCATTGATAGTGATCCCACAAAATTTGGAAACAGCACTACATTTTTACATGGTTAGTTTGTTGTATAGAAATGCCGTATATCATTCGGAGATACTGTCTAAATCGAAAAATATCGTTTTTCATTTTTCCTCACCTGCCACCTTCCCGGATATTCTTCAGGATTTCCTTTACCCCAGACCTTTTTCCATACATGAGCAGGTAAACCCTGAACAACCGGCTTGAAATCACGATTACTGCATGAATTGAAACAAAGAGGATAAAGAAACTCGCTGTGATCTGGTAGAAAGGCACTTCCGAAGTCCCCATTCTGGCAAGCATGGATGCAGGAGAGATAAAAGGAAAGAGTGAAAGAAAAACTGAAAGCGGGCTGTCGGGGTTTGTAAGGATAACCTGCATGAATATAAGAGGAAATGCAGCTATAAACGTGAAATGATGATTCTTAACCATACCTTTTACATTCAGAGTTTCCAGAGCTACAGCTTGGTTTTCGCTAACAAGTCTAAAAGAGAGTTTGTTCTGAAAATCATTTCTCTGATTTGTTATTTTATCATAGAGTACGGTTAATCTTTGTTTAGCTTTTTCTCTGTTCTTAGAACCTTCCTGTTTTCTTGAAACTCTTTTCTGTAATACTTTGAGCCTTTTAAGAGAGTTTTCAAGTACTTAGGATTCTCTACCTTCTCGCCTGTAGATAGTACAGCAAAGTCTTTGATACTTACATCTATTCCCACAGTTGTTGATTCGGAGAAGCTCTGTTTTTCAGGAAGCTCGTTACCATCTTCAACAAGGATACTGATGTAGTAACATCCTTTACAAGTTCTCGAAACGGTAGCTGTTTTAAGTTCGCCTTCAAACTTTCTATGTAGAACTGCTTTAATTGGTTCTATTTTAGGAAGCTTGACAGTGTTATTTTCAAAGTCTACAGAGTAATGCTGAGGCACAGGGAAAGACTGTATAGGATTTTTCTTTGACTTGAACTTAGGGAATCCTGTCTTTTATCGGAAATGTGAGTAAAGAGTCAGCAGAATATTACATACGTAATCAGGGTTGAAGTTGACGCTTATATCCCTGACCTAAAGACTCAGGGGTTTTACGCTTCTTCATATAAAGTTCAATCACGCCGGTCTCAAGGAAATTTGCAGGGACTATAAGATAGGAAGAAATCTGCCCTGACTGCAGGGCTTCCCTGGCTTCAGAGTTCTTTTCGTACTTTACAAACTCTATAGTTGAGGGCTTTGCCCCCAGTGGTCCTACAGAAAAACCTTCACTGGTTGAGGATTCTGGAATATCGAAGGAGCCGGTCATGTCAATATAGCCTATCCTCTGGTCTTCGGCAAGAGTGGTACTGGCAAGCAGAGAGGGAATAATAGCGATTCCGGCAAGGAGAAGAGTAAAAGCAAAGGTCATGAAAAGAAACTCTTTACGCTTTATGGTTTTCAGGAACTCGTGCCTGGCAACAATAAAGGTTTTTCCGGATAATTTACTCACCAGAAGCACTCTCCACAGTCTCAATAAATATTTCGTTGAGGGAGGGAAGTGCCTGCTCAAATCGCAGGATTTCGGCTCTCCGTACAAGCTTTCGAAGAACTGCCTGTGCACTTATGCCTTCCTCAGGCAAGATCTCAATTGCCCCTTCACGCTCGGTGATTTTTCTGATGCCTGGAATTTCCTGAATAATACCCAGATTCCCTTTTTCAGCGAACTCCACAAGCAGGGAGTTTTGTCCGTGTTCCTTTCGGATCCCTGAAACGGTGCCGTAAAGCACTCGCTCGCCTTTATTTAGCATAAGGATCCTGTCGCAGAGCTTCTGCGCCTGTTCCATCATGTGCGTGGAGAGGACAACGGTCCTGCCTGCGTTCCTGTACTCGAGAATTTTGTCTTTAACGGCTTTCGTGCTCACGGGATCGAGCCCTGAAAAAGGCTCGTCAAGAATAATAAGTTCAGGCTCGTGGATGACAGCAGAAAGGAACTGAATTTTTTGCTGCATCCCTTTTGAAAGCTCTTCTACCTTTTTTCCCCGGTGTTCGTACAGGTCCAGGGATTTCATAAGAGACTCTGCACGCGCCTGAGCCTTTTTCCTGGGGATATTTTTAAGCTGTGCAAGGTAGACAAGCATATCCAGAAGCTTTGTTTTCCGGTACAGCCCTCTTTCCTCAGGAAGGTAGCCTATCCTATCTTTTGCAGCAGGATCCAGAGAACCCCCAAAGACCCGGATTTCTCCCGATTCCTTTTATATGAAGAAGCAGCCTTATAAGGGTGGTTTTTCCAGCCCCGTTTGGGCCCAGCAGCCCGAAGATCTCGCCCTTCTCGACTGAAAAAGAGATGTCTCTGATAATATTTTTTTCTGCAAAAGACGTTGATACGCCTTCAAATTCCAGAGCATGCATCCAGATTAAATATCTTCCAATATAGAATAAGTTTATTGAATGCTTAATTTGGGAGAATAGGTGAAAATATGCTACCCAGTCTGGTTATACACAATACCATAAGTCTCGATGGCTCAACTACTGGCTTTACGGCAAACCTTGATGTTCATTATGGAATCCTGGGCAGTTACGAGCCTGATGCCATGATAGTCGGTTCAAACACCGCAAAGGCGGGAACACAATTTTTTTGCGAAAAAATCCCTCCGGAAGAAGAAGCGGACTTCAAAAAACCTGAAATCCAGCCTGATGACACCCGGGCATACTGGATGATCGCGGATTCTCGTGGAGTTCTCGAAGGGTTGATGCACGTTTTCAGGCGTTCCGATTACAGTAAAGATGTGATCGTCCTTGTATCGGAAAAGACTCCTGAGCCTTACATCAATTACCTCAGGGAAAGGGACTACGACTTTATCCGGACAGGAGCGGGACGTGTGGATGTTAAGCAGGCACTTGAAATTGCAAATGAACGGTATGGTTTTAAACTTGTGGTCTCGGACAGTGGAGGAATACTGAACAGCATACTGCTCGAACAGGGGCTTGTTGAGGAGATCAGCCTGGTCCTGGCTCCGGAGATTGTGGGGATAAATGGGACAAACCTTTTCAGAGGCATTGAGAAAAGCGGGATTCAACTCGAACTTGTAAAAAATGAAATCGTGGAAAAGAAATATGTGCATCTTGTTTACAGGGTTTTAAAAAAGTAAAAGAGATAAAAAAGAATAAGAAAGGAATAAGAAAGTAATAAGAACCAATATCACTATCACTGGAAGGTTCCATAAAGGAACTTCTTTTTCGAGTAGTTATAGCAATCCATAAATGAACATATTAAAAATAAGTCTACAGAAATTACTTTGTATCTTTCTATATTCCGTGCCTTTTTTTGAGTGGCAACTGGTGATGGTTCTGACTATTTCACAGATAAGGCAATAACATTCTGCATATTTAACATTCTGCATATTTAACATTCTGTACATTTAACATTCTGTACATTTAACATTCTGTACATTTAACATTCTGCATATTTGACTTCCTGCACATAGGAAATGCGGGGTACATGCTTCTTTTTTAAAACTGTTTCTACTTAAAAGTAATTCTGTTGAGAGTAGTAAAAGCTGCGTAAGCTTATTATAGTTGGGGTCATTCCAACCCTCCTGTGATGAGAGTTATATCAGGAATTTCCTCATGGGAACCAAAAAAATAGGTTTTTTATGGTGTCCACAGTCCCTGATTATTTCCCTCTATCAGAAATATACATCATGAATAATAATTTTAAATCTGTACAATAAACTTTATAATGTACCCCTGTATAACATTAGGGAATATTAGGCAGAAACGTTTCCGGGGAGAGTAAACCCGGATGAAATTTACGGTGGAATCTCAATACGAATTACAAAAATGACCCTATCATCTCATATACAGAGGACAGTTTCGAAAGCCTTGTTTTAAGCTGGATGGGAGCTGGAAAGCCAGAACTCTCTACCCGGACTGAGAAACCGTTTTCAGCTTTTCTTTTAGCTGCCATATCTCGGTTTGAGGAGTGAATACATTGCTCGAAGCCTTAGCGTACGGTGCAATTGTCGCCCTTATATCGGGAACTGTCTTTCCTCTCCTGTACCGCAGTAAAAACACAAGAAAGACTGCTTTTGGCCTTTCTCTTATCTCATCAATTCTGCTTCTGGGTTTTGCAGGCGCGCTCCTCTACACGGGAAAAGAGCCTGTATTTCCAGCCATAAGATATCTTCCGGGCCTGGATTTTACCCTTACTGCAGACCGGCTCTCAGCCGGATTTATCCTGTTAATTGCAGCAGTCGTGCCCGGAGTTTCAATATATTCGGTCGAATATGTGGAACACGCAAAAAGCGAAGCCAGGAAAAATCTGCAAACAGCCCTGACAAATCTCTTTATCCTTGCCATGCTTATGGTAGTGCTCGCAGGCAATATGGTCATCTTCCTTATTTTCTGGGAAATAATGTCCCTTTCTTCTCTCCTGCTTGTGCTTCACGACTATTCTTCTGAGGAAAATAAAAAAGCAGGCTTTTTCTACTTCGTGATGACAAACATCAGCACAGCGTTTCTTTTCGTGGGCTTCATAAGCCTTTTCAGACTGACGGGTTCTGCAGAGTTTGGGCCGCTTGAATACTCTGCAAGTGAGCTGGCTCTCCCCTTCCTCTCCCTTTTTATTGGTTTTGGGGTCAAGGCAGGACTTGTTCCTTTCCACAAGTGGCTGCCCTATGCTCACCCTGCAGCTCCATCAAGTGTCTCGGCTCTGATGTCCGGAGTTATGCTGAAAGTTGCAGTCTACGGCTTCCTTCGTTTTTTGCTCTCGGTCCTCACACCTGAACTCTGGTGGGGAATGCTCATTATTACAGCAGGCAGCCTTTCAGCCCTCTTCGGGGTAATTTATGCTCTTAAGGAAAACGACATAAAAAGGCTCCTTGCCTACAGCAGCATTGAAAATATAGGGATCATTTTCACGGGAATAGGGCTGTATGTTATATTCAAGGTTGAAGGGCTTGAGTCCCTCGCCCTGTTAAGCCTTGTCGGAGCCTGCTTCCATGCCTTTAACCATGCCCTCTTCAAAAGCCTGCTCTTCCTCTGTGCAGGTTCGATAGTCCACGCAACAGGCACACGGAAAATCGAAGCTTTTGGAGGGCTTGTAAAAACGATGCCTGTAACCTCAGCCCTTTTCCTGATAGGCTCGGTTTCGATTGCAGCCCTGCCCCCAACAAACGGTTTTGCGGGAGAACTCCTACTCTACCAGGCTTTCTTCCAGTCTTTTGCCGTAACGGACCCCCTGCTCACCGTATTTCTGATAATTGCCCTCTCAAGTTTTGCCCTCACCGGAGCGCTGGCAGCTGCCCTTTTCGTAAAACTTTTCGGAATCACCTGTCTTGCTATTCCGCGTTCGAAAAAGAGCCGCCTTGCCGAAGAGGTCCAGAAACCAATGTTGATCGGACCTGCAGTGCCGGCAGCCCTCTGCATACTTGCAGGGCTTTTCTCAAAGCAGCTCCTTTCTCTTGCAGGCTGGGAAATTGAGTTCCCGAACCTGCTTTTGCTGGGGATTCTGCTCGGGTTAATATACGCAGCCCTTTTCCTGATTATCCGTTCAAAAGAAACGAGCCCTGCAAGGATTAGCGAAACCTGGGGATGCGGAATTCCGGCCCTTGCCCCTTACATGGAATACAGCTCTGCAGGCTTTTCCGAGCCTCTCGTGATGATCTTCAAAAACATCTACAGGACAAAGATTGTGCACAGAGCTGAGTACCTTGACAGGCAGGAAAGCCTCTTTAAGAACGGGAACGTGGAAATCCGTCTTCTTCGATTTTTCGAAGAGTACCTTTACATTCCTCCTGCACAGGCAATCGAGAGTTTTTCAAAATACGTTTCAAAACTGCAGAACGGAAAACTTGACAGTTATGTCCTTTACGCCTTTCTGGCAGTCATTGTATTGATTATAGCAACTGGAGGCTTTGTATGAACACATCGTTCCTGCTCTTTGCCCTCTTAAATCCGCTTTTTGCCCTGCTGGCAGCTCCTCTGTACATGGCTCTGATCCGGAAGGTAAAGGCATACGCCCAGGGGAGAAAGGGCCCGAGGCTCTTTCAGGTTTATTATGACTTAAAAAAACTCATGCAAAAGGAAGCGGTCTATTCCCCAACTTCGTCATGGATCATGCGCTTTACCCCATACCTAAACCTTTCGACTTTGCTTGTCTGCTCCCTTTTCGTACCTCTGGTCTTTGTCCCGGAACCTGCAGGTGGGCTCGGGAATATCATTGTCTTCCTGTACCTCCTTGCACTTGAAAGATTCTTTACCGCTCTTGGTGGACTTGACGCGGGAAGTGCTTTTGGAGGCATGGGAAGTTCAAGGTCAATGAGCCTTGCAGCTGTAATCGAACCAACAATGGTAGTTGCTTTTGCAGCTCTGGCCTTTGTCCTGAAAAGCCTTAACCTGCACCATATGTTCGCCCTTACTGCAGGCACGGTTCTTCCCATCAGCCCGACCCTTGTCCTGGTCTCAATCTCGCTCTTCATTATCTTGATCGTGGAAACTGGTAGGTTGCCAGTGGATAACCCGGCTACCCACCTTGAACTAACCATGATTAATGAGGCAATGATCCTTGAACAGACAGGAAAGAACCTTGTCCTGCTCGAACTTGCCCATGCTCTCAAACAGTTTCTGCTTATGGGGATATTAATTAACACAATCCTTCCGGTAGGGCTCAGTACTGAGATAGATGCCGGAAAAATTGCAGTCTCAGCCCTTCTCTTCCTCCTGAAGGCAGGGCTGCTTGCAATAATAATAGGGCTCTTTGAATCAGCTCTTGCAAAGATGAGACTCTTCAGGCTTCCTGCATTTTATGTGATGGCATTTTTCTTTTCAGCTCTTACCATCCTTATCGAGGTGTTTGCATGATTGATCCGCTCTTCCTTGAAGGCATAATAAAGGTCCTTTTCGTCTTTGTCCTTATCAGTGCAGGGCTGATCATCTCAACCCGTAACCTTAGTTCGGTCCTTACCACATATACTGTACAGTCTTTCCTGCTGGCTGCGGTTTCCTTCCTCCTCTACCTGATGGACGGAAAAGGGCAGCTCCTGCTGCTGGCAGGCCTGACCCTGGCAAGCAAGGTAATTTTAATTCCTTACTTTATTTCCAGGATAGAAGAGAAAATCAAAATCGGAAGAGACCTTCACTTTGCGTATCTGGAGCCAACGCCCTCTCTTCTGCTGAGCATAGGCCTTATTCTCCTCTCCTATACGTTCCTTTCAAAGGTCTTTGAAGGTCTGCCCCTTTCGAAGCTCTTCTTCTTTGGGGCTGTGATAGGGCTTTCCCTGACTCTGATGGGCATGCTTGTGATGTTCAGCAGGAAAAAGGTTGTTACAAAAGCGCTCGGTTACCTCAGTATGGAAAATGGGGTTCTGATGTTCGGCCTCTTTGTGACCGAACTTCCCTTTATCATCGAAGTCCTGATCATAATCGACCTTATTATCCTGGTTATGCTGACCACTATTCTGGCTGTGGGGATGGATTCAAGCATTGAAGAGTACCGGCAGAAATTCCGAAAACTGCAGGTCTGGACAGGAGTGGAATCTCAGTGATCCGGTATTACCTCTTATTAATGGGGATATTCCTGGCGCTCGGCCTTATTCCGAAGTCCCACAGGTTAATGAATGCCCTTGCAGCAGGAAACGGCCTTTTACACCTCGTCATGAGTTGCGTTGCCCTGCTTATCCTTGACCTGCCCGAAAGGCTCGGAGAAACCTTCTATCTTGACCACCTTAACCTTTACGTGGAACTGATAACCGCACTGGGATTTTCTGCAGCAGCCTTCTATGCCAGAGGGTATACCGACAGTCTTATGGAAGCCAGAGAACTTGATCCTAAAAACCTGAAGACCTTCTACCTTGCCTTCAACCTCCTGCTTGTTACAGCCACTCTTGCACTCTTTTCGGATAACCTGGCTCTGTTCTGGATCTTTGCAGAACTCACAACAGTCTGCGCTGCCATGCTTGTTGCGATTCTTTCTGCAAGGGAGAATATCGATGCTGCCTTAAAGTACGTCTTCATAGTTTCCGGAGCCATGCTCTTTGCTTTCCTCGGGCTTATTTTCCTCTTCACCCTCTCGGAACAGACTCTCGGAGAGGGCACCCTCAACTGGACAGAACTTGTAATTCATGCCTCTGAGTTTTCCCCTGCTCTCCTCCTTGCAAGCTTTACTTTCATGTTCATAGGCTTCGGGGCAAAAGCAGGGGTAGCTCCTTTCCATACCTGGCTCCCGGATGCTTATGCAAGAGCCCCTTCGGTAAGTGCAATTCTCTCGGGACTGATGCAGAACCTGGGGATCTACGGCATAATAAGGATGTATGCCCTGCTTAGAGAAAGCAGCGCCTCCCCACAGGCTTCTTCTATCCTGATCGCGGCAGGAGTTTTTTCGATTGCTCTTGCGTCATTCAGCATGCTTCAGCAGAGGAATTTAAAGAGACTGATAGCCTTTTCAAGCGTTGAACACATGGGCCTTCTCCTCATAGGAATAGGAATAGGAACCCCCCTTGCCCTTTTCTGGACGCTTTTTTACATGCTTGTCCATGTCCTGGTAAAGGAAACTCTGCTGTTTTCCGCGGGCATTCTGCACAGGCAGTACAGGAGCAACATGCGTGAAGATATGAAGGATGTCTTTAAACTCCAGCCCAAGGCAGCCTGGGGCCTGATCCTTGGGAGCATTGCAATAGTAGGAATGCCGCCTTTTCCCCTCTTTCCGGCAAAGTTTTTCATCCTGCTGGAAAGCGCGGCAGTTTCTCCCTATCTGACCCTTGTGGTGCTGCTCATGCTCATCCTTGCAGCTGCATCCTTTGCAAACTTCCTCCTGAAAGCCTTCTCAAAAGTTACTGTAGGGGAAGAAAATAAAAATGAAAATAAAAATGAAAATGAAAACGAAGAATACAGGCACATAAGCAGGACTCCTGCAGGAATAGGGGGAGCCGTAAAGGAAAGCTCTGCAGGGAAAGCAGGCTATGAGAAAAACAGGCTTCCGGGTCAATATCTGGTAAGAGATGGAATGAGGGTTCCAGCGATCTTCATGCTGGCTCTTGCCCTTGCCCTGGGCTTTTATTTCCCTGATTCACTGAGGGATCTGCTTGATGCGATAATTCTTGAACTTGGGTATGTTTAAGGGGCGGTACATATGGATATCAAAATGAATAAAGATACAATGGAATTGCTTTCAATAATCTCGGGCATTTTAGAAGAAGAGCCCGAACTGCTCAATGCCCGTGAAAACGAAATATACCTGAGGGTTTCGGAAACCGGGTTTGAAAGTGCAACTCCTGTGCTTGCGGAAAGGAAGTTCAGCCTTATAGGGCTTTTTTGCGCAGAAGCCTTTGAAAAAAAGGACGGCTTTACCCTCTTTTATGTTTTCAAACGGGCAGGAAGGGCACCTACCCTTGTACTTGTTCGGGAAGCAGGAAATGAAAAAAAGGTTACCTCGGTTGCAGGAACTTTTCCCTCAGCCTCCTGGTTTGAGCGGGAAATAAGGGACGGTTTCGGGCTGGACTTTGCCGGGGCTCTTGATACAAGACGTCTCTTCCTGCATGAGTGCTACCCTGAAGGTTTCCATCCCCTGCAAAAAGCTTTTAAAAACGGGCCAATCCGACCGCTTGAAGTCCCCGAAAAGGAATACAAATTCAGGCAGGTCAAAGGTGAAGGTGTATACCAGATCCCTGTCGGGCCTGTACATGCCGGTATAATCGAGCCGGGGCATTTCAGGTTCAGCGTGATAGGAGAGTCCATATTCAGCCTGGAAATTCGGCTTTTTTACAATCACAGGGGAATAGAAAAACTGGCTGAAGGAAAAAGCCCCTCAGAATGCGTTGCTCTTGCCGAAGCCGTGAGTGGAGACGAGAGTATGGCAAATGCAGCAGGGTTCTGTATAGCAGTAGAGCAGGTCTGTGGAATAACCTTGCCTGAAAGGGCAGAACGCCTGCGGGCAATAATGCTTGAGCTCGAACGCATTTATTCTCTGCTCGGGGACCTTGCCGGAATGGCTGTAGATGTGGGTTTCTCACTGGTGTCAAGCCCCTTCTCCATATTGCGAGAAGAGGTATTCAGGCAGAACGAAAAACTGACAGGCTCAAGGTTCCTGCGCGGAATTACCATTCCCGGGGGGTTGAAAAAGGATATTCCCTATTCGGCTTTGAAAGACCTTCTTGTATTCTTTGATAAGTTTTCCAAAGCATTTGAATCGGCTTATGACAGAGTGATGTCTTCATCTTCCTTAATTGACAGGTTTGCAACGACAGGCGTAATAAAAAAGGAACTTGTCTCTCCGCTTAACCTTACAGGCCCCCTTGCCAGAGCCTCAGGCTGTCCTGCCGACACCAGGCTTGACCGGCCCTATGGAGCTTACAGGGACTTTTCCCCGGAACCTTCCGTCAGGAAAAGAGGGGATGTGCTCTCCCGCTTTGAGGTAAAAGCCGATGAGATCCGGGCATCTGTTAATCTGATCCTTCGCCTCGCAGAAAACCTTCCACAGGGCTCCGTATTTGCTGAAACTGGATCTGCCGGAAATATAGGGAACTCGGATAGAACCGGCAGTTCTGGAGTTACAGGCTATTCGCTTGCCCTTGTAGAAGCTGCAAGGGGGCAGAACCTGCACTGGGTCTACCTGAAAAATGGGCTTGTTGATAGGTATAAAGTCAGGATCGCATCTTTCTGCAATTGGCAGGCTATAGAACATGCAGTAATCGGAAATATTGTCCCAGACTTCCCTCTGATAAATAAGAGCCTTAACCTTTCGTATGCAGGGACCGATCTTTGAACTCAGGAAAACCAAAGAAATATATTGAGGTCTGATTATGGTAAACCCTCTTTCCCTCTTCCTCCGCCCTAAAGTTACGGAGACCTTTAAATTTCGAGATGAAGAACTCGAAGCCCTTGGAGCAGAAATTAAAAAAGAGATCCCGAAAGTTTTCGGGCACAGCCTTGCCATCCGGGAACTGGATTCAGGAAGTGACAATTCCACCGAGATTGAAATCTCAAACCTCGGAAACCCCCATTATGATGTTGAGAGGTTCGGGATCTCTTTTGTGGCTTCCCCAAGGCATGCTGATGTCTTGCTGGTAACAGGAGCAGTCACCCTTAACATGGCAGGAGCTGTGAAAAAAACCTATGAAGCCATGCCCTTCCCAAAGTTTGTGGTAGCAGTAGGAGATGATGCCTGTGATGGTGGGATCTACAAGGGGTCTTATGCCGTACTCGGTGGGGCTGATAAAATCCTGCCCGTGGATATGAAAATTCCAGGGAACCCACCCTCTCCGAAGGAGATTTTGAAAGGGCTGTTCGTGATGATGCAGCGGGCTTCAAAGTAATTGAAAACGGGGGTTTGAAAAGCTCCTGTTCTCTAATTTTTCCGTAATTCTTTTAAATTTTAGATGGCTGAAAAGGCTCTTAAATACATCAGCATGCTGATGCCTACCAGCAGTCCTCCTGTGTAAAGCCTGATCCCCTGCTGCGACAGCTTTCTTGCAATAGACGGTCCTATCTGCCCTCCCAGGATTACTCCCGGAGCAACCCAGAGCATTATCTCGAAAATCAGTTCTTTATTTTCAATCAGGGTAGGAATAAAGTCCGGGGTCAGGCGGAGGAGGAGGGCAACAAGGTTCACAATAAAGATAATCAGGACTGTGGAGCCCACAGCTTCTGCAGGAGACCGGATTTTTTCATGCCCCAGCATGCAGGGCATGATTAATTTCCCAAGCCCGGTTGCGATCAGCCCTTTGAGAAAACCTGCAACTATGGCGCGTTTCCAGCATATGCGGTTATGAGTTTCGAGCTTTTCAGGAATTTTCCCCATGCGGTAAAGCCAGTAGCGATATACCAGATAGATCCCGTATAACAGAATAAAACTCGCAAACAGGACTATGAGTATTTGTGCAGGAGCAAAAGGGATTAGAAGGGTCCCGAGAACCGCTGCAGGGATCGTAATTTTCAGGTATTCTTTTACAATGGGCCAGGAAATGGTTTTTTGTTTCAGGTTTCTGAGTATCCCCGATCCAAAACCGAAAATCATGGTTAATAGCCCGAGCCAGAAAGCTGTTTTTGTGTCAAAGCCGAGCCATATCATATATACCGGAATCCAGAAGTTAGTGCCTGAGATGCCTGAAGAAATCGCAAGGATTGCAATAAGGGTAGCTACAGGAAAGAGATAAAAGTAGGTAAGATAGGCTGGCATAAAGATCGTTTTCCTTTTTTCATAAAATTTTTCTTAAAATGGCTGGTTTATCTATTTGCCTGAACAAAATGAATCACTAATACAACTAAAACCTGTCAATCGTTAACTCTTTACTTTGTATTAATATAAATGTCCGACGATTTGATCTAAATTTTCTATCTGGCATGAATGTACGTGAAAACTATATTCCTCAAGTACTTTCGTTTCGTGCGACAAGAAGTTCTGTTATGGATTGCTTGAATGCTGCCTCTTCCATTTGGGGTAACCCTATCAGAATGTGCATCAGCAGTAATGCAGGTGTGCAAAGCTTCTGGAACAATGTGAATAACTTTGAAAATCCAATTCAGACGATTTGCTAGGGTAAGGATTCCATGGGGAACGTAAAGTGAACCATTGTAAAAGTCATCAAGTACTCCAAGCGAGACTGGATTGATACGCTTGAACCAAAATAGTATGAAATCAGGCTTTAAAGGGGCAGGAACTTCGTAAGGAGCAACAATGACAAAGAGGGTAGAAGACTAAAGCAAAAAGTGAATGTCATTCTGTAATGGGACCGGAGCGAAGGGATTGTGTTATCCAGTTTTGAAAATTGGTCAACTGTAAGGGAGGAACCGATGGACAAAACAAAGCCTTATGGGCTGGATAATGGGAGCCGGATGAGTCGAGAGGCTCAAGTGTGGTTGAGAGGATCGGGGGGTGAAATTCCCCCGGGCTACTTGCCAGTAAAGGGAAACTTTTACGCTCCGTTCGTTGGAGAAGAAAAGTGAGCAATCACTTTCTCTTATCCTACTTAGAAGAAGGAGAACGAGTAATCACTCTTTCTTATTCGACAGGTAAATGGGCTCTCAACTAAGAATAAAGAAGATTAATTTAAAGAGGGTGGGGGGGAAAAAAGATATCAAGGAAAAGGAATGATAAAATCCACTTTCTACAGTATTTTTCGTATATTCATTATTTATCTTGCTATCGATTTTCTTCTAATGTGAATTTATTGAGTTTCTGTGCAGGAGTTAAAAATGATTATACAGTGTGTTAAGAGACCAAAAAACGTGGATTCAATTTTTATCAAAATCTCAGTTTGGCTCTGTTATTTGAGGATTTTTGAAAAACTCTGTCGGAAAAAACATTGATTTTCAAAAAAATTCTGTGGAATGTAGGATAAAAATAATTGCGGTCTGATAAAAGGGATAGTTTGGATTTGTAAAAGAAAGTTGTTTCAGTTTGGATTTGTAAAAGAAAGTTGTTTCAGTTTGGATTTGTAAAAGAAAGTTGTTTCAGTTTGGATTTGTAAAAGAAAGTTGTTTCAGTTTGGATTTGTAAAAGAAAGTTGTTTCAGTTTGGATTTGTAAAAGAAAGTTGTTTCACCGGGAAACTATATAATACTAAAGAAAGTTATTATGTTTGGGGTTGTATGGAAACTGTAAAAATGTATATAGATAAGTTTACTGGAAATCTTGACACGATTCTAAGCGTGATTGGATTCAACTTAGGTGTATTTATTGTTTCTTTATATTACCTGATCAATTTAAACCAGAAGGACATCGGCACTGCTGTGCTTTCTGCCTGCTTAATCTACTTTGTATTCCGAAAAAAGTTTAAAAATGAAGCTCCAGTTTCCTCAGGAAAAGACAGGTTCAAAAGTGGGCTCAATCTTTCCTTTTATCTTGTATTCCTGATAAGTGTGCTCGTATATAGTATGAATCTGTATTACAGGCCTATATCTTATTTTATACTGGTATGCATACTTGCAGGGATCATAGCTTCGGAAATCCTGTATGTAAGAGAAGGAGACAAGGTAGCTCCAATACTGCTGCAAATATTTCTTCTTTCAATCCTTATAAGATCCGGAATCTATTATAATTTCCCGAGCCTCATGGGCTATGACGCTTACTTCCATGCAGGCATGGTAAAACTGATTACTGAAACCGGAGTCGTTCCTCCAATTGAGATCAGCAGTAAATATTTCTATTACCCGCTTGCCCATATTTTTGTTTCGATAACCCAGTTAATGGGCGGATTGGATATCAAGGACAGCTTCTTTTATTCCATAGGATTTGCCGATATTTTCAGCACGGCAGGGATTTACCTTATAGGAAAAAAACTCGAAGGCCCTCAGATGGGCTTGCTTGCAGCTTTATTAATAAATTTGAACAATCACAATATCGTCAGCGGGATTACAAATATAACCCCGGGTTCCCTGGTTCTCTGCTACTTTATAATTATCCTGTATTCAATCTTTAGCGAAAAGCCGGGCTTGATGCAGACAGGAATTCTTCTCTTTGCTACAGTTCTGATGGTACTGACCCACCAGTTAACTACTTTTGTGGTTCTTCTGGCTTTAGTTTCAATTTTAACAGGAAAATTCCTGCACAACCACCTGTATGAGAGTTTACCCTCTGCAACAGCTAGTTTTAATTATATCCTCTTTTTTATGATTTGCCTGCAAACCTACTGGATGTTTACATATGTTACTCCGGATACCTCCTTTTTTGAGATGATCTTCAAACCTCTTATGGACGTACTTCATGCCGGATCCAGCTACTCAAGTGATGAGCTTATCGTGGGGACTGCAACCAATCAGGACTCACTGGAAACACTGATACTTCACATAAGCTATCTAGCCCTGCCTTTTTTTGCAATAGGAGGAGTTCTAACCTGGTTTTCTCGCAGGGACGCCGAAAAAATTGATAAGTTCTCAATTGCTCTGGTTGTTGTAATTTTGTATAGTTTTGCTTATGGAATTCCCTTATTGGGCATGAGAAATTTCCTTACAAGCAGGTGGTTTCCGCTAATAGCAGTGTTTCTGGTACTGGTAGCTGCCTCATATATGTTGAAGCTGGTAAGCCTGTTTAACTCCAAAAAGGCAAAAATTTCTGCAATTTTCATAATAATGTTGTTCTTCTCATTCGTAATGGTCACAACACCGGGAATTAACAAAGACAATCCACTTGTAGGAAAAGAGACAACTGTAAGAAACCAGTTTAAAAATATTGAAATCCAGCCTGTAAAAACATTATCAGCAGTGTACTCAGGAAACATTCTGATGGATGCTCCCTATGATAGCTGTCTTTTTTATAGAGACCGGGGATACAATGTGGATAACGCAACATACTTCGATACTAACCAGATAGAGTCGGGAGAGATCAGTGGTGATCATCTGGTATTGCTGAGAAGATCGTCCCTTGGGGAACCGATATCCATAAATGATCCGAACAGATACGGGGTAAACATAATCAAGCCATTGCCAGTAGAGTTTTTCAATAGCTTCGAGGCTCCGGAATATGCACTGGTATACGACAATGCAGAGGTACTTGCCTACTTTAAATAAAGTAAAGAAGTAAAAAAATAAAAATTCATTGGAAACTATTATATAAATCGCCGGAGTGAGAGCCCCTATCACGGCAAAAAACGAAATTAATAGATTTCAAAGTTGGAAACCCCCATGTCAAATTTCATAACGAATGTTCTAAAGCTTATATCTGGAAGTGTCACTGCCCAGGCTCTTGGTATAATTCTCATACCTATAATCACAAGAATTTATAATCCGGATGATTTTGGAATCTTTCAGCTTTTCATTTCAATCTCAGGCATACTTGTGATTGTTTCTACTTTTTCGTATCAATTTGCGATTATGCTGCCAAAGGCAGAAGAAGATGCTGCAAATGTCACTGCTGTGTGCACTGTACTGGTGACTTTTACAGCCTTAATGACAGGAATAGTGATTTTGCTCATTCCAGATAATATTGACAATCTTTTCAATACGCCGGGGATTTCAAGATACTTAATTTTTCTTCCGCTAATAATATTCCTTAATGGTATGTTTTTCGTGCAAAATTACTGGCTTTCAAGAAAAACCCGTTTCGGAGTCATTGCAGGTTCCAGAGTTTCGAACACTTTAACGTCAAAAGTATTTCAAATAGGATTTGCGAAATGGAGTGTTACTCCATTAGGCCTGGTAGGCGGATTCATTGCAGGATATGCATTTGCAGATCTTGTCATGCTTAAGGGCGTAAAAAAGGATATTCAGGTTTTCAAACAGGTATCAATAAAAAGAATGAAAGAGATGGCCATTCAATACAAAAAATTCCCTTTATTCAGTTCCTGGTCATCAATCGCAAACACCGTTTCTCCACAGGCCCCTGCTTTTTTGCTTGCATACTTTTACAGTACAGCAGTTGTGGGGCATTTCTCACTTGCAAATCAGGTCGTAAACCTACCTATGGGAATTGTCGGTAGCGCTATAGGACAGGTCTTTTTCCAGAAAGTAAGTGAGGTAAAGAACGGGAATGGAACAGGAGACCTGAAGACCATAGTTGAGGAAGTTTATAAAAAGCTAATCTCTATTGGAATCTTCCCTATGATACTCCTGATGATTCTCGGAGAGCAGATTTTCACATTTACTTTCGGAGAAAGCTGGTCTATTTCAGGCACATATGTAAAAATCCTTGTGCCCTGGATCTTTCTGGTCTTTTTGTCTTCGCCGATCTCAACTCTCTATAATGTATTTGAAAAACAGAAAGTTTGGCTTACTTTCAGTATAATTCTTCTGGTCTCAAGGATAGTAGCACTGGTCATAGGAGGAACTTATGGAAGCCCCGAATTCGCTCTTGCCCTGTACAGCTTTACAGGGGTTGTGTTCTGGCTCTGGAACAATGCATACCTGCTGGGGCTTGCAGGGATTAGCAAGAAAGAAAGCATAGAAATTCTTGCAAAATATGCGACAATCGGAATCGCCGTTTCGATACCGTTAATTCTTATAGAAATGATTTCTTCGAGTTTTTACGTAATACTATTTGCAGCCGTGGTCATGACGGTTATTTATTATACAATAACCCTTCATGACGATCCTATGTTCAGGAAAATGTTCTCAGCTTTTCTTGTGAATGTAAGAAATAGGAGCTGAGAAGGAGAGTTAAATCTTCTTCTCAGAAAATAGGATTTGGAGGAGGTTAACCGTCTTGCGGGCTCCTTCCAGACCTTTTAAGTTTTCCTGTTTCCTTTATTCGGTTTCTTTGTGTGTACTATTATATAACGTCCGAATAAGGGAATACTTTTTGCTGCGCAGGGTCACAGTATAGTAAGGAACAAGCTTTGGGGAAAATCCCATGATAAAATCCGTAAATCTTGGGATGTTTGCCGCCATTACATTCATATAATTGAAATTTCTGGACTTCAGGTCCAGGAACTCATTATAGTACAGAAGGGCATTGGGGCCCATTCTACCAAAATCAGGATTCAAGGCTGAGGTCCAGGTAACCGTGCATTTTTTACCATACAGGTTCAGATGGGCTGCAACGGCTTCTCCTTCAGGAGTTTCTGAGACAAACATGTAACCAACGTCTTTTTCCTGGATTAATTTGAATACCCTTTCAAAGAATTCCTCTGGCAGAGGAGGTTCCAGTTTCTGTTTTTCATAGACCAGGGAAAGCAGGCGGTAATAGGTTTCAGGGTCGTTTGAAATTCTCGTTTTGAGCCCTGCCTCGTTTGCACTTTTAAGTTCCCTCCGGATTTTCCTTGAGAGATTGCTGTCTATATTTTCTTTAAGATCCAGATGATGGGTATAACGCACGCTCGAATCCCATCCTTTCCAGGTAAAAGGTCTCACATCCTCAAACCCGGGGGAGAGTGTGAGATGGATGCTATCGAATCCCTGTTTGCAGAGGAATTCAACGAGGGCATCAAGGATTTCATGTGTTTCATGTATGCGTTTGCTGGCTTTTGAGCTGGCTCCCTCTTTTACAAGGGGTCCGCAATAGTCAGTCATATCACAGGTTGAAGATCCTATTTTCAGCATACCTTTAAGGTTCTTAATGAAAAGGGGGCATCCACCCACAAGTTCACCGTTTCTGAAACACCCATAAATCTTGAAGTCTCTGGAAAGGACATCCCTGCAGATTTCCAGCCAGTCACTTGTATGAAAGAGCGTACCGGGTTGAGCTTTTTCCACAAGCAGATCCCATTCTTTGTATTCAGACGGTAATAATTCGTAACTATTCAGCCATACCTTTAGTAAAAGCAATTTTTCCTCTTTCCGAGGAAAAATTGCATATAAAATAACTCTCTTTTTCAACATCATGCTTACACGTGAAGAAATCCTTGTAACCTATGAAGCTGGTCCTGAAGCAGTTATTGTTGAAATCCAAGGATATGAAGCTATCATGGAGAAACAAGCTTCTCATATTTCTGAACTTGAAGAACGTGTAAGAGTTTTAGAGGCTCGTTTGAATCAAAACAGCCAAAATAGCAGTAAACCTCCTTCTACTGATGTTTTTTGTAATGAGAAACCTAAACCTAAGGGTCGCCACACAAGTAGTGGCAAAAAAGCTGGTGGCCAAAAAGGTCATCCTGGAAAGACTTTTGAAATGGTTGAAAACCCTGATTAGGTCATAGTCCATTCACCGGACTGCTGCGAAAATTGTGGTCATCATCTTGAAGATACTGAAGTTGATGACTATGAACGCAGACAAGAAGCTGAAATTTCCTCCTGCAAAAATCATATTTACTGAACATCGTTGTGAAATCAAGAAGTGTCCTCACTGTGGGAAAGTTAACAAAGGCTCTTTTCCAGAGTCTATAAAATTCCCAATTCAATATGGTCCTCGTCTTTTAGCCTCAATTCTGTATTTTAGGAACTATCAATTGATTCCTTATGAAAGGACTTGTGATTTAGTAGAGGATGTATACGGTATACGTATCAGCCCAGCTACCATAAAAAGAGCAGAAAAGAAATGTTTCCAGAACCTGAAACCTTTTGAAAAAGCTGTTATGGAACATCTATTAGCTTCCTATTCTGCACATTGTGATGAGACAGGAATGAGAATTTTAGGGACAAAATGGTGGCTTCATGTAGTATCAAATAGTCTATGGACCTACTATTTCGCACACCCAAAAAGAGGGACAGAAGCAATGGATGCTCTGGGATTTCTTCCGCAATACAAGGGAGTAGCAGTTCATGATGGGCTTGCTTCATACAACAAGTATGGATGTGAACATGCTCTGTGCAACGCTCATCTTAAAAGGGAACTTACTGGGATTGAAGAGAATTTTAAACAGCAATGGGCTAAAGAGATTAATGAACTCCTCAGTGAGATGAAAAAGTATACTGATGAATGCAGAGAGATGGAAATTCCAATAGATCCAGAAAAAGTTCGGGAATTCGAGGAAGTATACGATGCAATAATTCAAGACGGAATCGAGGAAAATCCACCACCTGAGCCCTCAAAAGATCAGGTGAAAAAGAGAGGAAGACCAGCACAAACAAAAGCAAAGAATCTCCTTGATAGGTTCATAATACACAAAGAACCGATTCTGAGATTCCTCAATAACCTGAGAGTTTCGTTTGATAACAATCAAGCAGAGCGAGACATCAGAATGATGAAGCTACAACAGAAAATTTCGGGAACTTTCCGAAGCATAGAAGGAGCGGTAGCTTTCTGCAGAATTAGGGCATACATATCCTCAATTAAAAAGAATGGCATGAATGTAATGGATGCTATTCTAGCGGCGCTCAATGGAGCGCCGCTATTATCCTGATAATTGCAGCACTTTGCTGAAAAAACGTCTTTTTATCAGTGGCTGAATAGTTACAATAATTCTCTGACTTCAATTTCATCCATTTTAAGCCCCGTGTAATAAACAGTAATTTGTATTCATAATAAATTATAATACAATGGAATGATAGATTTTCGGGCATTCAGCCCTCGAGTCCTGATTTGCAGACTCCATCTACCTGTTTCGCAACACTGTACCAGCTGTAATTTTCAGTAACATAACTTAAACCTTTTGAGCCCATTTTCGCTCTCAATTCCTGATTTTCAAGTAGCTTTGAGATAGCCTCTGCAAGAGCTTCCGGGTTTTCTGGAGGGACAGGAATGCCTCCTTCCGAAGCCTCAAGTACATCGGCAACTCCGCTGATCGCACTTGCAACAACTGGATTTCCGCAAGCCATATACTCATATAGTTTCAGAGGGGAAAGCCCTATTTTTGCATTTCTTGCCAGGATAAAGGGTGCAGCACAGATATCACTTGCATTGATGTACACAGGCACGCGGTCGTAGGCCACCACACCTGTGAAAACAAAACTGTCTGCAACCCCGAGCTCTCTTGAGAGGTTGATCAACTCATTCTTCATAACTCCATCGCCGACAATAAGAAAACGGCACCCTGGAGATCTGGAAAGTATTAAAGGAGCTGCCTTTACCAGATATTCTATCCCCTGCCAGGGAGCAAGGTTTCCCACGAAACAGACATAAGGAGTTTCCAGGTCCAGTCGGAGCTCTTTCCTGCAGGCATCCTGTTCAAGAGGTTTGAACAGGGAAGTATTTGCTCCGTTGGGGATCACAGTTATTTTTTCTCCTGGAATATCGTAAGAACTCTCAAGATTTGCCTTAATCCCTGGAGTTACTGCGATTATCTTATCTGAAAGCCCAAGAGCTTTTTTCAGAACCGAAACTTTTAACCTGGCTTTTGCAGAAGAAAAATACCGGGATAAATTTACTGTTTTTCCCTCTTGCAAAGATTTCTCTTCACTGCACCTGGATTTGATAAGGCTGCTTTCGTCCTCAGGGATTCCATTTAATTCATAAACCAGAGTTTTGCATCTGCTTTTACAAAAAAGCCCGGCAAGAAATCCGAAATTTGGGTTTCTGGTATACAGTACATCAAAAGTTTCGGAACCTACCAGCTCTGCAGAGCTTCGAAAATAATTGATTGTAAGGGTCAGCAGGTTTCCTGGACGTATATAATGGCAGCGGATATTGTCCAGGTGCGAAAGAGTGGAACTATCAGTAGTGAATATATGAATTTCATTGTTCAGACTTGCCAGGTTGCTTACAAGCTCGTGCCTGTGGATAAGGGAACCATCCGCCAGGTAAAGGGGCCATACTATGTCCAGAAAGAGCACCTTCATACTATCACCTTTAATATTGAACTCTTTAAGAGAGATCTGATTGTTCATTGCTCTCCCTGCTGGGCATCTGTAGAGTTGCGGCTTAGAATTCCCGAAATTCTGGAAAATAACAGCTTGAGGTTTAAACTTCTATAGTAATCTCTTATTTCCATATCCCTGATCTTTTTCTCCCTCTTAATGGCTGAATTGAGGTATCCATAGAGGTATGCAATTCCTGTGTAATATGGAGGTTTCAGGGAACGATAAAATGTATTTAACATAATCATAGGCAGATTTTTATCCACATAATAAGCCATCCAGCCATTTTTTACATACCCTTTCCAGAGCCCTTCTCCAGCACTCGTCTCTCGTTTCTGGATTTCAACTATGTCTACATACTGTCTTAGATGCCAGCCCCGAAGAAGAGCTTTTATATTGGAAATGGAATCAGGGGAAGGTTCTACCGGATAGCCTTCGGTTTCGAGGAAACAGGACTTTCTCCAGAGTCTTCCTGTGCCGCGAGGAAGATTTTTATCGGATATTTCTCGTGAAAGTTTACCGCCAACATCATAGTAAACCCCTCCACTTGCAACCCCAAGAAAAGGATCTTTTTCAAATTCATCCATTAGTTTTCCAAAATAGTTTTCCTCGAGTACGGTATCGGCGTCGAGAAGACCTATGTAAGCATACTCAATACCATTTTCCCTGCAGTAATCCAGTGCATAATCAAATCCCTGTTTGCAGACATAGCTATAATGAAAGGTTATGTCCCTTGGCCTTGGAGGAAGCCTTATGCTCTGAATCCAGGAGTATTTTGCCTTCAATCCTTCGAGAATGTGAGGAGTTTCATCCGTACTTCCATCGTCTACTATGATCCATAGTGCAGGTGTTACTTTTTGCCCTATTACGGACTCGGAAACGTCAGGAAGGTTTTCCTCTTCATTTCTTGCAGGTGTAATCAACAGATATTTCCTTTTAGGCTCAGGATTCATTCTCCCACCACCTGTAAATCTCTTCTCCGCTTGTCATCCATGCTCCTTTTTCGGAACAGTACCGCAGCGCTTTTTCATAGAGTTTGATCCAGTCTTTTCTGAAACTGCACCCGAAAACGAAGTTATGCCATAGCAGGGTAATTACCCCATTGAACCTTGCTGTCGTATCTATAAGGTCTTTTGTGCATCTCCAGGCTTCCTCAAAAGATCTTAATGCTTTGAAAAGAGCAACATCCATTACAGTAAGCGGGATTTCCAGGATACCTATCTCCCGGCCCTCGTTCAGATTATATGGTCTGAAAGGGTGACACATGCCGTTCCTGAAGCCAACAAACTCGCTGTATCCGAAAGTAGAATCATAGCTGAAACCGGCATCTGCCAGCAGTTCCCAGGTATCAGGAGTTTTGAACCTGAGATAATGGTTGCGAAAACCTATGACTCTTTTACCCAGAACAGCTTCCAGCCTTTTTTTTTCACGTTTTAGCGCTTCAGGATCGTCGTATGAATAATACCCTCCATGCAGGCCAGCTTCCCATCCCCTATCGGAAATCTCCCCCAGAGAGCCTTCTGCATCTTCTATATCATATCTGAACCTTTTGGGGTCTTTTCTGCTGGCAAGGAAGTAAAAAGAGGACTTTGCCCCGAAATCCTCTTCAAGATCCATTATTTTGGAAAAGTTAAGGTAAGGGGAATGCTCATGCCCCCGGAATTTCCAGATAAACTGAGCTGTAGAACTCCGAAAATCCAGATCTTTCAGGCAATAGGCCGAGGATCGAAGGGTGTGGGAAAGAGGAGGGTAAATATCATCCATATCATGAGTCAAACACACAGCAAAAGTTTTGTTTTCCGGAAATTCAACTTCCATTCCGTGTTCTACCAGGTATCTGGAGGCCTCAGGCTCAGTGGCGTTTATGAGATCTTTCTCAACGAAAAGAAAGCGCTCGTGTTTATCAAGCTTTTCGGGGGAATACTCTTCTTTTCGGGAAAATAGATCCCAGATTTTTGCGTTTTGCTTCAGTAAATCATGCATAACTCTCATCCGAAAACACAGGTATGGAAACCCCTGACTTTTTACCAGGAAGACTTTCTATGAGCCCTACTATGAATTCGGTTACATTAATTTTATCCTTGAGCAGGGCAGCTCTCTTGAGAGCCCAGGTCTCTTTAAGTTCAGGGTCCTTGAGAAGTTCCACAGCCTTTGCAAGGGCGGCTTCTGAACCACTGTAATTGAAGAGCAAACCGTATTTTCCTTCTAGCTCTGAAAAGTTCCCCATTGTTCCAGCGAGAGAGGAAACATAGATAGCCGGGGTTCCAAGAATTGCACTTTCAACAGCCATGGTTGCTCCCTCACCCACGCATAGTGTAGCATAATAAAGAAGGTCATGGATTTTTTCGGAGGGCACCTGGATTCTATACCGGTCAAATTCTTCTGCCAGTTTCCCTTCCGAAGAAATGAAAACCTTCCCGAATTTTTCGAGTTCTTTAATAAGTGCTAACTTATTATCAATTCCATACTGCCCTACATCATGGTGCGCACCCCATGAAATAAAGCGCAGGATTACGAACGGTTCGCCTACCTCTACCCCAAGCTCCCGTAAAACCTCGGGATTTGAGGAGAAATAAGCTGGATGAAGATATGCCAATTCATGATATCCGCTGTACTTGAGCTGCTTTTTTCCGGCATCTTTTTTAAAGGATGTGGGTGTGCAGATAATATTACAGAAAGGATAGGTCATTTTCTGGGCTATTTCTGCATGTTCGGTATCATTAAAAATTATGGATTTTTTACCCAGTGCCCACGCAACATGGGCAACAGGAGGGGAAAGAATGCCCATAATCAGGTCTGGATTAAACTGACGGGCAATTTTATAAAGTTTAGACTCTCTTATGAACCATTCCTCACACAGATGAATCTTTCCCGGCTTGACCTTACTTAAAACGATATGTGGGATTTTATAGGCATCTAATAACTCTATTACAACGTCTTTATCCCTTGAGACAACCATTACCTGGTGTCCTTTTTTTTCAAGATTCCATATAATATTTTTAAAAAAATGAACGTGGGCTGGATGCCCTATGTCAACAATGACCCTCAAGATTTTCACTCCCTAAATGGTCCCCACTTATTTTCATGAATTAAGGGAAAAGGACAGCTTTTCTTATGGAAGGTAGCGGTAGAAAGGAAGGTAAGAAATGATTTTAAATGCCAAATCCGGAAACAGATAAGACAAGATACTCTCAAGAAATCAGGGAGCCATTCTACTTCATATTAAGAAGCAGTCTGATAGACCTTGGTTCTCCTGAAGTTCCTTTTTCCGAGCCCGACTTCAGATTTAATGTCCCTTAAATTTCCCCTGAGCTGACAATAGGTGATGGCAACCCGACCCCCTCGACATAGCTCCATCACATTACAGCGCCTTATTAAATTTAAATTTTTAATTCTGATAAGATCACTAACATAATACTATTCTAATTAAAAGATAAATAGGTTAGAATAAATAGTTTTGGAAACTAAGATTCTGAACTAAGATCTGTAACAAATTAAAACCATAGATAATCCCGATTTTTTCAGTTTCACAAAATAAAAAAAATAGCCTATTATTGCTCCGTAAGATTTCAGCGGGACGAACTCCCCATAAGAACAGAAAAAAATTCCTTATATGAAAAAAAGTTGATGAGTTTATGGGGTTAACCCTGCAAAAATAATTTCCAGACCTGCAAAGAGGAAATTAGCAACAAAGCAGATCAACAGTGGGTATATCCCCATATCAATAGAATCTATTGAAAAATGGTCTTCTTTTCTGGAAACCAGGAGCATTTCCTTTAGCCCCAGAAGAATGATTAATCCCAGAACTGTTATCCTGTAATAATCAGGAATTCCAAAGTCCGTGTAAACAAAACAGATGCCTGAACCGGGAAAACTATTTCCCATAGCAAGCCCTTCTGTACCCCGGAGCAGTATTAAAAGCACTACATATTCCCCCAGCTTATCAGTAAAGGTATTGTAAGAATATATACTAAATTCTAACTATAGAAACCTCTAAACTGTCAAACTATATAAATATTTAAGACCAAGAATTGTAAAGAGATGCCGTCTATCAAAAAATAAATAAGAATTGGAATCGATTACCCCTTAAATTCCCGAAAAAGAGGTTCAGATTATGAAAGTTTCTGTTATAGGTTCAGGGTATGTAGGTTCAGTCACTGCAGCCTGTTTTTCAGAGGTTGGACACGAAATCATCTGTGTAGATATTGACAGGAAAAAAACGGAGCAGATAAACGCAGGTATTCCCCCCATCTATGAAGAGGGGCTTGGAGAACTTTTGCAAAAATATGCAGGAAAAAGACTCATAGCAACTACTGATTATGAATTTGCAGTCAATGAAACGGATATTTCCTTTATCTGTGTAGGAACACCTTCGGCAGAAGATGGGACTATAGACCTTTCAATTGTCCGGGCAGCCGCGGCAAGTATCGGTGCAGCCCTGGCAAAGAAGGAAGGCTACCATGTGGTGGTAGTAAAAAGCACGGTAGTGCCAGAAACAACAGAAAAGTTTGTCCTGCCGGTACTTGAGGAAGCATCAGGAAAGAAAGCCGGAAAAGATTTTGGTGTCGCAATGAATCCAGAATTCCTCAGGGAAGGAAAAGCAGTCTATGATTTCATGCACCCTGACAAAATAGTTGTAGGGGCAATTGATAAACGATCAGGAAATCTGGTTTCTGAACTCTACAGGACTTTTGAATGTGAGATCACGCATACAGGCCCGGCAACCGCTGAAATGATTAAATATGCAAATAACTCCCTGCTTGCAACCAAGATCTCCTTCGCCAATGAGATTGGAAATATTTGTAAAAAGCTGGGAATCGATACCTATGAAGTCATGGAAGCTGTAGGAAAGGACTTCAGGATTTCCCCGAAGTTTTTAAATTCAGGGGCAGGCTTTGGAGGGTCATGTTTCCCGAAAGACGTAAAAGCGCTTATAGGAAAAGCAAAAGCAATAGGATACTCTCCTTTACTCCTTGAGTCTGTAATAGCTGTAAATGAAAGGCAACCCCTTCTTATGGTTGAAATTCTCCAGCGGAAAATCGGAGACCTTGCAGGCAAAAAGATTGCAATTCTTGGCCTTGCCTTCAAAAATGAAACGGACGACATAAGAGAATCCAGAGCAATTCCTGTGATTGCGGAACTCCTCAGGCTTGGAGCTAGAGTTTCGGCTTATGACCCGATGGCAACAGAAAACATGAAGCGGGTTTTTCCTACAATCGAATACCTTGAGAAAGCTTCAGATGCGCTTAAAGATGCAGATGCATGTCTTGTGATGACTGAATGGGATGAATTCAGGAATCTCGATTCCGAATTCCAGGGCATGAAAGAAAAGATAGTTATTGATGGGAGGAGGGTAATTAAAGCGAAAAATATGGATTATGAAGGGCTCTGCTGGTGAAAATCAGCAGAAATTACCGCCCCCATTTTTATATATTTATATCGTATTTTGGCTATCTCTTTTTTAATAGGTTTTGCTTGATGCTTCTTTTTTATCCAGTTTTTTGATTCTTATATTATTTGGTTCTGTTCTTACCTTTCTTCTTTCTTTTCTGCCGGAACCTTTTCAACTGCCAGGATTTCCCGCAGGTACTCAAGTACATCATTTCTAAGGCTTTCATTTTTAAGGGCAAAGTCCACTATGGACTTTACGTACCCAAGCCGGTCCCCGGTATCGAACCTTTTTCCTTTGAACCTGCAGGCGTAGATCATCTGTGACTTGTTCAGAAGCCTGATACCGTCTGTGAGCTGAATCTCACTCCCAACACCGGTTCCGGCTTCCTTTATGCAGTCAAAAATTTCAGGAGTAAAGACGTAGCGTCCGATTGCCCCGATATTGGAAGGAGCAGCTTCGAGGGAGGGTTTTTCCACTATATCCTCAAGCACGTACAGGGAATTATCAATAGGCTTACCCTTTATAATCCCGTAGCTGTTCAATTTTTCGTAAGGCACCTCTTCAACTGCTATTGTTGATCTTCCGTATTTTTTAAAGTTCTCGATCAGCTGGGCAGTGCAGGGTTCGTCGTTGACTATGATATCGTCTCCTAGAAGCACCGCAAAAGGTTCATTTCCGATATGTTTCTCTGCCCTGAGGACTGCATCTCCAAGTCCATTGGGTTCTTTCTGGCGGATGTAATGGATATCAACAAGGGAAGAAACGTCCCGGACCAGTTTAAGGAGTTCTGTATTGTGCTTTTTTGCGAGGTGCATCTCAAGTTCCGGAGAATCATCGAAATAGTCCTCAATTGCCCTTTTGCCTCTGCCTGTAATAATAATGATGTCTTCAATTCCTGAGGCAATAGCTTCTTCTACAACGTACTGGATCACAGGAGTATCAATGATGGGAAGCATCTCTTTTGGCATTGACTTGGTTGCCGGCAGGAAGCGGGTTCCAAGACCGGCTGCCGGGATAAGTGCTTTTTTAATAGTCAAGATTAACTCTCCAATAAAAGAATAATTCTGTAAAGATGTATTCTTACACTGAGTTAGTGTATTCTTACACTGAGTTAAAGTACTTTTCACCTCATTTCTTTAAGTTTTCCCTTTATCCTGTACAGAGCTTAATGAACCAGAAAAAAGAATTACATTATTTTCCGATAACAGTGCAAAATATTAATAGAGGAAGAGCAAATTAATTGAGGATATTCCATGCCTTCAAAGAACAGAATACTTGTAACCGGAGGAGCTGGTTTCATTGGGAGCAATCTGGTAGATCGCCTTTTGGAAAAAGGAAACCAGGTCATTGTTTTCGACAACCTGAGTTCCGGCAAGATGGAATTTATAGAACACCATCTTGAAAATCCTGATTTTACCCTGATGAAAGGAGACCTGCTCGACCGGGAAGCAATCGAAAGCGCCTGTAAAGGCATCGACTTCGTGTTCCATGTAGCTGCAAATCCTGATGTCAAACTGGGGGCTTCGGATACAAAAGTTCATCTGGACCAGAACATTCTTGCAACCTATAACCTCCTCGAGACTATGAGAAAAGGAGGTGCAAAAAGAATTGCGTTTACTTCTACGTCCACAATCTATGGGGAAGCAAGCATCATGCCTACTCCGGAGGACTACGGACCTCTTATTCCCATATCCCTCTATGGCGCCTCAAAACTCGCCTGTGAAGCTCTCATCACTTCATACTCCCATACCTTCGACATGCAGGCGTGGATTTTCCGTTTTGCAAACATCGTGGGACCTCGCAGCACACATGGAATTACTGTTGATTTCATTAAAAAGCTGACAGAAAATCCCAGCAGGCTCGAGATTCTCGGGGACGGAAAGCAGGAAAAATCCTATCTCCATGTATCGGAATGCGTTGATGCGATTCTTTTTGCAATAGAGAAAAGTAAAAAAGAGGTAAATATCTTCAATATCGGATCGGAAGACACGATCAGTGCTACAGAAATCGGAAAAGTCATTGTAGAAGAGATGGGGCTTTCTGACGTAGAGTTTACATATACAGGAGGGAGTAGAGGCTGGAAAGGTGATGTACCAAGGATGAGGCTTGAGATTGAAAAATTAAAAGCCATAGGGTGGAAGCCTGCGTATACCTCCGAGCGCAGTGTACGAGAAACAGCCAGAGAACTGTTTTCTGGAAACTAAGCCCAGGATGAGATTTTGGGTGATATTATCCTGGAGAATGAGACTCTCTAAATTCAACATTCTTTAATTCTATTTTTTCATAGGACTGATTATTTGCTGCTCGGGCTCACCTTTGACCTGAGTAAATATCTTTTTATTAAAGACATTTCATGGTCAGTAAACCCGCCCACCAGCAACATCACAACCACATAAATAACCGCGCCTGCTCCCATTGCTTCGAAAAGCTCAAGTATACCCGAGATGGCAAAGCTGGAAACAAAGAAGTACATAGCCATTGATGACAAAATACTTTTTGCAATATCCATAAAATAAAAATCAAGTTTAAAATGTTTAAGGGACGTTCGCATGCAAAGTAAAGCCATCAAAAAGTAGGCAACAAGAGTTGAAATTGCAGCCCCGATAATGCCGATTGACGGTATGAGAATGAGATTGATTAGTACGTTTGAAACAGCGGCAAGGATATTAATATAAGTAGCAGATTTCGTGTCTTTTATAAGGAACATTGTGTTGACAAAAATCTGGAATATTCCTGCCAGAAGCCCGGCAAAAGCAATGATAGGGATTACAAACCAGCCAGAAACGAAATCCTGAGTGGTAAGGACCCCAAGCAAAGGCTTTGCAAGGACTGAAAGTCCAAAAACTGCGGGAATGGCAATAAGAAGGAAATATCTCAACGAATGCGACATGTAGATTCTTACTTCATCCATTTTGTTCTCATCAAACATCTTTGAAAGCTCGGGAAGAAGGATAAGCTGAAGGGGGCTTACAAAAAGCTGAATAAGGTTTCCGATTGAACACGCCGCAGAATAGATGCCTACACTGCCGAGGCCAAGGAAATAAGTAACCATATATCTGTCACTTGATTCCGTAACCCATCTAATAAGTGCGTTTGGAGTTAACGGCAGAGAAAACTGCAGGTACTCTCTTATGTAAGTAAACCGTGGGATAACAAACCCTATCTGTGAAACTATAACAATAAAGGCAATTAAAAAAATCAGACCCTGAACAATTAAAGTGGCCGTTATTACCCCAAGAAGCCCGTACCCCATTTTAAGGAAAACCAGTATAAATAACAGTTTTCCAAAAGTTTCAATAAGAGTAAAGTAAGAAAATTTCTCGATTTGCCTGAAAACCCTGAAATAAAAAAGGGATACAGACTCGATTACGTTCAGAAGAATTAAAAGGGAGCCTGCCTGAACAAAATAGGTTGCTTCAGGGTCACTAAAACCGAAAGTTGCAAGTGGTTCTGCAAATATATATAACACAAGTGAAGCCAGAAAACCTGATACCGTAACAAAAAAAAGGATTGAGTATACTGCTTCCCTTATTTTTTTCTTTTCGGTTTCGGAAGATAAGAATCTGACGAAACTCATCGAAAGTCCCATAAGTGCAAGAGAAGAGATTAAAGATACTGTAATATTGATCTGGGCCCAGAGTCCGTAATCATATGCTCCAAGGGTTTTTGTGATGACGGGAAGTAAAAAGAAGGTGCTCAGGCTTGTAAGTATCTGAACCGTCCCAATAAAGCCAACATCCTTTGCAAACTTTTGATATGACATCATACCACCTTAAAAAGAACTGTCGTTTTTTTGTTTTTAATCAAAGGAGCTTATGAAATAGTCGCGCAAAAATCTCTTTCTTAGTATGGTCCAGATAACTAATTAGTACTTGACATGTAAGCTCTTTTGAAAGCCATTGATTATCTGACTCGGGTTTTAGCTTGTATATTGATTTTTTTTCTATAACCGGAGTGAATTGATTTATTGCCATTAAAAACACCTTTAATTGCAAGATGAAGAGTCTAAAAATATTAAATGCCTTCTCAGTGTGAACTTTATTCTTATAACAAGAACACAATAATTTTGAGTCATAGAAACACCTTTAAGTTGGAAAATATCCTGAATTCGAGAACATGAGATCTAGAGGGATTCTCCCCGTTAACTTTTAGTCTATTTAAACAACATTCTCCTTTGAAGAAACCAGGCTCTTTCTCACCCCAAGGTGAGAGTTCTACAAAGGATAAAAGCCTTTGTGTTTTAACTCTAAGGTGTGAAGTCCCCTTCCTCGGAGCGTAAGTGACAGGTGGGGGATGAAAGCCGTCAACTTCTACAAAACAAAAGTAATATAATTATTCATACTTATAATTTCATCAATATAGCAATAACTATGCAGAATAAACTGAATCTTAGAAGCCATTCTTCCCATTCACCCCATTATCATTTCGTTCAATGCGTGAAATATAGAAGAAAAGCTCTAACGAATCCTCTGATAATTGATTTTCTTAAAACTAAAATCCATAACATAAGTGAAACATTCGATGTTGAAGTGCTTAATATAGAGTGTGACAAAGACCATTTTCACTTATTATTTTCAGCAAAACCTTCGTTTGATATTTCAAATTATATCAACACCATAAAAACAATAACTTCAAGGGAGATTCGTAAAAACTTCCCTGAAGTAAAAACTATGTTATGGAAAGATACATTCTGGTCAAGATCGTATTTTATCGCATCGACAGGAGAAGTAATCTTAGAAGGATAAGTAATCTTAGAAGGACAAGTAATCTTAGAAGGATAAGTAATCTTAGAAGGATAAGTAATCTTAGAAGGACAAGTAATCTTAGAAGGACAAGTAATCTTAGAAGGACAAGTAATCTTAGAAGGACAAGTAATCTTAGAAGGACAAGTAATCTTAGAAGGACAAGTAACCTTAGAAGGACAAGTAACCTTAGATATACTGAAGCAATATGTGGATAACCAGAGCAAATATGCATCTGACGAAGAAAATCAAGATCAATCCAACTGAAGAAAAGACACGACCTGCCTCTTTGGGAAAGAACTATAAAATGTGATTGCGGAAACGTAATTGATAGGGATAGAAATAGTGCTATCAACATCATGGAACGGTTCTTATCACAGAATGCTTTGTGGACAGGCTATCAGAGGTTTTCTGATAATCTTCGACAAACAGGATTACAGATGGATACTTGCATCACTGCAAATATCCAGGTGACGTAATCACTCGAAGGAAGTTCCGTCCTCGCTTTCATCAGAAAGCAGGGCGGGGCAGTTCATTACATTTTTATAATAGTTTGTTATGCAGGCAAAAAAACTTTCAAAAAGAGGATTTTTGGTCGGTATAAAAAAACAAGAGGTTTTTCCGAAAAGCAGGCATTGAGAAATTAACATTTCCTGCCGCCAGAATTTCCGGACCCCCTCCTTAAAGGACATCCAGGCCTTTAGCTGTATACAAGTTGAAGTTTTGGTTCCTTACTTTCGATTCCGCAGTCACTGCTGTAGAAAGCAATATAGTTATTGCTCTCTGTGCGGGCCTTTATCAGAAAACCAGTATTTTCGTACTTTCCACTGGTGTACTCTTTTACGAGCTCGGTTACGTCCAGCTTGTAATACCTGTTGTCAGGAAGGGTACTGCCCTTTATAGTTATTGTAGCATATGGGGTGTTGCCCTGAGAAACACCATTTTTATCGTACCAATCTCCTCCGGGATTTTTCCATGAAACATCTTTGTCCTTTTTATTCCAGCTTACGTAATTTGAGTTCCAGGCTGAAGCTGGCCTGTAAACCTCAATTACAGTATCTTCAGGTCTTGAGCTTTTTGCAGGATAATACCAGTAGAGAGAAAGAGTTGCATTACTAACCTCAGTAGAATCTGTGTATTCGCTCAGGTCAAACCACATTATATCCCTGTATCTGACACTGTTCATCCCACCGACATCAATAAAGGGCGAACTCTGGTAGACTACATCAGGAGAAGCTTCACGCAGGCGGTTATCGTAGACCTCTTCTACTGCAATTGAAGATCCCTCCTGTTTGATTGTTCCGGATTTGGAAGCATACTTTGTGTTCCCGTATGCTCCTATGTTGATCCTGTTCCCGTTGTCTTCCAGCTCATTTGAATAAGCAGAGGAAGCAGATCCGGCATCAATGCATAGAGAACTCTTACTATCCGTTACCCATGTATTCCCATTCCATCGACCTGCTACTGATTTGAGATGGTAATCATGTGAGCTCTGGTCTGCAAAGAGAGGATCTACATAAATATCTGTTGTCGATTTAACATTTTTATAGTTCCCTGCTGTGTTGTCGTAGAGACAGTTATTTTCCATTACAATGGTGTGGGAGCTGGGAAGGCGATTAATCACACCGTATCCTGTTCCTGCAGCGTTTTTCGTACGCTGTACGGTGTTTACGATTATGTTATTACGGACAGTGGTCGTGAATCCAGTTCCTGAGGGGCCGGTGTTGGTGTCAGTAGAATACATATTTACAACTGCCGCGTTGTGGACCCCATCAAAGACGTTATTTTCAATCAGGACATTATGGAATCCACTACCTAGAATCCCACCAACCCACTCGATGCTAGGATTGGTGCCGGAACCATAGAAAATATTGTTGTGAATGTACACATTTGATAAACTTTTATCATATGCTCCAGCGGTCCCGATAAGCCAGATGCCTGGTCCGTAGGTGTTTGTAATCACATTATCGTAGATCTCGATATTATTCATGTCACCTTTGGATCTCTCAACCTGAATACCCGGGCCGCCTGCGCTCCAATGATAAAATGAATCAATGAAGTTATCATGGAACTTTACGTTATTTGAGTTCCATACCCTCAGAGCACTGTTCGTCCTGCAGGTTATAGTGTTGTTCCAGGCTTCTACATTCGAGCACTCGATAGCAAACATGCCGTCGTGTCCTAGTTTATAGACAGTGTTGTTATAAAATTTGATATTATTACTATTTCTCATCCTGAGCCCGTCCCCGTGCCCATCGTGCATGTACATATCATGTACTGTTACATCGCTGGAATAGAGAAAATAAATTATATTGTAGTAACCTTTGCCCTTGGCAAGCTCAGCATTACCATCATGATTTACATCAACTTCGAAACCTCTTATCGTAACATTGGTAATACCTGAACTGCTCATCTGCTTGATGAGGGGTATCATAGTATCCCAGCCTGCGTGATCAACCAGTTTGATCACAGCATCTGAATCTCCTTCAAGGATAGTGTTGCTTCCAATTAGAAGAGGGGCGTCAATAACATACGTAAACGGTCCTTTGAGATGGACAGTCGTATAAGCAGAGTTTTCTGCCACAAATTTAAGGGCCTGGTTTATCTGTATGTGGTCGTCTTTTCCATCACAGTTAAAATCCCCACTTCCATCTCCTGAAACATAAATCATAGGTGCAGGAGTCCGGCATGAAGCCGTAGGAATACTTGAAATTATAAAGCACCCTACCAGGAAGAGGACTACTAATTCTCTTTTTAGCATTGCTATCACCTGGGGCCGATCTTTATACATTTATTTTAAATGTTTGCAAGGTAGAACTTTGCACTGAGTTACCTGGGTGTTAATCAAAATATATAGTCTGTTAGTTCATTTTTTGATAAATTTATTTATCCAGTTTTCAAAACCATCTGACAATATTTTGCAAATATTATCCACTCTTCAAATGTTCAAGACTGTAGAATAAGCCCTGGAATAAAACTCCTGTCAAGTGGTTATTGATCTCTATTTGGTTGCCTGAATACCGGATTTAGAGTTAATTCCCCCATTTTTTAAGGTAATTTGCCTCCAATATACACGAATTTCCCCCTGTGCCAACATTAGAAATAATTTTATTATAAATATTCAATTAAATTTCTATAGTAGGCATTGTAAATTAGATCATTATATTATAAAAGTATTTGTTCTACGTTTATAATTTTTTTAGGAATATGAGATCCGAGGCGCCCAGTAGTTAAAATTTATGTGATAAGTTTAACCGGCATTAAGAGGCTTCTTATTAATAAACTATGAAAAAAAGAGTATCCGTCATCAAAATAAATTAGGTGTCTATGTGTGTGATTTTTGGAGACTGTTTTGTACAAATCGCTTAAACATTTTTTCTTTGTTGCGAGAGAGAACAGATGTAAAAGTTATTTAAATAAGTACGATATTGGAGGGAATAATCGATAATTGAAGCTCCATAATTCAAAAATAAGAATGATAAGTCAGTAATAAGAGCTGGCAATAAAACCATAAAAAGTAATAGTGGAATGATAGCTAAATCTTGATTAATTCAAATAATGAATAGAGAATAAAGATAAGGTTGGAAAAAGATAAGGATTATATAAAGAAGCGTAAAAACCCTGGGTTTTTAGCCTTGGGGATATAAGCGTCATCTTGTCTCAGATACATCTATAACGGGCTTTAGATCTGAATATAGATGGAATCAGACTTCAAAATAAATGTGAGTTTTCGGAATCAACAAACGTGGGAATTGATGTTGGTATAAAATACTTCGCTTTACTATCATCAGGAAAAAATGTTGATAATCCCAAGTACCTGAAAAGCTCTGTGAAATCTAAAAGATCGCATCAAACAATTTCATTACATATACCAAGGATCTTTCTTGCAACTCCATCCCAGCTGTGATTCTCAACGACATATTTGCGACCCCGCTCTCCCATGGCATTGCTTGTCTCTTCATCTGAAATTAGCTTCACCACAGCATTAGCGAGTTCTCCGGGGTTCTCAGGAGGTACTGAAATTCCGCCTCCTGAAAGATCAATCAGGTCTTTAACACCAGGTATATTGCTCGCTACAATAGGTTTTCCACAGGCAAGGTATTCGTATGTTTTTAAGGCAGAGAGTCCTATCTTTGAGTTTCTTTCCTCAATAAAAGGAGCAACACAGACATTGGCTGCGTTAATGTATACAGGGACATTCTCATAAGGAATTCTTCCAGTGAAAGTGAATTTGTCAGAAAGCTCCATCTTTGAAGCTATTTCCATCAGTTTGTCCTTCATGATCCCGTCCCCTACTACAAGGAAACGAACCTCAGGGCATTTTTCCAGGATAAAAGGAGAAGAATGGATAAGAAACTCAACTCCCTGCCAGGCTGCAAGGTGTCCTACAAAACACACATATTTCTTTGAATCATCAAGCCCAAGTTCGGCTCTTGCCTGCTTCTGATCAAGGGGTTTGAAAATATCAGTATTTGCTCCATTGTTAATTACAAGAACTTTTTCTGCAGGAACCGAGTACAGCCTCACAAGTTCATCTTTTAGCTTATCAGTCACGGAAACTATCCTGTCACAGTATCTGTAATTGAACCTTTCAGAACGGAGTGCCAGAGAAGAAAAGACCCTGTATGCAAAGGATTTAGAATCCGGACTTACCTTGAGTTCATCCATAACCAGCCCGTTAACCTCAACTATGGAAGAAATCCCCAAAAACTTGCACAGGGCAATGGGGAAGAACGGAAAAGAGTTCTGACGGAGATAAAGCACTTCAGGCCTGTTTGCTATGCATGAGTACAGAAGATAAAAAGATAGTATGAACTCATAAGAAGGCTGTATAAGGTACTTATTATCTATCACAGGCACATACTTTATTTCGGGAAAATCACTTTCTATACCTTTCTGACCTGGCGCGAACAAAACTACATCCGTGTATTTTTTCAAATTTCTTAAGAGTTCAAGGATGTGTATATTCGAACCTGATTTTGTAGTGAAAGAGCTGTAATAGACCAGGAAAATTTTACTTACTTTTTTAAACATGATTGCCGTTACCTGAATAGCAAAAGTAGTTAATTAGTTTATCCCACGCCTCCGTTAATTAATTTTCATAAGTCTGGATGAATTGATTCGGGATTTTAGTGCATGAACATAAATTCATGCATTTTACAGAGAGATATTTATAGGAGAAATTCTCTCCTTTGTGTGTTTTTGAGGCGTCCGAATCGAAAAAGGGAGAGATTATGAGAGTTCTGGAAGTATGTCAGGAATTTCCTAACAGGTATTACCCCCAGCTTGGGACATTCATAAAGCAAAGTATTGATTCAATTGCAGATCAGGGAGTAGACGTGACAGTTATTTCCCCAAAAGCTTACGTACTTCCTTTTTCCTCATTTCCGTATCATAATTTTTCAAAATTGCCCCGGATTGAGCATACCGTAAAATATGACCTGCACTATCCGCGTTATATCTATGTTATTCCCAAAAAGTATTTTTACCCCATAACCGGCATTTCGTATGCCCATTTCGTTTCCAGGTATGCCCTAAAAAACATAAAACCAGAACCTGACCTGATTCATGCACATTTCTCATATCCTGATGGATACGGAATGATGGGGCTTGCAAAGAAATGGAAGGTTCCTCTGGTGGTAAGTGCCCTTGGCACTATAGAAAGAAAGGTTGCCTATGAAGGGTCCTATACTTCAAGGCAGATTATAGAAACCATGAATTTTGCCGATAAGGTCCTTTCTGTCAGTGAAGACCTCAAGGTCCATATCGTGAATTTAGGGATAGACGAAAGTAAGGTTCATGTGGTCTCTAACGGCGTTGATACGGAGATATTCAAGCCTGCAGGAAAAGAACGTGCAAGAAGAGTTTTAAACCTGCCTCAAGAAAAGAAAATTGTCCTGTTCATAGGAGCCCTGAGAAAAATAAAAGGCGTGGATTACCTTATCGAAGCTGCAAAAAGTTTTGTGAATACAAACACGGACCTTTATATGGTAGGCAGGGATGACGGGCTCAGAAAAAGCCTGGAGAAAAGGGCAGAAGAACTTAAAATTACAGATTCTATCAAATTCACGGGGCCTGTAAATCATGAGGATATCCCCCTCTGGATTTCAGCTTCAGATATGCTGGTCCTGCCTTCCCTCTCGGAGGGGAGGCCAAATGTCGTACTTGAAGCTCTTTCCTGCGAAGTTCCTGTAGTGGCAACTGATGTTGGGGGGATTCCGGAACTTATGGTTGAAGGGGAAACGGGTTATCTTGTTCCTGCAAAAAACCCGGAGGAACTGGCAGAAATGGTTAATAAGCTGCTTGAAGATGAAAGCAGAAGGGAAAAGATGGGAAAATTCGGACGAAAAAGTATAATTCAGCGAGGGCTTACCTGGGAAGCCCATGCAAAGAAAACTGTAGATATATACTCAGAGCTTCTATCGAAGCCCTCAAAATAAACCCATCGAAAAAAACAGGAAACTTTGCCACTCATAAATTCTATTTTATTACTTCGGGAGTGCGGAGGGTCACGGTGTGCCAAGAAAGCTCATTTATGCAGCAGTTATTGATGCACGAAATGTGCTATGCTACAGAAAAGATGAGGATCGGCCCCTCGGATTCGCATTACAGGATGTGATTCCAAACCACCCATAAGCTGCTTTGGTCAAAAGCCACGGTAGTGAGCGTTATGGGAAAAGGCGAGGCTGTGACTTCGTCAGGTGCGTGCTAGGGAGCTGAATGAAACTGAACCAGTGTTGACGTATCGAAAACGCGATGATGTCATCAAAACCAGGTGTCGTGACTAACCTGGGACGAGTCTGGAAGATACCCTGTTTACTGACCAGACGGTGACCGGTATATAGCTGGCAGGAACCTAGCACAGGCTTCTCTGTGGAACTTGGGAACCTGCACATTGATGTTAAGAGAAAACTCCAAGTGGTGGACCCACAAGGACGAAAGTATCGATGCAATGTACAGGGGCGGAACAATTCGTAGTAGTGATGAAGTGCCTGTAATGGGCATGGAGCGAAGGGATTGTATTATCCGGTTTTGAACTGCGGTCAACCTTGGCAACAAGGGAGGAACCAATGGACAAAACAAGGCCTTTAGTGGCTGGATAATGGGAGCCGGATGAGGTGAGAGTCTCAAGTCCGGTTCTGAGAGGGCCTGGGGGTGAAATTCCCCCGGGCTACTTACCAATACCCTGTCCTTTAGGTCGGGGATGAAGTGAACCCTCGCCTCTTTTTGGTTTTGATTTAAATATCTAAATCGTCGCTTCTTTGTAAAATTATCGGAAATCGGACAGGGGCTCGATAGCAGAGTTTCAATAACTTAGATCAAGGGAACCTTGTTAAAGGACACTGTGAATCATTTCCGAGTAACCGGGCGTGCGGTCCATCAGCATACCCCATCCTTTAGGTTGGGGTGGCTGCACGCAGTTTGATTTTTCCATACAAAAGTAAATTACAGGCATTTAAATGCCTGTAAGAGTGCTGTTAAGGTTAGAACTTTTAATAGGTTTGCTTAATGCTGGGCCGGGAGCAAAGATGTCCGCTGCCGGGTTTGAGTAGATTTTATTTGCTTTTGTAAGATTGTCATCAAGCTCAATTACATTTTCGGGAGTGTTCCTGTAGAAATAATTGGAAGTTTCCTTAGTGCTGCTTTCATCACTGCCAAAGTACAAACCGTTCCTGAGAAACTCTTGAGTCCTGAATATTACATAGCCTCTGTAACTGGATAATTCGCTTACATTATCGATTCGGTAATTATCATAAATTGAGAGGTTCATATCCGAAGAATCCTCAGGAATCGATGGGAGATAAAAGAACCTTGTAGTATAGTAATCGGAATAAACGGCAGAACCCTCAGGAATGTACTTATAAACATGTTCAAAACCACTCAGTTCATTAGCAGTGAAATATTCATGCTTTGAAATCTGACCAAGCATGTTTGAGTCTGAAATGCTAAAAACTGAAGAGATGAAGACAAAAGTGGAGAACATCAGAACTATAAAGACCACTGTATTGAACTTTTTAGGGCCGTATTTATCCATGTAGTTCCAGAATACATAGATTCCATATCCCATTGCGAAAGCCATAAAGGGGCTGACGAAAAGCATGAACCGGTCAACCCTAAACAGAACTTTGAACTGCCATATAGTATTGAGAGGGTTGGGGACATAGAAAAGAAGGGTAAACAGAGCAAATAACCCGAAAACCGAAGCATAGTTTTTCCTGTAGTTTTTCAGAAGAAAGCCTATTCCGATAAGGGCAAAAAATAAAAAGACGGATTTGTCCAGGAGCCCCATTAGACTTGTCAAGCTTTCCGCAAGTATGTCAGAGCCTCCGGCAGTTAAAACTATAGAGTCCCAGAAATGGCTCTGCAATCGAGGAGTCAGACCTCTTTGCATGAACAGATAAGCCGCAAAGAACCAGTAAGCGGTATAAGTAACATTTAATAGTAAAAAGAAAGGCTTGCTGACATAGCTGCCAGCTCCTATAATATACTCCGAGGCAAAAAGGATGACAAGTAATAACACGAACTGGAGTATAGAAACGTTATGAACTAAGGTCAGAAAAACCAAAACTATTACTGAAAGGGCTTTAAATGAGAATTTATCCTCTTTGAAATTTACACTGTAAACCAGATATAGCAATAGAATAAACCCTACGAATGCCATTGTGCGTGTAATCACGTTTGCACCGTAATACAATACAATATAGCTTGTAGAGTAAAGCAGACAGGAAAGAAGGGAAATTTGTCTGTTGTGTGTAATATGATTAAAGAGATAGTAAAGAAAAACTACCGTTACTGCATAAATTGGCGCTGTTATCAGGAAAAGTGAAGTTTTTACACTGAGGTTCAAAATTTCAGCGGCTTCGGCAATAAGTATATGGTATAGAGGGAAAAATGCATAGTCACTTAAGGCAGTGGAAATGGTCTGTCCTGTTACTGCAGTGGACTCCGAAAGGAAAATGTGAGGCAGAATATCAGTGGTCCCGAAGTAGAAATCGTAATTTAAGGTAACGCTGTAAGTAAGGTTTACCATCATTAAAAAAGATTCCAGAAGAACGAGGGACGGCCTTGCCTCCTTAGAGAAAATTTGCAGGAAAACCGAAAGGTACATCACCAGAATAAATACGAAATAGTACCAGGGCCTGCTCCCCTGAGATAATAGAATCACAATTATAGAGCCAATATAAAATATGCTGAACATGTATGTAAGGGACTTTATGCTTATAGACGGGAAGCTGTCTATATCATGCAGACTTACATCTTTTTTGTAAATGTACAGTATAAATAGGCAGGCAAGTACTGCAGGAATTCCTGTAAACAATCCTCTAACTGCATAACCGGGCTTTTCAGTTGCAAACATCCATATGAAAGTGAGTATAACTGCTAAAATAATTGCCAGTGGGAATAGGAAGGAAATTACCTTCATTAAACGGTTATTATCCATGTAGTTGAGTCCCGTATCTTCGCTCAATCCTAACATACTATCTCCATAACCTTAAGCGATCGCAACTTTATGTATTGAGTTTGAAATAAAGAATTAAGAATTGAATCCGAACAGGATTGCAGGATTGGACCTGAAGTAAAAGGTTCAGATTTTTTTGTTTGAACTCAATAGGATTTACATTGAGGTCTATATTGGTTAAGAATTTTTTGCTCCAACGTGCTTCAAGCCAGGTTCAATATCTCCAACCATTTTTACATTTGAGTATGGCAACTATGGCTGCAGTAACCGGATAAATTCTTAAGCATTATTTTTTGAAAGAGACCTGGCTTTTGAAAGGAAAATCGAATTTGCAAAACTGTACAAAAAACCCAGCCCATAAGTGACGTGTTGCACAGGGATCACGAACAGAGCAAAGAGGCCGTACTTTGATTTCATCTTATATATTACCTGAATTGAGGAAGCAAAAACCAGAACGAAATATAAGACCATCAGTACCAGCAGAACTATTATCGGCGCTGAATACACAAGAGAAACAATAAGAGAAAAGACCGCAAAAAGTATGGCAATAGAAGGCAAAAAAGCATACCAGCGGACGAATTCGCCGTGTTTTTTGAAAAGCTCGGCCATCCACATTCCATACTTGAACATTCGTACGGAAAATGACTTGAGGGTCCCTCTTCTGTGGTGAAGCACTTTTGCTTCTGGAATATACAGGAATTTATAACCTATTTTGCTTATTCTGTAATTGAGGTCCCCGTCCTGGCCCACTACAAACCGCTCGTCAAAATATCCGGCTTCCACAATTGTATTTTTCTTGTACATCGCATTGCAGTTGGGAAGGGAACTTACATAATGTATCTTTGTTGAATTATTAGATTGGGCAGAACCCCCCGACCCCAGAAAAGTTTCCTGGGCATATCCTACCACCCTGCCAAACACAGGATCAGTATCGAATATTAAATTCGGACCGCCAACACATGCCACATCTTCAGGGGCATTTTTCATTTCATTGACAAGTATTTTCAGCCACCTGGGGTCGACCTTGCAATCCCCATCTGTAAATGCGACAAGATCTCCCTGGGAATTTACAACTCCAAGGTTCCTTGCTGCCGCAACATTTTTTCGTTCATTGAGAAGGAGCCGGACAGGGTATTTCTGTACGAGATCCCGGGTTTTATCAGTGGACATTCCGTCGACTATAATAATTTCATATGAATCCTGAGGGTACTCGAGATGAAGAAGGGACTCAATGCATTCTTCAATGAATTTTTCTTCGTTGCGAATACCTACTACAACCGAAACAAAAGGATATTCCATAAAATGACCCCGTTTTTACCATTATTGTTTTCTAATCTGTTCATTTAGAAATATCATTCTTGAAATGGCGTGCAGTATGATTCCTGTAAATATCATAAAAGCCCCTATAATTGTCAACATCACCATAAGGAGAGTGGGACCGAAACGCAGGTATCCTCCCTGAATATAATCCTGCAGAAATTTCAACCCCATAAGAAAACCTGTGGATGCCATAATCAGACCCGGAACAGCAAAATAGTATAGGGGCCGCCTGTATTCCATATCCTTCAGAATCCGAAACAGGACCTTGGGACCATGTATGAAAGGATGCTCACTGGAACAATCCTCGAGATCATATCTGCAGTGAATTTCTACTTCCGTAAATTTTAGTTTATGATCCCTTGCCTGAATAAGAATTTCGGAGCCTGCAGACATATCAGTGCCATTAAGGTTTATATTTTCAATAGCTTTTCTGCCATATGCCCGGAAACCACTTTGGGAATCAGTAACATTGAGACCACCTGCTATGTAAGTTGCAACATCAAGGACTTTCATTCCAAACTTACGATATATAGGGACATTTTTTCCGTTGCCGTTGACGAATCTTGAACCGATCACAAGGTCAAATCCCTGTTTTAAGGGTTCCAGAAGCTGGGGAATTTCGGAAGGATCGTGCTGACCATCGGAATCGATTATGACCATAGCACCTGCACCGAGGTTGCGGGCAGTTTCAAAACAGTTTCTCAGGGCTGCTCCGTATCCTCTGTTAATTTCGTGGCGGATTACGTAGGCACCAAGGGATTCAGCGATATCGACAGTATTGTCTGTACTCCCATCGTCCACGACCACCACCCTGTCTACGTATTTTTTGCAGCCTTTGATAACCTCTGCAATGGAATGAGCTTCGTTATATGCAGGCATGGCTGCAATAGTAATGGTCATGTGAATCATCTACCTCTTTGATACAAAGACTCATGAGTCTCTCTAAAGCGCCTTTTGAGAGGAAAATCGGCAAGAATTTCAAATACAGCGAATACATTTTTCAGAGTCACCGCTCCATAAACTTTAAAGGGTTTCTAAGGATCGTCTGTAACCAGATCTACAGCGCGTCATTTGGGGGACTGTTGTGCTCCTTTTAGGGAAAGGAGAGATGCCCTACAAACAAGTCATCGTTCTGAATAAGACGTGTATTTGTTTTAATATATGAGCTATATAAACATTTAGACACAAAAGATAGTTCTGCAGTCCCTCCGATGGCGAAAAATCAATAAGCCTGTATAAACCTTCCGTTGGCTTAAAAATGAACTTAAATAGCTCTAATATAAATTTCGATTATTATTTAATGTGTCTAATAATTTGTACAGATAGTTGAAATCAAGAGATTTTCTTGGGATACACATTAACATACTGTAAAAAAATAAGCTGATCCGGATAACTCTCTCAAACAAATGTCAAAAATTAATCTGAGCTATAAAAATTCCAGGGAAGACATAAAGAAGAAATACATATTTATAATAACAGGCAGGAAAAAGGGAAAGATATTTTATACAAAAAAGTAATTTGAGTAGATCAAGTCAAACGTACTATTAAAAAAAATATAGACTATTCAGGGACATAAGTTTTACTGAGATTAAAAAACAAGCTATTTACTATACTGAGATTAAAAAACAGGCTATTTACTAAATAGAAAATAGGCTTTTTACTGATGAAAAAAGCTCCGGAATTGACACTCGGGCCAATCCCCAACCTTCCGGTTCTCAACTCTTCGCAGCAGAAGATTATAGAAAGCCAGCTGGAGAAAACAGCCGGAAAGATTTTCTGAAAAACCCTGCGAGTGGAATACTAAAATAGGCAATTAGCCTGCATAAAAGAAAGATAAAACTGGAAAGCCAGAAAAACATTAAAACCATTTTATGAGGAGTCATATGGCCGGGAACCAGAAGTTTCCATCTGACCTGCTATTTGTGGTAGGCTTTGTAGTTCTTACGGATATTTTCGTACTTATTCCCGTACTCAGTGAGAGTTTTATTCGCACAGTCCTTGGCCTACCACTGGTATTATTCCTACCAGGGTATGCCCTTACAGCTGTGCTATTTCCGACAAAAACCGGACTTGAGGGAATTGAGAGGGCAGCACTTTCGGTCGGAGTGAGTGTCGCAGTTGTACCTCTTATAGGACTTGTACTTAATAATACATCATTCGGGATTAAGGAAGTGCCTCTTCTTGTAAGTCTCTCTGTGTTCGTTATACTTGCATGTGCAGCAGCATATATTCGCAGAAGGCAGTTTTCAGAAGACAAAGCCTTTGGAGTTTCTTTCAAGGCTTCTGCTTATTCTCTATTAGCTCAGGTCCTGGGAAAAACCGAGTCTTCAACGGAAAAAATACTCCGGATTTTTCTGGCAATTTCCATTCTAGCTCTAGTAGGAACTGTAGCTTATATATCCATAGTTCCCCATGAACAGGAACCATTTACCGAATTCTATATCCTCGGACCCGATGGGAAAGCTGATAACTATACTACGGATTATGTGCAGGGAGAAAGTGGGACCGTTGTAATAGGGATCGCAAACCATGAGCATAGAGCAGTAAACTATACAATGGATGTCAGGCTTGAAAACAGATCCCTGCCATTACCTGAAAACCTGATAAATATAAAACTTGATGACAACACAACCCTGGAAGAGCCCCTTGAGATTACTCCCTCTGTTGAAGGAGAGAATATGGAGCTTCAGTTCCTGCTTTTCAATGAGACTGAAAAGGCTGTACCTTACAGGGACCTGCGCCTCTGGATAAACGTTACCGAGGAGGCCTGAAGATGGAAACATATGAGAATAAAGAGATGCAAACATCTGAAAATAAGGAGATGCAAACACCTGAAAATAAGGAGATGCAAACACCTGAAAATAAGGAGATGCAAACACCTGAAAATCAAATTGCGTGCGGCCACCCCAACCTAAAGGATGGGGTATGCTGATGGGCCGCCCGCCCGGTTATTCTGGTACTTAGAAATCGTCAATTTTCCGTTGCCTAGACTTTAATCTATATGATTGAACCTCTGTTTTCGGTTTTCCCTGCGACTCCTTAATGTAGTGCTTGATTGTGTCAGCGGTTACATTTCCAACGGATCGATAGAATTTACCACTTGACCATAGACTTCCACCCCAATATCGTGTTCTCAGTTCAGGATGAAGCTTGAACAATCTGTAAGAACTACCTCCTTTCAAGTATTGAACCACCTCTGATAGAGAGGTGCTTGGGTGGAATTCCAGGAACAGGTGAACATGATTATCTACAACTTCCAGAGCATGGATTTTGTAGCCTTTCTCTGTGCAAATATTGTGGAATATAGACTCGCAATCCTTTTTAACTCGTTTATTGTAGAATATCTTGTATCGATACTTAGGCACCAACACGATGTGGTAGGTAATCTGACCATAGCCATGGCTAAAACTGCGCAATTCCAACGCTTATCACATCCTAGCCATAGGTAGCTGGAACCACCTGTGGCTATGGTGTCAAAAAACCTCATTTTACAAAAAAACGATGATTGATACAGTTTAAGCGAATACAAAACAGCCAGCGAGGGTTCACTTCATCCCCGACCTGAAGGTCAGGGTATTCGTGACCCTCTGCACTCCCATAGTAATAAAGAGATGCAAACATCTGAGTATCAGGGAATGCATGTGCCTGAAAATAGGTCGACACACAATCCTGCATTAAAAAACATAGGGCTTTATCTGATTATTCCGATTTTAGCCATCGCTTTTGCGGAATTTATGATCTATTCTGGAAGGGTTCTGGAAGCCATGGAGGTGCATGCAGTCATCCTTCTCGGGCTTTCTCTCTCCATGTTGTATATCAAAAACGAGGAAATCCAGAAGACTTATCAGGCCCTTATTCTGCTCCCAATCCTGCGACTTGTAAACCTTTCAATGCCAGCATTTTATGAGGAAACCCTTTACTCATTTGTCTTTATCTATGGTCTCCTTACAATTCCAGTAACCATTGCACTGACTCACCAGGGTTTTTCCCGAGAACGGCTTGGAATAACTTTCAAAAGGATAGGTTTCTATATTCCACTTTCGATAATTATGGGTCTCCTGCTTGGAATAGGAGAATACTTAATAATAGAGGCAAACTACCTCATCCCCGACCTTTCAGTTTCCTACCTGCTGATACTTACTTTTATTATGGTCTTTTTAGTAGGGCTTATTGAAGAGATCATCTTCAGGTCCATTCTGCAGAACAGGCTCGAAGAGTTCCTTGGCAGCCGCGAAGGCCTGATCATCACAAGTGTCCTTTTCGGATTAATGCATTCCGGGTATGGGAGCATGGGTGAAATATTCTATACCTCCTTTGTAGGTTTTATCATAGGATTTATGTTTTACAGAACCCGAAGCCTCCCTCTGGTCACAATGATCCACGGTTTCATAAATGTCTTCCTCTTTGGAGTTATTCCCCATCTTCTTTAATGTTATTTTTGAGAAGATTTTATTTTTTGGGTAGTTCCTGATTAATTTGTTAATCAATTCCAGAATCCCTGTGGAAATATTTCAGATATCTCTCCCTGCACCATCTCTCCCTGCACCATAAGAGATTAGGCTGGCCGGTTAGCCAGATAAATTATAAATTGAAAGCCAGTGCCGCAATTAAGATATACAATATACCGAAGAAATGTCATCAGGGTCAAGAGAAGACTTTACTTAACCCTAAAATCACTATTCAACTCTGGAAAATATAAGTCTTTCAACCCGCCTATCTTGAAGTTAGTCAAAAAAAAGTGAGTACGAGGTTTTTCTAGCTATTTTTATCTTGTATTTTATGTCACGTCGAGTGTGGACAGGAAAGGCCCGGTATGAAGAATAAGGTTGTACAAAAGTTTATTTCTCTTGGTGTTCATGCATTCAAGGCTTTAAAGAACCCTCCATATCTTAAAAGAGATCTACAAGTTTGTAAAGAATAACTGCACCGAAAGAAAACAGAAGTGGAAGGATTCCCATATTCAGAGATGTTTTCACAGAATCTCCCCAGTGCTTTGACAGAGGAAGAAAATCCCTGAGAAGTAACAGTAAAAGCAAAGTTGCTACGGCTACTGATGCACCTTCAGGAACTCCAGGGGTTGTCATCATTGCTAGCGTGCCCGAAGAAGCGGAAGTTGATGAGATTAAACTTGTAAGCGTAGTCAGACCTCCTCTAGTTGATTCAGGTATATAAAAGAAACAGATGTGCAATCTTATATAAAAATCCTCCTCCTTTTAATTTCCTGAATTCAAGCTATATGACCCGAATAAGAATACAGAAAAGAGGGTGGAAGTTCCTGAAATATCTGAAAGTCCCGATCCAAGGAGTAGAAAAAAAGGTCAATTGTATTTTTAGATCGAGGATAGGGCAGATCAGTTCTACGACTTTAAGAGATAATCATCCAAAATTTTTAAGGAGAGAATCTTTCGTATAAAAATTATTGATATAATTATAATCTATAATAATTGTAGCGTCAGGAGAAATGGCATTATAATAGGAGAAAAATAGCAGGGTAAAATCGTAGTATTAAATAAGTATTATTTAAGATAGTAAAGGCATTTTTATGCCTGAATATGACGATTCGTGCAAATCAACCAGAATTAATTAGAGAAACTTATCAGAGGAAATCAGGAAAATAGTGAGAGGCAAATAAACCAAATACCTTAAATAAGTATAAAATATATCTAGCTAAGAAATTCATACAGTTAATAACTTCAGGGAGTGAGTCCAGGGAAAAAAGAAAAATCATAACCGTCTTCGGGGTCAGTTCGGATCAATAAATTTGCCAGGTCTTCCGTGGATAGGAAAATCCCAATAAATTTACAAATAATTATTATGTTGCTTTGATTTGATTCAAAGCACTCCGAATGAGTTATAAGGTACAGGAGAAAAACGGGGGGAAGAATATGAACTCAAAAGAAGTCAAAATTCACAGTTCTTCTAAGGTTTACGGCACCTCTGTAATCGGAAAAGATACGGTAATCCTGGAGAATGTAATACTGGGGTATCCAGAACACAGAGTCCTCATGGAGATTCTCAAACAGGATCTGGAGATAGAGGACTTTGATTTTCCGGGTTGCAGTATAGGTCCGAACTCGATTATACGAGCAGGTTCTACAATTTTTTCCAGCGTAAAGATCGGAAAAAACTTCAAGACCGGACATAACGTAATGATCAGGGAAAACACACAAATAGGGGACAATGTACTTATCGGAACGAACGTTATCATAGATGGAAACGTGAAGATAGGAAATAATGTCAGTATTCAGGGAAACGTCTATATTCCAACGAATGTGGTTATCGAAGATAACGTATTTATTGGACCATGTGCTGTTCTTGCCAACGATAAATATCCTATTCGTAAAAAATATGAGCTTAAAGGCCCTGTTTTGAGAAAAGGAGCATCTGTAGGCGCTAATGCCACCCTGCTTCCGGGAGTGGAGATCGGGGAGGGAGCAATGGTTGCCGGAGGAGCCCTTGTAACAAAAGATGTGCCTCCGTGGAAGCTGGCGGTCGGCGTACCTGCCAGAATACAGGAGCTTCCTGAAGATCTTAAAGAATTTAACCGAATATAAATCTATCAAAAAACCAAAATTAAGTAAGATAAAGTTTTATTGAGACTATTATAAGAGGTCCGAAAATGATCCCAATCGCCAAGCCCCTGCTGGGTAAGGAAGAGATTGATGCAGTAACAAAGGTCCTGAGTTCAGGCATGATTGCACAGGGACCGAAAGTAGAAGAATTCGAGCTTGCTTTTTCTGAGTACACCGCCTGTGAGTATGCAGCTGCTGTAAACTCCGGCACTGCCGCCTTGCATATCGCGCTTCTTGCCCACGGTATTGGAAAAGAAGACGAAGTAATTACAAGCCCCTTCACCTTTATTGCCACTGCAAATAGCATTCTTTACACTGGTGCAAAACCTGTTTTTGCAGATATTGAACCGGATACATATAATATAGATCCCGAAAAGATCCAGGAAAAGATTACTTCAAAAACGAAAGCCATTATGCCTGTCCACCTTTACGGACACTCTGCGGATATGAAAGCCATAATGGAAATCGCTGAAGACCACAAGTTTGTTGTGATAGAGGATGCCTGCCAGGCCCATGGTGCAGAATACCTCGGGAAAAAGGTTGGCAGTTTCGGAACCGGGGCATTCAGCTTCTACCCGACTAAAAACATGACAACAAGCGAAGGCGGGATGATCACAACAAACGACAAGGAAATAGCAGAAAAATCAAAGATGATCAGGGCTCATGGCTCAAGAGTTCGCTACCTGCATGAAATGCTGGGCTTTAACCTGCGCATGACTGATATTGCAGCCGCAATCGGGCTTGTTCAGCTCGAAAAACTGGACGGGTTTACTGCTGCAAGGCAGAAAAACGCGGCCATGCTTTCAGCCGGGCTAAAAGGTATTTCAGAAGTTGTACCTGCAATAACAAAACCTGACTGTACCCACGTTTTCCATCAGTACACAATCAGAGCTCAAAAGAGGGACGAACTGGCAGCTTTCCTGAAGGAAAATGAAATCGGAACCGGGACACATTACCCAATACCCATCCACAAACAGCCCTATTATATGGAACTGGGGTACAAAGATTCCCTGCCGGTCTCTGAGAAAGCAGCAGAAGAGGTTCTTTCCCTCCCTGTACATCCGGCTTTATCTGAAGACGACGTGCAGAAGATAATTAAGACAATCAGAGAATTTTATGCAAACGATTGAGTAATTCCCGGATAGTAATCGCATTTTTAGATACAGGAAGTGAAACCTTGATCAGAGTAGGAGTAATAGGCACAGGCGCCATGGGCCAGAACCATGTCCGAATCTACAGTGAGATGGAGGGCGTGGAACTTGCCGGAATATCGGATGTAGACCAGGCCAGAGTCGAAGCCATGGCTGCCCAGTATAAAACGAAAGCCTTTACGGATTATCAAAAAATGTTTGCCGAAGGCCTTGATGCAGTAAGCGTTGTTGTACCCACAAAACTGCATAAACAGGTGGTTCTTGACGCCCTGGAAGCCGGTCTTCATGTCCTTGTAGAAAAACCAGTCGCCGACACGGTTGAAAACGCAGACCTGATGATCGAAGCTGCAAAGAAAGCAGATAAAGTGCTCATGGTAGGGCACATTGAACGTTTCAACCCTGCAATTATAAGGCTCAAAGAAATCATAGATTCGGGCACCCTTGGCAAGATAGTATCCATCTCTACCAAGAGAGTTGGCCCTTACAACCCAAGGATAAGGGATGTTGGAGTAATTCTGGATATCGGTGTTCACGATATAGATGTCATTTCATACCTTTATGGCAAAAAGATAAGGGGTGTTTACGCCATTGCTGGTGCAGATATCCACTTTTTTGAAGACCATGCCTCAATTATCCTGCGTATGGACCATAATTTCGCAGGTGTTGTAGAAACAAACTGGTTGACCCCTCATAAGGTAAGGAAACTGACAGCAATAGGAATCAAAGGTGTAGCCTATCTGGACTACATCGACCAGACAGTCGAACTTCATGACAACGGCTGGATAAGAAAAGCCAAAGTAGAGCCAAGTGAACCCCTGAAAAATGAACTCGTTTACTTTATAGATTGTATTAAGACAGGTAGAGAACCTAATCCCTGCGGGGAAGATGGAAAACATGCCCTTGAAGTAGCAATGGCAGCCATCAAGTCCTACGAAGAAGAAAGATTGATCGAAGTAGGGCAGTAAACCAGAGATATAACGGTTACTGGAATAAAAGTCCGAAAGCCTCAGAAAAATGGAAGACTATCTTAAAAACAATACTGGAAAGTGATAAGCATGAGCAAATTGGAAAAACTTCTAAAGGAACGTGGCCCTATCAAAAAAATAGGAGTACTTGGTATGGGTTATGTAGGAATCCCCGCAGCCGTCTTATTCGCAGATGCTCCCTGTTTTGACAAAGTACTGGGCTTCCAGCGCAACTCAAAAAGCTCAGGCTACAAAATTGATATGCTCAACCGGGGAGAAAGCCCGCTCAAAGGGGAAGAGCCAGACCTTGAGGAACTCATCGGAAAGGTCGTAAAAGCAGGCAAATTCGAATGTACCCCTGATTTTTCAAGGATCTCCGAACTTGATGCAGTTACACTTGCAATTCAGACTCCTTTTGCGAATCCCAAAGACCTGGTGCCTGATTTCAGTGCTCTCATAGAGGGGATCAGAAACGCAGGAAAATACCTGAGACCGGGTATGCTTGTAGTCCTCGAATCCACAATCACTCCAGGGACAACTGAAAATATGGCAAAACAGATCCTTGAGGAAGAGTCCGGTTTGAAAGCAGGAGAAGATTTTGCCCTTGCCCATGCCCCTGAAAGGGTAATGGTAGGAAGGCTTTTGAAAAACATAAGGGAACACGATAGGATCGTAGGTGGAATTAATGAGGCAAGCACAAAAAGGGCTTTTGAGCTTTACTCACCCGTGCTCACGGTTGGAAAAGTTATTCCGATGAGTGCAACCGCGGCAGAGGTTACAAAAACTGCAGAAAACACTTTTCGCGACCTTCAAATTGCAGCAATCAACCAGCTTGCCCTATACTGTGAAGCTATGGGTATAAATGTCTATGACGTCAGGACCGGGGTTGACAGCTTAAAAGGTGAGGGTATAACAAGAGCTGTCCTCTGGCCCGGAGCAGGAGTTGGAGGTCACTGCCTGACAAAGGATACATATCACCTGGAAAGAGGCGTCAAGATCGGGACAGGACAGCTGGACTATCCCGAAGGTGCGGATTCAATCTATGTGCTTGCCAGAAAAGTCAATGACTTCATGCCTGTACACATGTACAACCTGACTGTTGCAGCCCTTGAGAGGCTGGGGAAAGAAATGAAGGGCTCAAAGGTTGCAATGCTCGGCTGGGCATTTATCAAAGACTCGGACGATGCCAGGAACACCCCATCAGAACCTTACAGGGATCTCTGCCTGAAAGCCGGAGCCAGTGTTATGGTGCACGATCCTTATGTTGTCAATTATCCGGGCGTCGAGATTTCTGATAACCTGGAAGAAGTTATAAAAGGTGCGGATGCTGTTATTGTGTTTGCGGGACACAGTGCGTACCATGATGTGAAAGCTGATTGGGTGAAAAAAGTAAGCGGGAAAAGTAATCCGGTAATTGTTGACGGGCGAAATGTAGTCGAACCAGGGGAGTTTATCGGAAAGGGATTTGTGTATAAGGGAATAGGGAGGGGAGACAAAAACTCACATGAGATAATATGAAGGGGAAAATTCTCCTTTTTTAAGACTAATTTGTCTTTTAAATCTGGAAAAATAGGGCGAGAATCATGTTTGAAAAACTGAAAGAAAACGAGGAACTCTGGGCTCTCTATGCTAGAAAGGAAGAATACGACCTGACTTTTCGCGACAGATATGAGAGATTTCCTTACTACATGAGCGGGCATGGAAATATTTTCGAACCGAGAGTTTCCAAATTTCTGGTAGAAAACGGGCTGAAACCGCAGTATCCTGACGGAAAAAAATTCGCGGTCTGCCTCACACACGACATCGACGCGGTTTATCCGGATAAACTGTATCCGATTATCGGGTCTATTAAAGCCCTTGCCAGAAGGAACCTGACCGAGGCAATGAAAACCCCTTTTTCCAGGATTCACAGGAAATGGAATCCATGCTGGAACTTAAGGGAAATAGTGAAGTTGGAAGCAAAATATGATGCAAAATCCAGTTTTTATTTCCTTGCCCTGAACCCTGAAGAAACGGACTTTAATTATAATATTAGAGACCTTGAATCGGAACTGGGTTTTATCTCCGACAGTGGGTGGGAAGTCGGCCTTCACGGCGGACACGAGTCCTACAAGAGCCTGGAAGACCTTAAAGAAAAAAAAAGGCGGGTTGAAGAAGTCCTGGGTAAAAGAATTATAGGGTACAGAAATCACTATCTAAAGTTTAGCGTCCCTGAGACCTGGGAGTTGTTGAGCAAAGCAGGGTTCAAGTACGATACCACACTTGGGTATCCAGACTGTGCAGGCTTCAGGAATGGGATGTGTCATCCTTTTAGGCCTTTTAATTTGAATGAAGGGCGTCAGATCGATATTCTGGAAATCCCGCTGGTTATTATGGACCGTTCGCTTTTTAAAGACTACATGCGCCTTGATGTCAAAAAAGCCTGGGAATGTACAAAGCACCTTATCAATACGGTTGAACGGTATAACGGTGTGATCACAATCCTGTGGCACAATAATACTTGCATTGAGGGAGAGAACCTTAAATACTACGAAAAAATCCTTGAGTACTGTGCCGGTAAAAACGCCTGGATTACCAGCGGAGAGGAAATCTATAACTGGTGGACCAGTCAGGTTGAACCGGGGACCCAAAAGTAAGGATCAGTTAAAAGATTAAGTTTGGCTTCATTTACAGGGGTAAAAACAACATCAATCGGCAGCTCAAATGGATTTCTTTTTTGCGGTGATATAGCTGCCTCAAGAAGATACCTGATTGATGTTGATCTCGGCAATTCATGCTGTTAAAAAGTTAACAGTGACTTTCTGTTAAAAGTTCAATAATTTTCTTATCCGCAGGATTAGAAGCTACAAAGCTGGAATTATGCCTGAAAAATCCGTTATTCATGCGTTTTCTGGATATAGACTGTCACTACTGGGCGAAGAGTTCTGTTGATTCGGATGAGTTTATAAGGGAGAATTTGGTTATAGGAAATGGGAAAGGGAGAAAAAAGAATCTGGGTAAAAAGTAAGTATCCTTAGTTCCACATTTTTAAGCGCATAGACGTCGTCTGATGCTGACTTATGCGCTTAAGCTTAAGCACATTAGATTCAGGGTAGAATCTCTAAACCGCAATCATCTGACTTCACAGATTTGCGGAACAGCATGTATGCGCTTAAAAAGACAGAAGTCAGGAAGTATAGGTTCAGGGTGCTGAAAAAACGACTTTTTCAGGGTACTGGCTATGGATGAAAAGACGGAAAAAGCGGTAAAAAAGTCATCAAAAAAAGAAAAGAAGGCAAGTTTTGTATCAGATGTGCTGACACTTGCAGGCGGAACGACCTTTGCTCAGATCCTTACGATTCTGGCAGCTCCTGTTCTGACCCGCCTTTACGGACCGGAGGATTTTGGAGTCTGGGCCCTGTATATCTCCATAACGAGCATTATAAGCATTATTGCATGCCTCAGGTATGATTATTCCATAATGCTACCAGAGTCCGAAGAGGAAGCAGTAAACCTTTTAGGCCTTAGTTTCCTCTCCGCCCTTGCTGTTACCGGTTTAACCGTGCCATTTATATGGCACTTTCAGTCCCGGATAGTTGATCTGCTAAATGCCCCGCAGATCGAAGAATATCTCTGGCTTGTGCCTCCGTTCGTGTTTGTGAACGGAGTTTTTCTCGCACTTAACCAGTGGAACTCAAGAACAAAACTCTTCAAGAGGCTCTCCTTCTCAAGAATTTCCAGTTCAGTTTCGACCACTGCAACCCAGATTACTCTCGGGGTTGTAGAAAAGCCCACAACTGCAGCCGGTTTAATCGGGGGAAGCCTTGTAGGCCAGTCTGTAGCGACATTCGTGCTTGGAGGGCAGATCTGGAGAGATGACAGGCGTCTGATAAAAAAGAGCCTGGGCTGGAAAAAAATATACGAAGGTGCAATAAGGCACCGCAAACTTCCGCTCATAGATATCTGGTCCGCACTTATGAACTCGATCTCCTGGCAGCTTCCGGCTTTTCTCCTTTCAGCTTTTTTTACTCCTGCAGTTGTTGGCTTTTACTCCCTCGGGTTCCGCCTGCTTCAGTTACCCATGAGTTTTATTGGAGGTTCGATCTCACAGGTATTTTACCAGAGAGCGTCAAGGGCAATATCCGAAGGCACCCTCAGTACTCTTGTTGAAAGTGTGTTCCGAATGCTCGTGCTCATAGGCATGTTCCCTATATTGATCCTCACAATTGTCGGAAGCGACGTCTTCACCGTGATTTTCGGGAGCGCCTGGACAGAGGCAGGAGTCTATGCCCAGATCCTGAGCCTCTGGGCATTTGTATGGTTTATCTCTTCCCCTTTGACCACAATATACCTGGTAGTAGAAGAGCTTCACTTCGGCTTCAACTACAATTTCTTCAATCTAGTAACCCGTTTCCTGTCCCTCACAATCGGGGGCTTGCTGGGAAATGCCCGTGTGGCCCTTGTCCTTTTCTCCATATCAGGCATTGTGGTATACGGGTACCTATGCCTGAAAATGATGTACTACTCTGGCGTAAAGACTTCAAGAGCCCTGGAAATTGTATTCTCAAACCTGATCCTCTTTATCCCTGCGGGAGCAGTTCTGGTAGCTCTCAAAATCGCAGGAATAAACCAGGTCCTTCTTGTAGTAATCTCCGGTTTGATTATCTGCATTTATTATCTGTATATACTTAAAACGGATAAACAGGTAAAAGGAATAATAAGGGAATTAAAATCTCCGGGAAAAGTGTAAACTCGGTTCCAAAAAAAGTCAACGTGAAAATATAAATAGACGTTTCTGAGAGACATCGTTGTAAAACCAGTCTGCAGTGAATTTTTTTGCCGTCGACCGTCGAGATCTTAAAACGAATTTTGCTTTCTGAGGGGATTACTTTCTTGAAAATCGCATTCGATTCATTATTTTTGCTTTCAGCAGGTCAACATCACAAATTAGAATATTTTTCATGATATCTTTTTAGTACATTTAATATATGTTTATTATGTTTTTTCGCTGGTTAACGCGTAGCTTAACCCTCACGACCGATATGATCACTAAATCCTTTTTTCGTCAAAGTTTGGTATAATAGATTAATAATTGGTCATATGTAAACCTAGCAACTACACATAATTGTAGGCTGGAAAATTGAACCTCAAATTTTTGGTGTAGAATCATATTTTTCTCAAGCAAACTTTTTGGCGTAGAATCATATTTTTCTCAAGCAAACTTTTTGGTGTAGAATTATATTTTACTTAAGCGGACTGAGAAAGAAAAGGAGCGATTTAACCTGGAGATAATAAATTTTCAAAACTCGATTTTTATTTTATTATGAATGGGGAATTTCAAAATTACATTTGTCCAGGGGATTCTCCATAAAAATAGTAATTATAGTCCTGAGCGGATTCGAACCGCTGTCCCGGGCTCCAAAGGCCCGAAGGATTGACCACTACCCTACAGGACTGCGCATGAAAGCTTTTACTTATAACATAATTCATGTACTTAATTTTTGTGCCATCTCAGAACTTTTTTTGCGGGATTTTCAGGTCAAATGCTAAATTATATAACAAGTCGTGTGCTGGCTTTAAAACTTTTTCTATGAACGTATTTTTTGTTTAGAATGAATTTTTTGTATAATTAATTTAAAGTAAGTTACATTCTCTCTATATAATGGAGCTGGAAGAAATAGGTATGACCGAATAGTGAAGTCTTGGCGGATTGTTAAAGAATCGCCCGGAGTTACCTGCTCCTGCTCTGGCAATATGTTGATGGGAATGTATTTTCAGAGCTGCTGTGTTGGGGGACACCGTAAGGGATGAGGGTGGCACCGGGCTTCTTCTCACAACTTTTTCTTTATCGCACCGTTTTCTCTCCGGACCTTTTCCCGGTTATTTTAAATGTTGTTAAAAATGGGCGCTTGATCGGAAGGGGGATGTCATTTTTTTTTATATGAAGCTCAACCACTTCTTTCAGGTTCGAAACTGCTTCTTCAATCGTTTTTCCCTGGCTTGATATGTCCAGTTCCAGGCAAGAGGATACGTACTGCTCATTCTCCTTTTTCACCATTGCAGAAAATGTAAACATTTCTGTCATGTTTTGTAATACTTCAGTGTTTATGTTAAATATTTCGCAGTTAGCTATTTATTCTCTGATTAAAGCGGAAGTTTAGCTGAAGTCCCTGGAATTTTTTTATAAAGGCCGTGACTTAGGTTATTTCTATTTTGAGACCTGAAAGTTTTCATGTTTATGCAGGTTTGAACATATGATGTGATCAGTATGAAAAAAGACATTCATCTTCAGTTCAAACTCCCTGGTATTTATAAAACTACTTTTATAGTGATATCTGGAAACTTAATAAAGGAGATATCATATGGAAGCGGAAATGACCTCAAGGGAGCGTTTTATTAACGCACTCGAAAGAAAAGATGTAGACCGTGTCCCATACGGCTACCTGTGGTTCGGAGCAGGGCATGCGGTATTGGAGCGGATGGGTGCAAGCCTCAAGGACGCCTACGGTTCTGCAGAGGGAATTGCAAGGGCGCAGATCCTTGCGCGGGAGATGTATCACCACGACAATGTGATGTCTCCATGGGGCTGCCTTCTCGTGGAAGCTGAGGCGCTAGGGACGAAGGTGAACATCAAGGAAAACGGGTACCCGACTGTTGAGAAGTATGCCCTGAAGTCTGCGGCAGAACATGAAAAGATAAATCCAATGGACGTCGAGCGTTCGGAGCGGGTGAAGACCGTTGCCGGATCAATAGAAATTCTCAAGAAAGAAATCGGGGACGAAGCCTTTATTACCGGAGCAACTATGGCTCCTTTGATGCTGGTTTCTCAGGTCATGGGGGGTAGCAGGCTCTGTATTGATATGCTCAAGGACCGGGAAGGTTTACACGCCCTGCTGGATAAACTTACGGAAAGTTGCATACTTTTTGCCGACTCCCTGCTTGAAGCTGGAGCTGACGGCATTTTTGTCGAAAACGGAGAAAGCACAGGCGACCTTTTCAGCCCCCAGATGGCTGAAGAATTCATGCTGCCGTATACGAAGAAACTTTATGACTATATCAAAGCTGAAGGAGGATACGTAATTTCTCATAACTGCGCAGCCCAGGCCTTCTATGACCTGGAATTGAAACTAGAACCCAATGCCCTTAACTTTGCCTTCGGGGACGTCAGGCTGCTCGGCAAAAAGTACGGGGTCGAATGTAAAAAGCTCCATAACCACAAAAACATCGGGTGCGGCCCGAGGCACTGTTTCAAGGAGTTTAATGAATTCTCGGGTGCAGGCATCTGCCTTATGGGAAACATCATCCCGGACGCTCCTCTCGCCGGCTCTCGCGCTGAGATCGAGCATGAGGTAAAAAGCTGTCTCTCCGCAGCCCCGGAAAAAGGTTTTATCCTTGCCACAGGCTGCGAAATCCCTCTGAACACTCCGCTTGAAAAGATGGAAATGCTCTGGGATGCAGTAAAAGCTGGGATTTAAGGCTTTTTGTGTCTTCAACCCGACCTTTCGGTACTCGTCCTCATGGGAGTCCTTTTACTGACCGCTCTGAGGCAGGTGGGGTCTTTGAGGCCGCATATCTGGCAGGTTATGACTCTGGGGGCTTTCTCGGTATTGTTGCTCGGGAAAATCCCACCTCAGGAGGTTTTCAGGGCAATCAACCTGGACGTGCTCCTCTTCCTTTTCGGGGCTTTTTGTGTGGGTGAGACGCTTAACAGGAGCGGATACTTTGCCTGGCTTGGGAGTCGGATAGTTTCAAGGGCAACTGATTGTGCTTGCTGCTGGAAGTACAATTGCAGGAATTTTTTACTCCTGGGAGCTGCAAACAATGTTATAATACTTTAGAATGCTGAAAAAGAATGTGATACATTTCTTTTAATCGAATTAGCCATAATTATGATCTTAATTCCATTTTTAGATGTTATTATTTATCTTATCTTCCTTTAAACTCTAAATATAATATTGTTTCTCTAAATAAAACTAAAAAATCGTTTTTATCTTTAAATGCCCTTTTAAAACCTATTGATCCTTTTATAAATCTAGTTGGTTATCCCCTGCAGTATATAAAGGGTTTTCAACCCTCCGATAAACTTGATATACTGAAAGCACATACACTTTTTTCTGGAAGATATCAGATCATGACCCAGAATACTACCGATTCAAATCCCAGGCGCAAACGCGCTAAAGGTACCGCACAGACGAAAACCCTCGGGCCGGTTGACGACCTTGAACCTCATGTCCGATCCGATTGGTGGCAGACTCTTTTTAACTCCCTTTACCTCAAGACCGATGCCGATCTTCTGGATGATATGGAAGTTACAAGGAAAGAAACAGATCTTGTTGTTTCCATCCTCGGACTTGCTCCTGAAGACACGGTTCTTGACCTTTGCTGTGGACAGGGCAGGCATGTCCTGGAACTGGCAAGAAGGGGGTTTTCAAATGTTGAAGGCTATGATAGGTCCCAATACCTTATCCGGAAAGCAAGAACAAGGGCTCAGAAGGAAAACCTGCAGGTCAGGTTTAGGGAAGGGGACGCAAGAAAACTTCCGTATCCATCTGATACTTTCTCTGTAGTTATCATCCTTGGAAACAGCTTCGGATACTTTGATTCCACTCTGCATGATCGAAAAGTGCTTGAGGAGGTTTTCAGAGTACTGAAGCCCGGAGGCAGGGTCTTTATTGATGCTGTAGATGGGGACTATATGAAAAAGAATTTTCAGCCGAGATCATGGGAATGGCTGGACAGGAAGTATTTCGTATGCAGGGAAAGGGCTCTTTCTTCTGATGGTGACCGCCTGATCTGCAGGGAGGTTATATGTCGCAACGACCGGGGAATAATTGCAGACCAGTTTTACGCTGAGAGGCTGTACAACAGGGAAAGCCTTTTTGAGTTGCTTACTGCATCAGGTTTTAGCATCCCTACTTTTCATACAACTTTCAGTCCCATATCAACAGGGACCCAGGATGCAGGAATGATGGGGCAGAGAATCCTGTTTTCGGCAACTGTTGAGAAATCCTGGCCTCTTCTTCAGAATGCTGAAAGTAAAAAGCCCCTGAACGTTGTTGTGGTGCTCGGAGACCCACGAAAGGAAGATCAGGTCAAGCCTGCCTGCGTATTTGATGATGATGATTTCGAAACTGTTAACAGAATGAAAAAGGCTCTTGCCGATATTCCTTACATGAAATTCACTTTCCTGGACAGGCACGAAACCCTTCTCGAAGACCTCAAAAAGAAGGCTGGAAAAACTGACCTTGTACTCAACCTCTGTGATGAAGGCTTTTACAATGACCCTACAAAAGAGCTCCATGTTCCTGCCCTGCTTGAACAGTTAAATATTCCTTATACAGGCGCGGGCCCCCAGTGCCTTGCCTTCTGCTATGATAAGTCTCTTGTAAGGGGGGTCGCCCGTGAGATGCGGATTCCTGTGGCAAAAGGAATTCTCGTTACCGGGGATTCTGACGTTTCAAGGCTTTCTCTCTCTTTCCCTCTGCTTGTAAAACCCAATTCCGGAGATTCAAGTTTCGGAATAACGCAGAAAAGCATAGTCCACAGCAGGGAAGAAATATTTGAGATAATGAAGGAGACGAGGGAAAAAATAGGGTCTGATAAGCCTTTTCTGCTGGAGGAGTTCCTTCCCGGGAAAGACATCAGTGTTGGCATCATAGGAAACCCGCCTTTCTGTACTGTGCTGCCTATCACGGAAGAAGACTACTCTGCAGTCCCTGAAAACCTCCCCAGAATCTGTGGGTATGAGGCCAAATGGCTCCCGGATTCTCCGTACTGGAAGATCAAATCCGTACCGGCGATACTTTCTGAAAAGACCGAAAAAGAAATTCTGAGATGTTGCCTTGCTCTCTTTACAAGGTTGGGTTGCCGCGACTATGCTCGTTTTGACTGGAGACTTGACGCCGAAGGCAGGCCAAAATTGCTTGAAGTAAATCCGAACCCTGGCTGGTGCTGGGACGGGCACCTTGCAAAAATGGCCGCTTATACCAATATCTCCTACTCCGGTATGCTGGCAGCAATTCTTGAGGCTGCAAAGAAAAGGTCTGGTATCGGAACCAGTGTAAAGGTTGAGCTGCATAAGAAACTCTCTGGACAAATCTCCAGGAAGAGCCCGGCTGAATGTGCTGCGGAATTCGAGGAGGAAGTCGAAGCTAAAGGCTCTATCGAATCAGAAACCGACAGAAAAAGAAACATTTTCTCCGGCAATTCTGAAACAATACAGGCTCTTTAAGAGTATATATATCAAAAAGTAACATCAAAAAGACCGGTTAAGAAAAAGGTTAGATTTGAAAAAAAATTATATTCAAAAAACTCATTATATTCAAAAAAACTAAGTCATAAAACTACGGAATGCGAAAGATCGATTTCTTCCTTTTTTCTTCCCTTTCGCTTTCCTTTTACTTCTGGATTATTATCGTGAGGATATCCTCGTCCTCCATTCTGTGATCGAGCCCTACTCTTTGCCCGGGGTGTTTTGCAGATGGGCCCCATATCTGGGCATAGCGGAACTTCCTGCGAAAATCGCGATGCAGACGGTCACAGATCTGACCTATGTTTGTCCTGCTCATAACTATAAGGGGCTCTTCCATATCTGCTGGTCCTCCCTGAGGTTTCAGGTAGACTCGAATAAAGCCCAGGCAGTCATAAATAGCGTCTTTGAGAGCCTCGATATTAGTGCCTTTATGGGCTGAGATGAAAATTGAGTTCGGGTACATTTTCCTACACTCTTCTATCAGCTGAGGGTAGGCAAGGTCAACCTTGTTGACCGCGATCAAAGAGCGGACATAACTCCGGTTGTCCAGGACGACATCTATGAGCTGGTCCACAGTGATGTTTTCTCTTATAAGGACATGGGCATTGTGGATTTTGTATTCATCCAGCACGGCTTTGATGGTCTCTTCATCGAGGTCAAGATCAATGGTTGAGTTTATCTCGACTCCACCTCTGTCCTTTCTCTTGATGGTAACGTCAGGGGGTACCTCATCCACACGGATTCCTGCCTGATAAAGTTCGTCCATAAGCACTTCATAGTGCTTGGGCTGAAAAACATCAAGCAAAAAGATAACCATGTCGGAGTTTCTTATGACCGAAATTACTTCTTTCCCGCGTCCGCGCCCTGAAGACGCGCCTTTTACAAGCCCGGGTACGTCAAGGAACTGAATTGTTGCGCCTTTGTGCTCAAGCACGCCAGGCACTACAGTAAGGGTGGTGAATTCGTATGCAGCTACCTCTGATTTTGCGCCAGTAACTTTGTTTAGAAGAGTGGATTTCCCTACCGATGGGAAGCCCACAAGAGTTACGGTACCGTCTCCCGATTTCTTGACCGAGTAACCGTCTCCTCCACTCTTTGAGGAGGCTTTCTTCTCAATTTCGTCCCGCATGCGGGCGATCTTGGCTTTTAGCCTGCCTATGTGGTGAGAAGTTGCCTTATTGTACTGGGTCTTTCGGATTTCGTCTTCTACTTCCTGTATTTGCTCCTGTATGCTGCTCATCTGGAACCTGCCGATTTCGGGACTGAAGAAATGATTTTCATAGTACTTTAAAAAAGAAACCGCATCCAAACGGTCTCTATAAACCTTTTTTGATCCAAAACAGATCCGTTATCTGGATATTTTATCCTGAATAGTTGGATGAAATATATATACCTATGGAATGATCTTTATCGCTACTGAATGGTTTTTACTGCTATCATTATTTTGTCCTCTCGCTGCTAAACGGTTTTTACTGCTATCATTATTTTGTTGGCATGAAATGATTTGTACTGATTGATCCGAAAGTGAATAAATTGGGCCGTCATTTATATATCTCAATATATATAATAATATTTAAATCTTCTTGATGGGAAGCCCTCTGGCAAATATACACAACAAACGTCTTTATTCAAAAGAAATATTCTCTCCAGTTCTCTCATATACCTGCAGCCCAGCCGGAAGCTTTGAGGCAAATTCTGTGGAGCTAAGGGTTTGCAGGAATTTTCGGACTTCAGGGGTTTCCAGTATCTCTTTTCTGACCAGGAAGTCATATTCTTCTTCTGCAAATTTTAGGAATTTCAGGCAGTTTCTTTCCGCACAGTTCTTTATGCCCACACCGGCATCAGCCTTTCCTGAAAGAACCGCCTCGCAGACTGCAACTTCAGATTTCGCTCCGGAACCGTATCCAGGGATTAAGTCCGTAAACTCTTTTTTGCTTATTCCCCTTTCCCGTGCTAGCTCTTCTATTTTCATCTCAAGAAGCGCCCTTGTGCCCGACCCTCTGTTTCGGTTAATCAGGCGTTTTCCTGGCAGATCTTCAAGTCCGGAAACCAGGCTGTCATGTCTGACAAGGAGCCCCACTTCTCGCCTGTATCCTTTAACAAGCACAGCTCTGGAAAGCCCCATTGCCTCTATTGTGGGGGTATTGTACCGGGTCTCATTTGGCAGGATCCCGGTCTGTCCTTCGGAATATCTGGTGGGCATGTTCACTCCTGCGATATCCGCCATGCCTGTGGCAATTGCACTGAAACCCCCGCTTGAGCCGGTGTTAAGTGTTCTGAACCTGAGTCCGCTAAGGTCTTCCAGAACATCAAGTCCGGGGCAGAAACCGCCTGCTATGAGCAGGTCCGGCTTTTCAACTTCTCCAAAAAGGGTGACTTCCACTGGAGTTCCTGCTTCTATATACTCTGTCTCCGGTGGGATTTCTATAAAGCCATCTGCTCCGGAAAGAGATGTTATGGCCCCTGAGCCCCTGTCTGCAGGATAAACCCGTCCCCTTACCATGCCTACGGGAAGGAGCTGCTGCCTCCCTTCGGAACGGAGATCCATACCCATTATTCCTTCTTCCGTTTTTTTGATTCCAGCTTCTGCTCCAAGGGATTTTCTAAGAAGAGGAGCCACAAATTCATTGAAGATCATTAAAGCAGATGTAGGGTTCCCGGGAAGCCCGATTATCGGGACATCTTTTATGATGCCGATTATTACAGGTTTTCCAGGTTTTATGTTGATTCCGTGGGCAAGGGTCTCTCCTGCTTCGTCTATTAACCGGTACATCATATCCCCAGCCCCGGATGACGTGCTGCCCGAAGTCAGGATAAGGGCACACTCCGAAACCGCAGTTTCAAGCGCTTTTTCCATCACATTCTCGTTGTCCTTTACAATCCCGTAATTCAGGGGGAAAGCTCCACATTCCCGGACTCCTGTGTACAGTGTGTAGGAGTTTGCGTCATATATCTTCCCCGAAGCCAGTTTTTCTCCCGGATTAACCAGTTCGTCTCCAGTCGAAATTATTCCGACAGGTAGCCTGATTACGGGAACTTCTTTTTTTCCTATGGAAGCCAGGACTCCGATTTCTCTTGTTCCCAGTTTCCTTCCCCTGCGCAGCACCCTTTCTCCTTTCAGGATATCAGAGCCTGCTTTCATGATATTTTCTCCCACGGTTACAGGTCTGGAGATAAGTGCAGTCCCGTTTTCTTCAGAGGTATATTCAACCATAACCACAGCATCAGCCCCTTTGGGAATCGGGGCTCCTGTTGCAATCTCCATGGCTTCTCCTGTCGAGACCGTGAATTTTGCATCCGAACCTGCAGGGATATTCCCAAGCAGTTTCAGCTTTACAGGCTCTGTTTCACTGCAGGCATACGTATCTTCCGCCCGGACCGTGTACCCGTCCATTGTTGCTCTCGGAAAAGGGGGGACATTAATTTCGGTAATAATATCCTCTGCAAGGATTTTTCCGTGGGCATTTTCAAGGGCTGAGCTTTCTTTTTCAGAACGGATCTGAAGGCGGTTTATTATTCTCCGAGCTTCCTCTACAGAGACAAGTTCCCGAAATTCTTTGCGTTTCATAAGAGTCAAACCTGAAATCTTATCGGTTCAGATGGATTTTTTCCTTAATAGCATTTCCCGGTGCATATCAATATGTTCTTGCATCCGTAAACGAAATAGATTCCAGCTAAAAGGGTTTACTGGGAAAAATATTGATCGAAAAAAGATTTTGGCGGGAAAAATCCCGCAATTTTGTTTTTGTCTTCAGAGTCGCGCCTTTTCATCGAACAGACTCTTTTATTTATAAATGGGTGCGCCTGTGTTCTGGGTTATTTTATCAAAGGCTTCAACCATTTTCATTGTAAGGGGTCCGGGTTTGCCTGTACCTATGAGTCTTCCGTCAAGCCTGGTAACGGGGGCTGATTCGGCTGCAGTTCCGGTGACAAAGATTTCATCTGCTGTGTAGAGGTCAAACAGGCCGAGATTTGATTCGATGACTTTGTATCCCATCTCGTCCAGAAGTTCGATGGCTGTAGCTCTTGTGATGCCTTTTAAGTTGCTTATTGTGTGGGGAGTAAAGACCTGGTTGTTTTTGACAATAAAGATATTGTCTCCCGAGCCTTCGCAAACAAAGCCGTTCTGGTCAAGGAAAATGGCTTCATCTCCTCCTTTTTCGTTGGCTTCAATCTTTGCGAGTATGTTGTTGAGATAATTCAGGGACTTGATGTTCGGGGACAGGGCATCCGGGGCATTTCTACGGACGCAGACGCTAACTCCGGTGAGCCCTACTTCGTAAAGATCGCCGTACATGGCTCCCCATCCCTGGGCGATAACAACGACAGTTGGCTTATCACATTTGCGGGGGTCAAGCCCGAGGTCGCCGATTCCTCTTGAGACGATGGGGCGGATATAAGCATCTTTGAGGTTGTTTTTCCTGAGGGTCTCAAGGATTATCTCGGTCATTTCTTCTTTTGTGATTGGGATGTCCATTGCGATTGCTTTTGCTGAGTCATAAAGCCTGTCGACGTGCTCCTTTAACTTGAAGACACGTCCGTTGTATGCCCTTATACCTTCGAACACACCATCGCCGTAGAGGAATCCGTGGTCATAGACCGAAACTTTGGCTTCAGCTTTTGGGACAAATTTCCCGTCTAAATAAATCAGTAAATCACTCATTTGCAAATCGTCCTTTTCAGTTTTTATTTCCTGTAGGTATTTCTCTGGTGCTTTCGACCCAGTACAGTTTTTAATCTACAGGTCAAATAGCCCATTTAACTTTTCTACTCTTTTGCAGTATGTAAGCTCTATGAAAAGCTCTTAAACGAAATCAGAATTCCGGGAGAGTTGCCATACTGAAATTTTTAAGAAACACTCCAAGTAAAGTGGGTAGATATTAAATATATATTACAATTCCGCTTCCACATAAATATTTTAAGATTTTATACCGCTCCAATTAATGCGTTCATACAAAAGGCTTTTATCTTAGAAGGCTCATTTCGTATTCCGCAATAGGATAAGCAACCAGGGCTCGTGGCTTAGCCAGGATATAGCGCTGGGCTTCTAACCCAGACGTCGGGGGTTCAAATCCCTTCGAGCCCGCTTTATTCTTCTTGCTTACTTTTGACTAATCTTGGGAAACAAACCTCGACCTTCTTCCTGATGTTCTTATACTTTTATTTTGAAACTCCTACTCTTTTCCCATTTGATTTTGTCTTTTTTCGGCAATGGATTTTGGCATAGGTGCCGTTTTTTACGGAAGCCTGGGTAGTATCTCTTCTTAAAAATAGCAGATATTCAAAAACAGGTTTGAAAGTTGAAATAAATGGAAATTAAATAAAAAAGCAGTCCACCGGGAATGCTGAAAATCTGGAAATTCCCGGTATAATTTCGCGCAATGATGTTTCCTGTTTTTTATAAATCCCGATCTCGGAAGATCTTTTTATTAACTGCTCTTCCGGGTTTCGGGCACCATCTGAACGCTCTCTTCCGAGGGCATGATTATTGCTAGAATAATATATATAACGATCCCGATCCCGTTTGCCATGGCAAGGAGAACAAAGGCAAGCCTTACTAAGGTTGGGTCAATCCCTAAGTATTTCCCGATCCCGCCGCAAATCCCAAAGAGCATACGGTCACTCTTACTTTTTGTCAGGCGTTTTTCCATTTTATAAACCGTGTGTTTTTCTTCTTTTGTCTCTTTTCCTGTTTCTTCTCCGGGTCTTTCCCCCGGTTCTGTTCTGGCTTCTTTTTCTTCCATGGTTTTTTCAGGTTTTTCCCATGATTTCTCTGTATAGCCAGTTTCAAGTTCTCCTGGAGCCTTAAAATCACTTTCTTTCGGTTCCTTTTTTTCCTCTAATTCTGGATTTTCCTGCATATTGATTATTCTATTTATACGGATTTATATTATTCTACTATATATTTTAACTTTTTTATTATTTTCTCTCCGAGCCTCATATTTCAAATCCCCAAACTAAACGAGGTCAAAATTGCAGTCGATTTGGGTTGATACTAGTGCATCGATTCCCAAATAAATCCATTATTTGGTGAGGGATTTGTTGGTCACGAGATGGATTTTGAAGTTTAGGTTTATGGATGTAATCTGGAATCGATACACTAGTCATGCTGGTCAACCGACAGAATCAAGTCAAGCCTTCATAAACCTTCAGCAGGAACCCCCTGAGTCTTTAGCTCAGGGATAGTTGACATGTGCTACTATGGTTCGTATAGTGAGTAAACGATTGGCTAAGATCAAAAAATCATATGAATAAAATATGAATTATGTGAATAAAATATGAATTATGTGAATAAAATATGAATTATGTGAATAAAATATAAATCATGTGGATATAATATGAATTATGTGACTGAACTATAAATCATGTGAATGAAATATGAATATTCATACAGCTTCTCAGGACGGTCTGTCAAAAAGTCATTTGATCCGGTTCTTTTCTAGTTTCATTGGAAATTCCATAATAATTTGAAAGAAATGAACCATATTAATTAAAGCCCTGCCTCATTTTTTTGGCTCTTTAATATTTATTCCTGATTCATGTATCATTATTCCCTTGTCCGTCAGATGATATTTTCCCTCTTCAACCTTAAGAAAGCCTTCCTTAAGCAAGAGGTCCATATGGTATCTATACATGAAGTCATCAAGGCCTGATTTTACCTTTAGCTCTTCTATGTTTATTCCAATAAAACCGATTATGCGGATGAGTTTTCTCCTTTCATAATTCAGAGCAATTTTTTCCGCCATGATATGATCCATTTTAATAGCTTTAGCTTCACTTGGTTCGTTCTCAGAAGCCATGTAGACCTCAAGTTCGTCTTTTTCTCCTTCTTGCATATTATTGCTCCCGGTATTTCTCGAATATAAATTTATAATAAATCTACTATTTGTATTTTTTTTATTTATCTTCATCTCCATTTTAACTCTAAGGCGAGAAGTCCCCTTCCTCGACAGCCGAAGGCTGGCAGGTGAGGGATGAAAACCGTCAACTTCTACAAAACAACAGTAACATAATTATTCATACTTATAGTTAAATCAATACAGTTATAACCATATGGCATAAAATGGGTCTTTGAAGCCATTCTGTATATTCACTCTATTATCATTTCGTTCTATGCATGAATATAGAAGAAAAGCTCTTATGAACCCTTTAGTTATTGATTTTCTCAAAACTAAAATTCATAGCATAAGTGAAACATTTGATGTTGAATACTAAAATAGATACAATCAATCCAGAAAAGATCATTGTAAAAAAGAAGCAATAGATGGAATAGACTGCACAAAACATATAGAAAAATGGAAGCAAAAAAGTCTAATCAGATAAAAGATTTTCAACATAAGCTTTCCAAAACTATGATTGTGAACACCAGAGCCAATACAATAATTGTTGGTGATCTTAATGTAAAAAATATGGCTCAATCAAAGAAAGTAACTGGAAAAAAAATGGAAAAAGAAAACGTTCTCAGAATAGATCAACCCAAAATCAAGGATACCTTTCTTGGTTCATCGAATTCTTGACAACCCAAAATCGAGGATACTTTCTTGGTTCATCGAATTCTTGACCTACAAGACGGAGCTTGCAGATAAAAGAGCAATAAGAATTGATGAAGCTTATACCTCAAAAGAGTGCTGTGTTTGCGGAAAAAGACATGAAATGCCTCTTTGAGAAAATATTATGAAATGTGATTGCGGAAACGTTATTGATATAGATAGGAATAGTGTTATCAACGTCATGAAACGGTTCTTATCACAAAATGTTTTGTGGACAGGCTATCAGAAATTTTCTGATAATCTTCGACAAACAGGATTACAGATGGATACTTGCATTATGCAAATATCCAGGTGACGTAATTACTCGAAGGAAGCTCTACCCTCGGAGCGAAGTGGTAGGGCGGGGCAGTTCACTGTGTATTTGAATTTCGAAAAATTTGCGGTCTGACTTTAAGGTTGACGTTGTCCATTATCCAATTGTATAAATGGTTTGAATTTTAAGACACGCTCTTAGATTTCTTCCCGTTATTCCTTTTCCTTTCAATGGCATTCAGTGCAGTCGCACTCTTGACTCCTGTGGAATACTCCGTATAGCATTAAAGGTAGCAGGAGGGCCGCAAAACCGATCTTAATGCCTTCTGGAAGTAGTTCTCCTGCGCTTCCTAGGGTCGCAGTCGCACTTATTCCCAGTTTGAGGTAAAGCCAGTCAAGAAGGATTCCTGCCCCAAGGGAGCACAGGGAGATAACTCCCAAGTAGAGCGCTGCAGAACGCTTTCCAAGGAACCGGACGACCATGGTTATGGTTGCCGCATTAGTTGCAGGACCTGCAAGAAGGAAAACAAAAGCTGTGCCGGGGCTCATTCCTTTGGCTACGAGGCTTGCGGCAAGAGGAGTCGAGGCTGTAGCACAGATGTAGAGTGGAATGCCCACTACAAGCATGACCAGCATTGACCCGAGCCCTCCTCCCAGGTATTCCTTAATCAGGGTTTCGGGAACAGCGTAGGAAATTATCCCTGCAAGCAGGATTCCAATCAGCATCCACTTGGCGATTTCTCCGGGAAGTTCTATGTAGGCATATTTCAGTCCACCCAGAAACTGCTCTTTTAGAGACCTTTTGCTTCTTCCCTCAGGTCCGGTTTCCTTTTTTCCTGTTCCGGGAACTTCAGGTGAGCTGTAACCACAAGAAGAGGAGCTGCATTTGCTTCCGGCTGCCGATACTCCTACAAGGGTCGAAACTGCAAGGATTTCTGCTTTTTTCCCGGGATTTTCCTGTTTTTTATTCCCTTTTTTTTCCGGCTCTTCCCCTATCAGCAGGTTGTTGGCAAGCCCTGCAAGAAGGGCAGTTGCAAGGGTTGCAAGTGGGCGGAAAATAGTCATCAGGGGGTCAAGGAGGGCGTAGGTGATTGCAATGGAGTCCACTCCGGTCTGGGGGGTTGAAATCAGGAAAGAAAGGGTTGCGCCCCGGTTTGCTCCCCTTTTCCTTATAGACATGGCTGCGGGGATCACTCCGCAGGAACACAGGGGAAGGGGAAGCCCTGCCAGAGAAGCATTGATAACGGAGCGGACTTTTCCTGCTGATGTCCCCAGGTAATCCACGATTTTTTGGTCAGGAACAATTATATTGAGGAGGCCTGCAACGCCGAAGCCGAAAATGAGGTAAGGGGCAGCTTCCACAAAGATTTTCCCGGAGGCGAGAAGGATTCCCGAAAGAAGGGACGGAATGAAGTTAAGGAATTCAAGGCTCATGTTTTTTCCTCCACATGTTCAAGGCACATCTCGATGAGTGTGCGTACATGGTCGTCTGCGATGTAGTAAACCGTATATTTTCCTTCCCGCCTGACTCTTACAAGGTCAAGCTGCCTGAGGATCCGAAGCCCATGAGAGACCGCAGACTGCGTGACTTCAAGAATCTGCTCGAGTTCACAGACGCACATTTCTTTCTGCCTGAGTAAAAAAAGGATTTTCAAGCGGGTATCCGATTGAAGCGCCTGGAAGACTGCAGACATCTGCGTAATATTTTTGGAATCAGGGATCGTCCGCAGCAGGTTTTTTATCTGCTCGGGGTTAACTCTCTCGCACTTTTCTTTCATGAACATATGAACAATTGCTCATATATTAATCCCTTTCTAAAAACTTCTCCGACCTGAAATGGTGAAATGAGGTGAAGAGTTAAAGAAGGAGGGAAAAGTGCAGAAAAAGAGCTGAAAAATGAACAGGTCAAACGGTTGCAGAGAAATATGGTTTGGAAAATGTTTTTCTATGCCTTTTTATTCTGTTTTCAAAATCTCAGGATAAGGGCAGCAAAAGATACAAGGGCAAAAAGGGATACCCAGTCTCTTTTTTGCATTAAAAGTTCATGCATCGAGGTCCTGCAAGTTCCCTGGTACCCCCTGCTTTCCATTGCCAGAGCTAATTCTTCAGCATCCCTTACCACGCCTCTTATCAGGGGAATTACAAGGGCAGGGACTGAGTGGAAAGGATTCCGCCCGAAATACATGCCCCTTGAAGCCTGGGCAGCTTTTGTTCGCTCAACCCTCTCAAAGAGAAGGGGCAGAAAGGCTATTGAGAGGTTCATCATTGTAGCAAGTTCAAAGGAGTTAATTCCCAGCCAGCGAAGAGGAAGTGGGCGAAGTATTCTCTCTATCCCGCAGGTAATTGCCGAAGGGTCGGTGCTGGCTGTCATAAGGGCAGCAAAAAGCAGGAGAAGTATAAACCTTGCAGAAAGCCTGAGCCCATTTTGAAGTCCCTCGATACTCGGCTGCAGAATCCAGAAAGAAGCCAGCACTCTTCCTTCGATGAAAAATAGCTGCGCAAGAAAGATGAATATGATAAACAGCAGCATAGGTCTGACTGCCCGGAAAAACACTCTGGCTGGCAGCCCGGAGAATGATGTAAGGGCAAAAAAGAACGCAAAGAGCATCCCTACCCCGAAAAAACTTTCAGTCCTGAAGGTCAGAATACCCAGCAGCATAACAGCTGCAAGTTTTGTCCTGGGATCAAGCTTATGCAGAAAGGAATCCCCTGGAACGTAACTGAAAACAGGTTCTGGCATACTTTTTTCTCGTTCTCTTTACTTTTTTCCTTTTATACTTTTTGTCTATTTTTCGGACAAATTTTCAAGCTTTTTTAGTCCATTTTTCAGCTTTTTCTTTTTCAATAATTGATTTCACTTTCAATATCTCTTCAAGAGCTTCTTCAACTGTGAATATGGCAGGATTTACCGGTAAGCCTCTTGCTTTAAGTTCTTTCATCATGGACGCTACCGGGGGAAGAGGCACTTTCTCGGTTTCAAGGTACTCTTTTCTGCTTCCCTGAAAACTTATCCTGCCTTCTCTGATAAGCACTATCTTCTCCAGAAGGGGAAAAAACCCTTTAAGATTATGGGTTACGGTTATGACTGCAGTTCCCTGATCTTTTATCTTTTTGAGGGTATCCAGAATTTCTTTTTTTCCTGCAGGATCCAGCCCTGTTATAGGTTCGTCCAGTACAAGGTAGTCCGGCTTGAGGGCAAGGGCTCCTGCAAGGGCAACTCTCTGCATTTCTCCCCCGCTCAGGCTGAACGGGTCTCTAAGTAGCATTGAGCGGTCGAAAGAAACGGCTTCAAGGGCTTCAAAGACCCTTTTTTCGGTTTCTTTTCTGGAATATCCGAAGTTTAGAGGTCCGAATGCTATCTCTTCATATATTGTCTTGCAAAAAAGCTGGTCTGCAGCTTGCTGAAAGAGCATCCCCACCCTTAGTTTAACTTCTTTTGAAGAGGGGGCAAGCCCGTCAACAGTCACTTTTCCCGAATCCGGGCGCAAAAGTCCGTTAAACATTTTTATAAGGGTGGATTTTCCTGCCCCTTTTTCTCCCAGGATTCCCACGAATTCCCCTTTTTCGATGCGCAGATTAACATCTTTTAAAGCTGCTGTTTCAAGAGGGGTATTTTTAGAGTAGATAAAACTCACGTTTTCAAGAATAATCGGCATATCTCCTCCGCAAAGCTGGAAGGGGAAGAGGTCTTTTCCCAGGGGACCGTGACTCCGTGATTTTTCAGGTGCTCTGCAAGTTCTATCAGGGAGGGCGGAGTGAACCTGAGATCCCGGAGAGACGGGTCTGAGAGTACATTCTCGGTTTTTCCTTCAAGAACTATCCTTCCTCTGTCCATTACGATAATCCGGTCTGCGGCATGAAGCTCTTCAAGATTATGTGTGATATATACTATAGTTTTTCCTTTTTCATGCAGCTTTTTTACGCGTTCGAGGACGGCTTTCCCCGAATCAGGGTCAAGCATGGAGGTTACTTCATCAAAAATAAGACATTCGGGTTCCATGGCGAGGACTCCTGCAAGAGCTGCGCACTGTCCTTGCCCTCCACTCAGGGTCTTTGGAGAATGATACCTGTATTTCTCAAGTTTCGTTTCAGCAAGGGCTCTATCCACACGTTTCCGGATTTCTATGGGCGGAAGGCAGAGATTCTCAGGCCCGAAAGCAAGGTCTTCTTCTACGGTCCTGCCAACAAACTGAGTTTCAGGGTTCTGGAATATGATTCCGACAATTTTCTTGATCCCCTGGAGTTTTGAAAAGTCTCCGGTATCCATGCCCTTTACCATAACCTTTCCTTTTTGAGGCTTCAGGAGTCCGTTAAGATGGAAAGAAAGAGTGGATTTACCGCTCCCATTTTTGCCTATTATCCCTATGTATTCCCCTTTTTTTATTTCCATGCTTATGTTTCTGAGGGCAGGGGTTCCATCAGGGTAACTGTAACTTACGTTTTCGAACCTTATCATGCTGAATCAAATTCTTTTTTTTTCTTTTTTAATTAAGGTGGAAATTTGGGAACTCAGTTTTTTTTGGGAATGGGGTTACTCAGGGCTTTAGAGTTCATGCCTATTTTAAAATTTACGGGTTGTAGCTATATATGCGGCAACTGCGGTTTTTACTACTTCTCCTGGCAGGAAGGGGAGGGCTCCGAGGGTAAGTGCTGTCCAGGGTCCTATTTCGGCTATCAGCGTCAACTGGGAAACCCCAAGGGCATATATTACCAGAACACCTGCGCTCATATTAAGAGCATTGACTGCAAACCCTGATTTTCCGGCACTTTCCGCTTTTTCGGAATGTTTCCCTATAAGGTAGGCAGCCAGTATGAAACCGAAAATGTATCCTCCGGTAGGTCCGAGAAGTACTCCTATTCCGGAACTGCCTCCTGCAAAGACCGGAAGCCCTGCAACACCAAGCAGGACATATACAACCATACTCAGGCTTCCCCATTTGCTCTTTAACATGCTTCCTGCAAGCAGGACAAAGAATACCTGCAGAGTGACAGGAACAGGTGAAAAGGGTATGGGGACCTGTATATAAGCTCCTGCAGCAGTCAGGGCTGCAAAGAGGGAGGCAAAGACCATTTTCCTGAGTTCTGGAGTATGGGCGGGGTAAGAATGATCATGTATCATATGCATACTTTTTTCCTTTATTCTGAGGGTATATTAAGAGCATATGGAGCTATTGTTAACTTTCTTTTCAGTTAGCCTTTTAGGGCGATGTAATTTCCTGTAATCATATGTACATTGTTAACCCATGTGCACATAACCCATATACTCATTGTTAACCTGTAGTAGGTACATGGTTTACATTGGATTTAAAACTTTCCAGATGTCTCTATTATATACCCATGCTCGCCAACTTCTGTGCTTCGGAGCGATAATTAAATATATATCTTATGCCGGTATTATGGATACTTCACTTGAAATGCAGTTTTAGCATACTGTTGCATGCTGTATTTTCAGGAGTTACATCATGGGCGCGTGGCCTAGCCCGGATATGGCGGCAGCCTCCTAAGCTGTAAATCGGGGGTTCAAATCCCTTCGCGCCCGCTAATCTCTATCTCTTTTTGCACAATTCTATTTTATCCATTTCTCATTTTGCACAATTCTATTTTATCCATTTCTCATTTTGCCTTTTTATTTTATCTGTTTTGCCTGCTGTTTTTGAAAGCTTGTTTTTGAAAGCTTGTTTTTGAAAGCCTATCTGGTGGGAAAGTTCTGTAAATTATGGATAAATTTCTTATTCAGAAATACAGTTATCTCCTAGCTGGAATACAGCAAATGTTTGTAATATCATAATTTCTATTCTGTAAATGTTTATAATACAGCATAATTTCTATTAAAATACTTAAATATCGCTTCAGAGGAAACAGGAATTGATCAGAAAAGCCAGGATAAGTGATGTTGTTGAGATGAAACAAATCATCAACACCTACTCTAAGGAGGAGCTTATGCTTGCTCGCTCCTTGAGTGAGCTGTATGAGAACATAAGGGACTATTATGTCTGTGAGATCGAAGGAAAGGTTGTTGGATGCTGTGCCTTGCATGTGGTCTGGGAAGACCTTGCAGAAATCCTTGCTCTTGCAGTTAAGCCCGATTGTGCAAGAAAAAGAATAGGCACAAAGCTTGTCTCAGCCTGTATCGAGGACGCGAAAGACCTCGGCATGAAGGAAGTTTTTGCTCTTACTTACGTGCCTGATTTTTTTGAAACCCTTGGGTTCAATATCGTGGATAAAAACAGCCTTCCCAGGAAAATCTGGTCTGGATGCATCAGGTGCCCCAAATTTCCGGACTGTAGTGAGATTGCAGTTCTTAAATCTCTCGATGCCTGATATCTTTCTGGAACCCTCAGGAGTTCTTATGTCTCAGGGTTCCTGAATCCTTTTATATTATCTTTTCCTGCCAGAGTTCAGGTGATAATACCCCGATTTTGAAACCTTTTTCAACCTGAATTTATTTAAACATGCAAAAACCAAAAGCTATTTATTCAGTAATTATGTTTTTTAGGTTGTCCTAATTATCTTGCCTGAAATATTCCGGGCATATGTTGGCGGGATGGTGTTAATGCATACGGATCGAATTGAAGAGTATTTAGAAACTATTCTTTACCTTATTACGAAAAACCGGAGCCCTGCAAAAACCAAACAAATTGCAGAAGAACTGAATGTATCTTCACCCAGTGTGACGGAAATGATCAAAAAGTTGCATTCCATGGGGTTCGTTGAGTATAAGCCCTATCAGGGGGTTGAATTTACCGATAAAGGGGCTGAAGAAGCTATCCGAATCAAGAGGAAACACCAGGTGCTTGAGACTTTCCTGGCTGATGTCCTTGATTTTGACCGGAAGGAAGCCCACAAGGAAGCCTGCGAGCTTGAGCACGCGGTATCAGACTCGGTGCTTGAGAGACTTTACGATTTTCTGGGAAATCCAGAGTACTGCCCTGACGGGCACCCAATAAATATTGATAAATGTAACTTGCAGCGTGAGGAAAGATTCATTCCTCTCGATGAAATGAAAGAGGGAAGTTCAGGTACGGTTGCCAGGGTAACCCTCCCAAGGGAGACAAAAGAGCGCTTAACCTCTCTTGGGATCCTTACAGGAGAGGATATTGAAGTCAGGCGCAAGCAAAAGCAGGGATGTATCTCAGTCATAGCTGTTGGGTCTGAGATTGCCCTTGGAAAAGATATCGCAAAGAAAATTTTCATCACCCCTAAAGGCAATAGTGCATAAAAAAAGGACAATGATGACACTTTACAGATATGTGATCAGATATGTGATAAACTAATGGAGGTATGATAGGGATTTCTAGCTCGTGCTGTACTTCTGGCAACAGAGGTCAAAAGAATTCTCCTTATGATATGACACTGGCTTTCATAGGCAACCCGAGCGTTGGAAAAAGTGTTTTTTTCAGCAGGCTTACAGGGGTCGGGGTTGAAGTTTCCAATTACCCCGGAACTACGGTTGCACTTAAAAGAGGAAGTGTAAAAGCCAGAGGCAGGACCATTGAAGTAGTTGACCTGCCTGGAATATATTCTCTTGGGGTGGCAAACGAAGACGAAAAGGTAACCAAAAAATTTCTTATTGAAGATCATCCGGATGTCATTATCAATGTTCTTGATGCAAGCAGGCTTGAGAGAAACCTCTATTTAACTTTACAATTACTGGAACTCGATATCCCTATGGTTATTGCCTTAAATCAGGTGGATCTGGCAGAAGAGCTTGGAATTCTTATTGATAAAGACAGACTTTCAGAACTCTTAGGTCTTCCTGTAGTTTCCACTGTTGCAACGTGGGGGGTAGGGCTTGATGAGGTAGTGCTCGTGGCTCTCGAAGAGAAAGACAAAGTCCAGGATCACCACAGGGTAAAGTACAGCCAGTGGATTCTCCAGGCTCTGTCCGGTCTTGACCACGCTTTTCCGGATGCCTCTCAAAGTGTCAAAATTGCAGCTCTGCTGAATGATGCCGAGTTTGTGGAACTCTGCTGCATGCCGCCTGAAGCCCATGCCATTCTCTCTTCTGCCCGGCGCTTCAGGCAGAACCTTGATATTGAGCACGGAATTTCAGTGCCGGATACCATTGCAAGAGACCTTTACGGAGAATCCGGGCATATAGTAGATAGTGTTGTCTCAATGTTCGAGCCGAAAAAAAGATTACGGGACAGGGTAGATAGAGTTCTTACTTCTCCTAACTTCGGGATTGTGGTTCTCATATCTGCCCTGCTCCTTACTTTTCTTCTTGTCTTCAGGGTAGGGGGCTTCCTTGAAGCCTGGATTGTTGATGATCTTTTTGAACCTCATGTTATCCAGCCAGTGGAAACCATGACTTTTGGCATGGCGCCTATCTTCCGAAACCTGATTATTTATACTCTGCGGGGGGTTGAAGCCGGATTTGCAATTGCAATCCCGTATATTGCAGTTTTCTATGCTATACTTTCCATATTCGAGGACTCAGGTTACCTGACCAGGGCAGCTTTTCTCCTGGACAACCTGACTCATAAGCTCGGGCTTCATGGGAGAGCTGTTATCCCTCTGGTTCTGGGGTTTGGCTGCAATGTTCCTGCAATAATGGCAGTGCATTCCCTCGGCACGCGGAGGGAAAAGAGGATAGCTTCGCTTCTGATCTCCCTTATCCCCTGCTCTGCAAGGACAGTTATAATCCTTGGACTTGTGGGGACATTTGTTGGTTTCTGGCCCGCAGTTTCTATCTATGTGCTGAATGTTTTTATTATTGCAGCGATGGGCTGGATTCTCGGAAGAGCCCTCCCAGGTCAGAGAAGCGGTTTCATTATGGAAATGACCCCTCTCAGAAAACCTGCACTGAAATCCACTATCTCGAAGACCTGGATGAAAAGCCGGGAGTTTTTATATATCGCTTTTCCGATGCTGCTGGTAGGGAGTGCCTTCCTGGGAGTTCTCGATGCCCTTGGGCTTCTTTCTATCTTCCAGGACTTTGTAGAACCCATATCTGTTGGCCTGCTGGGCCTTCCGGCGTTTGCCGCAACAGCCCTGGTTTTTGGAATTCTCAGAAAGGAAATGGCTCTCCAGATCCTTGCAGTACTTGCTGGTACAGCCAACTTCGCATCTGTAATGACTCCCCTTCAGATGTATCAGTTTGCGGTTATTACAACCATTTATGTCCCGTGTGTGGCAACGATTGCAGTACTGAAGCATGAGCTTGGAACAAAGGATACGGCTATGATCGTTACATTCACCATAATCCTCGCTCTTGTGGTAGGTGTCTTGATCCGGATTTTCGGGCCTCTTTTCCTTTAATTCCCGAATTGCGATTAGGGATCACAGAAAATTGGAGATTTTCTGGGATTTGCACTGCAAGTGCAACAGTACGTGGTCCTTTCCGCTGCGCTCAAGAGGACTACTCAATGGATTTTAGCTGAGCTGCACTCAAGAGGACGAAGGCAGGCTGCCCCAGCCCTTTGTGGCGCAGGGATAAAAAAACTAAAAGATTCTTTCTTTGATTCCGGAATAAATCAACTAATTAATCAGGGGCCACCAAAAACAACCAGTTTTTTTATTTTTTATGGTTATTCTCTGGGAGATAGGTTTCTGTGCACCGAACACAATATTTATATATTAGTAAACTTGGTTCAACTCTCTCATCTGTTTTCGTGTTGTAGTTAATTATTAATACTTCATACATCGTGTTTATTTCCAATGACTCGGATTACCGATCACTTACACAAAAACGTTTTTAGTGTTATTATGGACATTTTCGAAATGGATCATTTCCGAGAGCCTGAAGTTGAAGAGGTTCAACTTTTCCTTGAAAGTACTGGAACCCATGGTTCTGTTGTTAACGAGGGTGCTCTGGATATGGACTGCAGTACCTCCCCCAAAATCCAGGTGAAACAGAATGTACTTATCAATTTCGATGAGTCTGGTCCGTCCATTAATTAACACACAATCCTAAAAATTTCCAACCCCTGTTGAAATCCAACTCTTCAACTCATTTCATTTCAGAGTTGACTTTTGGGTTTCATTCCCTATTTTGAAGAAAATCTTGGATTGAAGCTTTTATTTTGTTTATATGAGATTATTAACTGCATCCGGGGTTCTGGACTTTATCACTTCTTTTTATATTCCTCCATCCTTTGTTTCTATTGACAGAGATCACTCTTTATTCCCCCACTTTATATTTTTATGCAGGAGCTCTTTGTAATTATTTATTCTACAGTTTTGCCTATGCAATCTTCAAGAAATATATTGTCTCTATGGGATCGTTGAATTCTGGATCCGAGCATTATGTGCTTGAAAATGACACGCTTGAAAGTAGGGTATTATTAGTATTCATATAATTCTCTACAGGTATTTTTTATGAACACTGTTCCCTTTTCCAGAACATTTCCGATCTACCTCTCTTGTTTTCGGCCCATTCTGACGTTTAAATCTTCTTCCTTCGGAAATTTCATATTTTATGCAATTTCTTCTATCTTGTTATACGGTTTCTGCAGCCGTTTTCAGAAAGGTTTATAATGTTATCTTATTATAATATCATTTAAAGTTATTTCGGGTCAGCTGAATACTATCGATTACCATATATATATAGAGTAAGATTACATGTACTTTATACACATTATTTAAATTTGTATGATTGAATCAATTTAATTATATATCACACTGACGTTTCATGCTAGCAAAAAACTGCAGATATAAGGAAACTCGGGACCCGAATTTATTGTTAGAGGTATTTTCATGAGAACTGGACAGAGGGACGTGCACAATACACCGCTTAAAAGGCGACTGTCAATAACCTATGAGGAGCTCGAGACTCTCAAAAAAGCAATTAAGATTTCGGTTCTTAATGAACTGCAGACCGAAATGGATAACAGTTCCGATCTGGACTCCTTTAAGGATCAGATCCTTTCCGAAATCAGAACTGAATTGAGGGAGCTCCCTGATTCTGCATCACTCAAGGCTTCAATTATTGGTGAACTGCGAGCCGAATTCGGTTTTGGCAGAGAAAATAACTCTGTGACGGCGGACCAGCGGCTGAAGGAACTGGCAGGAATTCAGGACGGGCTTGTCAGGGAGCTGCTTGACCAGAAAATGATTATAAAACAGCTGGAAAAAGAAGTTGAAAAACTTTCCGGGGCTTTGGGTGGCATGCAAAATACTATGTCCTATTCTCCTTCCTCTCCTCTTTCTCCTCCTTCTGTTTCTCTTCCAACCCTCGAAGACCCTCTTGACCTTCCTCCCCTCTCCAGAAAACCAAAGCGTAAACTTGATTTCAGAAAAGAGAGCCCTTCCGCACACGAGCTTATTGATTTCACGGAAGCTCCTGCGTCCCTGCCAGGCACAAACGCAAAAGTTCAGCTTAAGATAAAGGAGGTTAAGCCCGAGGAGCTTGATGAACAGGAGGTCGTTGAAACAAAGTGTGAGTATATCATCGCCGAGAGTGGAGATCGAAAAAGGCTTAGAGGCAACCTGAGGCAGCAAACTCCAGTAAGAGAAGCCCCGGCGAGACCGTCGTCTCCTGCAAGCTCGCGATTTGCTATGAGGTACCAATCTCCTGTGAAGGCAGACCCTGTAAGAGCCCGACCCGATGAAGATTATAAATGTGAGTACATAATCGCCGAAAAGGCTCCAAAAAAGCGTTTTATCGATGAATCCGTGGATCTTCGGGATAATGAGGATGCGGAAATCATAACCTGCAACCGGAAAGATCCCCAGGCGTAATGAGGCGAAAAAAACGGATACTTTCTCAAAAACGCAAAACCTCAGAGGCATTCTGTGTACATAAAAGAAATCGAGTTCGTTAATTTCAAGTCCTTCGGAAAAAAAGTAAGGATTTCCTTTTACAACGACTTCACCACTATTTCCGGGCCTAATGGGAGTGGAAAGTCTAATATCATAGATGGGATCCTCTTTGCACTCGGGCTTAGCAGTTCCAGGACTATGCGGGCTGAAAAACTTACGGACCTGATCTATAATGGGAACGAGGCAAAAAAGCCTGATTTTGCCCAGGTTACTATCCGTTTTGACAATACTGACCGCAAGATGCCGTTAGATCTTGATGAGATTGAGGTCTCAAGAAAGGTCAAGCGGACAAAAAACGCGTACTACAGTTACTTTTACTTTAACGGAAAAGCCGTAAGCCTGGGAGAAATCCATTCCCAGCTTGAAAAAGCAGGGGTAACGCCTGAAGGGTACAATGTGGTAATGCAGGGAGATGTCACGCAGATAACCTCCATGTCCTCTGTAGAACGGCGGAAAATTATTGATGAAATTGCCGGGGTTGCCGAATTTGACGAACGTAAGCAAAAAGCGCTCGGGGAACTGGAAATCGTCAGGCAGCAGGTCGAACGCGTGGACATTATCCTTGAAGAGGTGCGTGTCCAGCTTGAAAAACTCTCAGGGGAACGAGACCAGGCCCTGAAGTACCAGGCTCTGAAAACTGAAAAAATTAAATTTGAAGGTTATGTCCTGCTCTCCAAACTCAAGGATGCCAGAACCGAACTGGAAAATGTGGACAAAGAACTTACAGGGAAAGAAGAGCACCTTGAAAAAGTCCAGGTACTGCTGGACGAGAGGGTTAAGGAATTAGAAGCCCTTGAACAGGCTCTGGAAACAATTTCCCTTGAAATACGGAAAAAAGGGGAAGACGAACAGCTGCAGGTCAAAAGGGAAATTGAAGAGACAAAAGGGGAAATTTCCCGCTGCGTGGACAGCATTGAGCTTTCGGAATCCGAACTTGAAGACGCTGACGCAAAGCGCAGAAAGGCATTTGTTGATATCGACTCCACAAAGGGCAAGGTAAGGGAACTCGAAGAGAAAATAGAAACCGAAAATGTGAGAAAAGAAAGCATCTCTTCTGAGCTGTCCGAGAGAAAAACCGAGCGTATGCTGCTTCAGAGCAGGATTGCGGATGTGGATGCAAAGTTTGCAGCAACAAGAGATGAGCTCATGGCTGCCCGCAAGAAACTTGAGAACATCAAAAACGAAAAAAATGAACTTATCCGTAATGAGGACCGGCTCCTTGATACCCTCAGGAGAAAATCGTCGGAACTGCGGGAAATTGAAAACCAGATAAGGGATGCAGAAGCTGCATTTACTTCCTCTGATAGCGATACTCTTTCTGTTCAGTATGAGATTGAGAAGCTTACGGTAAACCTGGAGTCCCTCATAAAAGACCGTGACGATGTTGAGAGCAGCCATTTCAGGGTCAAGGAAGACATAAAGAAACTTGAGATCAGGCTTCATGGGCTCCAGCAGGAATATGCGATTGCCGAGGCAAGGGTCCGGGCTTCGGAACAGGGTGGTGGATATTCGAGGGCCGTGGAAATGGTAATCGGAGCTTCCCGACAGAACGAACTCTTCGGAATTTACGGAACTATTGCCCAGCTGGGGAAAGTTGACTGCAGGTATGCGGCTGCTCTTGAGATTGCTGCAGGGAACAGGATGCAAGCAGTTGTTGTAGATAATGATGGTGATGCTGCAGAGGCAATCGAATTCCTGAAGCGGAGAAAGGGCGGAAGAGCTACCTTCCTTCCGCTTAATAAAATGAGGAATTCCAGGCGGCTTGAAAGCCTCAGTTATGACAATGGTGTAATAGGGTACGCAATTGATCTTATCGAATTCGATCCAGATCTCGAACCTGCTTTCTGGTATGTTTTCCAGGATACCCTTGTTATGGAAAACCTTGCCAGTGCCCGCCGCCTCATGGGGAAGGCGAGAATGGTCACCCTTGAAGGAGAACTCCTTGAAAAGAGCGGGGCAATGGTTGGAGGCTCTCTTTCTTCAAAATCAGGGATCTCTTTTGCGGCAGCGGAAAAAGACAAACTCCTTGAGCTTGCAGGGGAGATCAAATCCCTTGACGCAAGCCGGACTGCAGCGATCAGTAAACAGGATAACATTGAAAGCCACGTTTTTGAGCTTAGCAGGAAGATCCGCGACTGTGAAGCTACTATCTCCAGAAAAGAACTCGAGCTTCAGGAAATCGCTGGCAGGGGTGCCAAACTTGCAGAGCTCCTTGAGGCAAAGCAGGCAGATCTGAGGGCAATTGAAGAGTCCAGGACAGAACTCAGGACTGAAATGGACAGGGTAATTGTGGAAAAGGCTGAAAAAGAAGGTGCAGTGGCTGAACTGGAGGTACAGGTTGCCGAAATTGAAGCAAAACTTGCTGATTCCCCTCTTCCCGAGATCAACAAAAAAGCCGAGTTTGTGGATGAGGAACTCCGGAGGCTTGACGGCAGGATCAGGGACATCGAAGCCAGCCTTAATGCCCTGCAGCTTGAAAAAGAGTATGCTGAGCAGAAGATTGCCGAAGCTAAGGCGCTGATCCGGGAACTCGATGAAAAGAAAGCTTCAAGGCGGGAAAAA